>NZ_WWFG01000001.1:2958750-3332500 GCF_026127265.1 Nostoc sp. KVJ3
TCGGTGAATAAAGCGCAAACAGAATTAAACTGGCATCCTGAATATGATTTGATTTCTGGGTTGCAAGACTCTTTGGAAAATGATTATTTAGCTAATGCAAAAGACAAAGCAGAAGTAGATTTCTCTGTCGATGAGGAAATTTTACAAGCTTGTGAGTAAAAATGTTTAGGGGCATATCGCTATTTGCCCCTACTGGTGCGATCGCATCTTCATAACTCATCAGGGTTAACGCCTAACTCTCGCAGCTGTGCTGCTAATCTATTAGCACGTTGATTTTCTCGTTCTAGGGGTGTGGGAAGCCAATTCCCGGATGCATCATACCAACGTAGCCACAATCGCTCAATTTGTTGGTAAGAACCTTGCCAAAGTCCTAAGCCGAGTTCCACACCTGGCATCCAGACCCGTGAGGTACTCAAATCCAATTCGCTGTAGCGGTCTGCAACTAATTGGAATGCTTGGAGTTTGTCAGTGTAGCGGTCAAAGACAATGTAGTAAGGAACTCGCAAAATCCGCTCATAAACTTCCCATTTGGTCGGCGGTTGGTTAATCTCTCGCAGAGTTTGTCCTAAGTCTTCTTTTTCAGTGCCAGGAGAAAGCAACTCTACCACTACAAAAGGAGCAACCCCTTCTTGCCAGATCACATAACTTAAACGCAAGTTTTGCTGTTCGTAGAGACGCGAAACACCCACAGTAGCAAACCAGTCTGGGCGTTTGTACCACAGCGTATGCCGGAGGTCATAGTAAAGATTCAAATCAGTGGCTACAAATACCTCGTCTGCTGGATAGTTAGGCGGACAGAAGGTTTCACGCAGAAGTTGGGGTTGAAAAAGGTGAAATTCGTCAGGCAAACCAGAGTCCTCCGGGTATTCACTGGGAAGATCGTACATCGTGGGTAGGACTTCTTTGGGAGAGAGAGGCGGGTCTGTTTGGTACATAAGGAGAATCTTGACCGACTAACTTTAAGTTAACGGATCGCGGTAAAGGTTTAATCAAGGTCAAAATAAAAATTTTTGAAAATGAATGAGCGCGAAAATATTCAACAATATTTCTTAAAATCAAAAATATAAAATCAACTTATTATGGGAAAGTATCCACTTCATAATGTTTTAGAATCCCGTGCCCGCTTGGGTGAAAGCCCTATCTGGGACTCTACCCAAAACCTAATTTACTGGGTCGATATCTACAACCATCGGGTGCATCAATTCAATCCGGCTACGGGGAAAGACTGCTTTTTTGATGTGGGAGATGTGGTAAGTGCGATCGCAACAGCAGATGCAGATAGATTAATTATGTTGCTGCGTCATCACTTGGCATTCCTCAACACTCAGACAGGTGTAGTTACCCGCATTTTAGAAGTTGAAGCGAATTTTCCAGATAACCGTCTCAATGATGGTAAATATGACCCTCAAGGACGTTTCTGGTTCGGTTCAATGTGTTCTCTAGAAAAACTTCAAGCTAGCCTCTATCGCTATGACACTGATGGTTCATTGCATTTAATGGAAACAGGATTGACTATTTCTAATGGTTTGGGGTGGAGTCCCGATCAAAAGACATTTTACCTAACAGATTCTCCTCAGCAAAAAATATATGCTTACGATTTTAATTCAGTAACAGGAAGCATTAGTAATCGTCGGATTTTTGTTGATTTAACTCATGAATCTTTCTACCCAGATGGATTGACAATAGACAGTGAAGGATATATTTGGTCAGCTATGTGGGATGGATGGTGTGTGATTCGTTTCAACCCAAAGGGTGAAGAGATATTGCGGATAAAGCTACCTGTGCAATTGCCAACTAACTGTACTTTTGGCGGGGATAATTTGCGAACACTTTACATTACTACTGCTTCAGTTGGACTAAGCCAAGCAGAAATCGATAAAAGTCCCTATTCAGGTGATTTGTTTGCTCTCCAAACTGATGTTACTGGATTACCCACTTGTAATTTTTAAGAGTGGTAATAACAGTCATAAACCATTCGCCATCAACTTCTTTTGATTCTCCTCTCTGTGCCCTCTGCGTCTCTGCGGTAGCTTGCTGCAAGCCGTTCACGTAGCGTCTCGTAGAGAAGCGTCTACGTTAAAAAATAACTTATATCAACAGCAGACTATGACAACACAACTCATTTAGGATTGCTATAGCAATTTTCAAGCAATTAAACCATTCTACTATTGTCTATTCTCTCCACAGTGCCACTTGCTGTTTTAATTCTCTCATATCTAAATAATCGCTAGCAAAAGCTTTTCGTAAAAGTGAATGAGGAATAAATCGATCGTACTTATGAATTTCTGGTGCTTCTGAAGTACTGAGTAAATCTTCTGAAATAATTCTTTGCTCACATAATGAAGCAATCTCATGATAAAGAGATTTAAATTTATCCTTGCCTAATTTAATTGTGAAGTAATAGGGATTTAATCCGCCAATACTGATAATTTCCAATGATTCTCTACAGTAGGAATTTAGTAATCTTTCTAAGGTGCGATAAGCAACCGTACCCATCCAAGGAAAAATACAGCATTTCTCTTTTTCCAATTGCAAAATATTTTGTTTATCTAATCCAACATCCTGCACCAACTGGCGAACTTTACGTAAACGTTGCAAAGCATTTTTTTGTAAATAGCTATACTCAGTATTTTCAAATAAAACCTGTTGCATTCGTTGTAAAACTTTGGTATGAATAGTGCCACCACTCCCACGCCAATAAATACTAGCTTTACCCTCAGCTTGTTTAACAAAAATAGCCTTCTTTTTAAAGTCAACTTCTACAACTTCCCAACTTCTACCAGCTAAAGCAAATTGATTACCAACAGCAGGTGGCGTAACAATACTGCCAATTTCCGTTGCACCTTGCTTAACAATATATTCTTGCTGTTCAGCAAAGACAGCATAAAACTGAAACTTCCTCACAATTTTTTCTCCTGCCAAACCCAGGATTAATTTACCTTGCTCGGTATGCTGAATATGACCAATATCGATTAAATAGCGGAGAAATAATTGGAAATCTTCTTTGGAAATAGCTGCAAAGGGCGGTAAGCTAAAAACTTGTTTAGCTAAGGCATTAGGTGAAAGTTCTCCTATTGCTGTTAAAATACTCATTGTCTGGTGATAAAGCAAACTCAAAGGATATTTAATCGGTTTGATTGGTTCAATCCATTGCTCTTCTAAATAAAGTTGAATAATAGCGATAGACTGCAACAATTGCCAGGGTATTTGTTCTGGTAGAGAAGCTTCTGACAATGGCTTTTCTTCAGCACAGATAAAGCGCATATCAGCAGCTTCACCTCTCCTACCACTACGTCCCAAGCGCTGTAAAAAACTAGCTACAGACAAAGGTGATTCTAACTGAATAACTCGCTCTAAATGACCGATATCTATACCTAATTCTAAAGTCAGAGTAGCGGCAGTAACTGCTGGATTGTTAGGTTCACGCATTGCATTCTCAGCAGCTTGTCGCAAGCTAGCAGATATACTCCCATGATGGACATGATATATATCTGGTAGTCCTTGTTCTGTGGCAATTTGTCGCAAAGATGCAATGATAGATTCAGTCCGCGTGCGATTATTAGCAAATATTAGGCATTTGCGAGATTTGCTGAGGTTGAAAATATATTGTTCATAATCTGTTGCCTCTGATTCATCTACTTCATCAGTAATATAAAAATGTTCTACAGCTAGTTTGATTTGGCGTTTTATCCCGTCAGCTTGCGGTGTAATTACTGGCTTATCTGTTCCTGAACGCAACCAATCTTCAGCTATTGAGTAATCACCAAGAGTTGCCGATAAACCAATACGGCGCGGTTGTTTTTGTGTTAACTTTGCTAAACGTTGTAATTGGCAAATAATTTGACAACCGCGATCGCTTCCCATAAAAGCGTGAATTTCATCAATAATGACAAATCTTAAGTCACCAAATAAGCGGAGTATGTCATTATTTTTGTTGATTAATAAACTTTCTAAAGATTCTGGTGTAATTTGGAGAATTCCTTGAGGATTTTTTAAAAGCTTGTTTTTTCGGCCTTGAGAAACATCACCGTGCCAGTGCCAAACTGGAATATCTGCTTCTTTGAGTAAGTCGTTGAGACGCTCAAATTGATCGTTAATTAAAGCTTTGATTGGACTAATATATAATGCTCCTATAGTTGCAGCAGGGTTGGTATGTAATAAAGTCAAAATTGGCAGAAAGGCTGCTTCCGTTTTACCCGCAGCAGTTGCAGCAGTAACTAGCAAGTGAGCATCGGTGTCAAATATAACCTCGCAAGCAGCAATTTGAACTGGTCGTAATTCAGTCCATTGATGATGATAAATATATTCTTGGATAAAGGGTGCAAGTCGGCTAAAAGCATCGGTCATATTTTTTATGAATAATTAGTAATAGGTGGCAAAGTGAGGATTAAATAATCACTCATATCGTTCTAAAGTGGAGATGAATCTCTTAATTAAGTGGGATTTTGGAAAATTTTGCCGATTTTTCCTCCTTTTGACTCAAGACAGATTAACATCCATCAATCAAAATTAAATAATAAGGACAAATATGGGACTTACGCAAAATTGTCTTAAAAACCTGATGTTTCGTAGCGGTAATTCATGAATTACCGCTACTTCAGAACTTTTTTGCGTAAGTCCTGAAATATATAATCAAGCAAAACCTATGAATAAGTATAAAGAAATATTACGTGTCATTCTTGGTATATCAATCATTGTGGTTGGGGTGACACACTTTGTTATTGCAGAACCGTATGTCAAAATTATGCCACCGCAACTTCCTTATCCTTTAGGATTAGTTTATCTCAGTGGTTTTTATGAAATTTTGGGTGGTATTGGCTTATTAGTCCCGCCTGTAAGCCAGGCTGCTGCTTGGGGACTTATTGCTCTTTTTATTGCCGTTTATCCTGCCAATATCAATATGGCGGTTAATCATATTCAGCTAGAACATATACCAAATTCACCTTGGGTACACATAATCAGGCTTCCCTTTCAAGCAGTTTTAATTGTTTGGGCTTGGTGGTACACAAAATCTTCTGATTGGCAAAAACAAGCTTCTATTATTCCCAAGTCACTCATTCCCAAAGAATTAAAATGGAAATGAGTGCGTTTTTTATATTTGAATTATGCGTGTTACAACTTTATTTGGAATAACCCTCTCGTTAGCAATGGGTATTGGGGGAGTAACGCTTCCGGTGACTCAAGCGGTGCAGCTTAGAGATGGTACAGTCTACTTTGTCCAGCCGCCGAAACTTGTTAAGGCAACGACTACTTATAAAGATGTGAATGTTTGGGGCGGAACTTACTATTTCACTATCAACCTGCCGGAAAATGCTGGAGAATCTCTCCAGAAAGTAACGATCGCACAGAGAGAGGGAACAGAAAACATCCGCTATCATCTTAATGATACCCGCGCCTTTGTTGGAGAGCGCAATCGCAAAGAATCTCGGCTAACACTAGGCGCAGTCACAGACGAACGCGAGACACGAACCGTTACTGTGAACTTTGAACCGCCTGTAACTCCCGGACAAACTGTAACAATCGCCCTTCGCCCTGTGAGTAATCCTAGCTTTTCTGGTGTCTACTTACTGGGTGTAACAGCGTTTCCAGTGGGTGAGAAATCCCACGGGCAATTTCTCGGCTTTGGACGGTTTCAGTTTTACAGCAATGGAAGTAGCTGGTTGTTTCCATAGGTAGCGCGATCGCTTGCAAAAATTTGGTAAATAGTAGAATTAGCGAACGTATAAGGAAAGTGTTTTTATGAGCATCCCACTAATAGACCAGCCTACGGAAGAAAAACTTGTAACTCTCAAGAATATTTCTTGGGATCAATTTAAAGGTATCGAAACACAACTTCAGGAAAATCGCAATATCAGACTATCTTATTTGTCAGGAATTTTAGAAATTATGTCCCCAATTGGAGATAAACATGAGAAAGTGAAAAGAACTCTCGGTTTGTTGTTAGAAGCTTACATGAAAAACTTGGGCATCCGGTTCTACTGTCGTGGTGGTTTCACTTTGGAAGAACCTGGATATGCTTCTGGTACGCCAGATGAATCTTACAGCATTGGCACAGAAAAAGAAGTTCCTGACATTGTGATTGAAGTTATTGTCACCAGTGGAACCATTAACAGGAAAGAGTTATACAAACCTAAAAAAGTGCCTGAAGTCTGGTTTTGGAAATCTAACTCTATCAAAATATTCCGTCTTAGCGAACAGGGCGAGTACGAACAAGTAAACCGGAGTGGGTTTTTTCCAGATTTAGATCCAGCTTTGCTGCTCAATTATATCGCCATGCCTGACCAGTACGACGCTGTTGTTGAATTTGAACAGGTAATCCGAAATCAATAAATATTTATCCCCTGATTATTTGTAAATTTAAAATAAATCCTAGTAAAACATCTTCTCCTGATAATTCTTGGGGAGATGCTAATATTTCTACTGGTTTACCAATCCGATAGATTTCTACCTGACACATTTTCGGATTAATTAACCAACCTAATTTAGCTTCGTTATCGATATATTCCTGCATTTTCGCTTGCGTTTCTCGCAAACTATCGCTGGGTGACATTAACTCTAAAACAAAATCTGGTGCGATCGGTGGAAACTTTTCTTTTTGTTCAGGTGTGAGTGCATCCCATCTATCTTGTCTAATCCAAGCGACATCAGGAGAACGGTTTGCACTATTGGGAAGTTTAAAGCATGTGGAAGAATCGAAGCCAACTCCTAGTTTAGTTTGACGATTCCAAATCACAAAATCAGCATTAATTTCTGAATTGCGATTTCCAGTTTCTCCGCCTGTGGGTGGCATAATTAGTAATTTTCCCGATGCATTGCGTTCAAATTTGACTTCAGGGTTTTCCCGACAGAGTTGATAAAACTGGTTATCGGTGAGTTGGATAATGGGGTTTAAGTTGATTGCGATCGCACTCATGGGGATTATCTTGAGGATAAAATTTTAAAGCCACTCTACTGGCTTGTTCCTAAATTCTACTCACCAAGTCAAATAACCTGCTTTAATACAAAATAGCCACTGTATCGCATACCTGCTATGTCCGCCGACTATCTGACACCAGAACAACGTGCATTCATACCCCGATATCGAGAAAAATGGCAAGACATTGGACTATCCACGGAAGGCATCAATCAACAATATGCTATGGATGCAGTTCGAGGAATATATACTGCACTCGAACTTGCGGAACCTGAAATAATTATCGTTGATAGCCCTAATGCTGCATTCGAGTACATCTGGAATTTGTTCAAAGTTAATTCCCACACAATCTTGGGTGATGCTATAGATAGTTTTTATTGGAGCAGAATCTACAGTAATTTGCAATCAGATTTACTCATGCGACTACCCAGTGATTTACAAACAAATTTACATTCGTTGTTTAAGAATGATCTGGCAAAAGAGTATGCCAATTTACTGCAAGACCAGCTAGAAATGCAGTGGCAAGATATTTTTGGTAAACACTTTGGTAAGCGCGATCGCCACTTAATTAAAAATATATTCTCTTCTTGCCGAAAACCTGAAAAATTCATTGCTGGATGTAGTTATTTTGATTTTTGTATTCAGGATTTAAATTTCCACCAATTTCAAAATCAAATATTAATTTTAGAAGAATTTGTTAAAAATTGTGGATGGACTTTCTTTTTTCAGAATACTGCTATTATCTGTAACCATTCGACCACAATCAATATTGATAGCAACAACCATATCCATGCCGAAGATACACCTGCGATCGCCTTTGCAGATGGATATAACTTGTATGCAGACCACGGTAAACTAAAGCTTGAACGCGCCCGTAAACTCGATGATATCGGCTTGGTACATTTATTAGAAAAAATGAACACAGTCGAAATTGACTCCTGGGAAGAATACAAATTATTACGTATCATTAGAAAACGAATTAATGTCCAACCTATGCAGTTCCTCAAAGCAACAAATCCTAGTACGGGAGAAGTGAGGGTTTCTAGGGTGTCTATGCGGTTTGCATCTGCTATTGAGGCGGCACGCTGGGTAAACCAATTAATAACTAATAGTGAGACTTGATATTTTGACAAAATTAATTTAATTGCAACTCTTTGAAAAAAATTCTCATAAATTATTTCACCTATTGTCAAATGTAATTATTTTTCATATTTAATGGGATAAGGATCTCGCAAAAGCTACTTCAGGGTTCGCAAAAGCTGCTTCAGGGTTCGCAAAAGCTACTTCAAGGTTCGCAAAAGCTACTTCAAGGTTTGCAAAAGCTGCTTCAGGGTTCGCAAAAGCTGCTTCAGGGTTCGCAAAAGCTACTTCAAGGTTCGCAAAAGCTACTTCAAGGTTCGCAAAAGCTGCTTCAGGGTTCGCAAAAGCTACTTCAGGGTTCACAAAAGCTACTTCAGGGTTCACAAAAGCTACTTCAGGGTTAGTTTTTGTTTGCTGCGATCGCCTAATTATAAAAACTCATTGCCAGCAAAGCAATCTTTGAAAAGTGCGATCGCTCCTTGATGACATTTTCTCAGATTAGATGCTCTAATAAGCCGCTTTCAGCCACCTTAGTACAGCAGGGCGTAAATAAGCCAACCATTTGGAATGCTTGAAACGTTTTCACAATCTCCTAGACATTGCTTGCAGAAGTTTGGGATAATCTAGAGGATATTCAGTCGGTAGCTTAAAATACCTATGACTAGTAAGGAAGAATTAAGAAGTGTTGCCTCAGAAATTCCATTATTTAACAATATTGAGCAAAAAGAAAGATTTTTGTTTGTGATCGGGGCATTATTTTCGAGAGTTATTAGTTTGAAAAAAGCCGCAGAAATCATGGAAATAGAGCCTGATGTATTTATTGAACTATTAGATTTGATGGGGCTAGAATTTTCCTACTTGACTGTACAAGATATCGCTATAGAAAAGGATTGGTAGGGTGTGTGAAGATTGTTTTTAATTCTTCTCCATTAATCTTTTTATCGCGTCTGGAATTTCTCGATATTTTTCTAGATTCTGCCGATGAGTTTTATTTACCGAATTTTGTTGCAGAAGAAATTAGTGCTAAATCTGATGCAGCTAGTCAGCAGGTAAAAGCTTTAATTGATGCTGACAAAATATTAGTCAAAGAAATTCAATTACTTTCTTTAGCCAATCGTCTAAATATCCGACTAGGGAGAGGAGAATCAGAGGCCATTGCTTTAGGCACTGAATTACAAACAGATTACATAATTTTAGATGACTTCGCAGCCCGAAAAGAAGCAACTCGACTGGGATTAAATGTTAAGGGAACCTTAGCAGTCATCAAGAAACTTCAGGTAGATGGCAAAATCACCATTAGTAGCACAGACCAATTGTATCAAGACATCCTGGCAATGAATTTCAGAGTCAAGCGATCGCTCTTGAACACCATTTTTTCAGACTAGATGCAGGGTTCGTCTTTGTTTGGTGCGATCGCCTAATTATAAAAACTCATTGCCAGCAAAGCAATCTCCGAAAAGTGCGATCGCTCTTGAACACCATTTTTGAAGATTAGATGTTCTGATAAATTGGTTGCAGAAGTTTAAGATAATACTGAGAAATATATTTATGGCCAGTTAATCCAAAAATGTTATGAGGGATTGGCTGATAACTAAATCATTTAGCTAATTCTGGTGGTAAACCCAGTTTGATACGAAAATCCTCATCGTATTTTGCCTTCTCCCAATTTTTACCAGCCTTCACTTGCTCAGGGATCAAGTTTTTGATACCGCTGAAGTCGGCACCTTCGAGGTTAGTACCTTCGAGGTTAGCACCGCTGAGGTTAGCATAGCGGAGGTTAGCATAGCGGAGGTTAGCATAGCTGAGGTTGGTATAGCTGAGACTAGCTTCGATAAGGTTGACATAGCTGAGATCAGCATAGCTCAGGTCAACACCGTTGAGGTAGTTAGTGTTTCTGAGGTTGGTACCGCTGAGGTTGATACCCTTAAGGTTAGTGTTATCACCAATTAGATACATTTGTTTGTCAGCAGGATTGAAATCGTAGCTAAACTTAGTTGACTTAGTATAAACGGCACGTCTAAGGTTAGCACCACTGAGGTTAGCACCACCGAGGTCGGCATCACTGAGGTTAGCACCACCGAGGCTGGCATCGCTGAGGTTAGCACCACCGAAGTCGACACCGCTGAGGTTAGCAAAGTTGAGGTCGGCACCTCTGAGGTTGGCACCGCTGAGGTTTACACCTGCGAGGTCAGCATCACTGAGGTCAGCATTAGAATCAATCAAATACATTGTTTTATTAGCAGGATTGAAATTCTTAGGAAACTTAGTTTCCTTAGTATAAACGGCACGAATAAGTTCAGTATTGCTGAGGTTAGCGTTGCTGAGGTTAGCACCACCGAGGTTAGCAGCTTCGAGGTTAGCGTTGCTGAGGTTAGCACCTTCGAGGTTGACCCCCCAGAGATTGGCACCAGCAAGTCTAGCTCCGATGAGGTTGGCATGACTGAAGTCGGCATAGCCCAGGTAGGTCTGGAAGAGGTTGGCATGGCTGAGGTTGGCATGACTGAAGTTGCCAAATTCCAGGTCGGCCTTGAGGAGGTCGGCATAGGTAAGGTTAGCACCACTGAGGTTGGTACTGTTGAGGTTGGCTTTGATGAGGTTGGTACGGCTGAGGTTGGCATTGCTAAAATCTCGGTTAGTTAGACTCTCACCAGCTTTTACCAGCTTTTCAAGTGCTTGATTTCTGGCTTGACTATACTCTTTACCCTTATCAGCATCGACGGTTTGCCAAAGTTCCCTTATCCTAATCTCTTTCTCCGCTACAATGCCTAAATATATCGATAAACCTAGCGGAATAATTGAGAACAAAACTATTGATTTAAAGCGATTACTCCACCTTTGCCTGATGCTTACTTGAATAAAATTAATAGCTAGGTTGGATAATCTCAAATTTTTAGATTGTTCTTTCTGAAAAACCTTTGCTTCTGTTAAACGTTTTCCCTGAAGCAGATAATCTTTTACTTTTCCCTTATCTTGCCATTCCACAGCCGCCACTTCAATCTTTCGCTTTTGTCGCAGTATGTCCCGACTTTCCTCAATCCATTTGCGTAATAGCAACCAGTGGCGAATCAGTGCTTCATGTGCCACATCTACCACAGCAATTTGATTAGATAAGGTACTGGTGACAACTAGCTTTTCATCAGCTAACCGTTGAATTATTCTATTAATCACAAATTCTGGATGCTGTGAAGTAACTAAATCTCGTTGCACAACCTGTCTACGTGTATCTTCTGTTCCTTCTCCCAACTGCGTCAATTCTAAAAAAATCCGCTTTGTTGCTTGCTGTTCCGCAAGTGATAATGACTCATAAACTTCTGTAGCGTGTGTTTGCAGGGTTCCCCTGACTCCATCTAGTTTGCTATAGGTAGTCAGGGTTAACCGTTCTTCAGTTCTTTGCTGCCATAGTTCTGTCAGAGTGTACTGCAATAACGGTAAACTCCCCGGTGAATTTTCTACATCTGCAATCATTTGAGAAACTAATTCCGATTCTACTGCTAAGTTCATATATTCAGCAGGTTTGATAATTGCTGTTTCTAATTCCTCCCGAATCATGGGTGTTACTGTTACTAAATGATCTTGAATCTTCTTAGCAAGTCCGCCATACTCTTGCTCCAGACATTTGCCAAAGAAATCAGCCCGCATTGTGATTATTAGGCAGAGTTTATTATCATCACGCTGCAAAGCACCTAACACACATTCAAAAAGCTGCTGTCGTTTTGTAATGTCTTGACATTGAGTAAAAGTTTCTTCAAATTGGTCTACCACTAACACGACGCGCTGAGTTTGTGCAGCAGTAATCAACTGTCCTAAACCAACTGCGCCTTTGGCAATTAATTCTTCTGCTTTTGCCAATTGAGATGCGCGTTCAATATCTGATAATTCTGATTCTACAAATGCCAGTGCTAAATTT
Organism: Nostoc sp. KVJ3; assembly: GCF_026127265.1. Classification (GTDB taxonomy): domain Bacteria; phylum Cyanobacteriota; class Cyanobacteriia; order Cyanobacteriales; family Nostocaceae; genus Nostoc. Next base: position 2,970,651 of record NZ_WWFG01000001.1, read on the forward strand.
TGTAAGGGATTAATCCCTGGTCGAAATATTTTCAACTGCCAAGTATCGCTACCTGATAACCTACGCCCTAACTTTAATTGATAAAGTAAACCTGCTCTGACCACACTAGACTTCCCACTTCCTGATGCTCCCAACACAGCGAGGAAATTACCCGATCGCACTTTTTCTAATAATTCGTCGGTTAACGCTGTTCTGCCATAAAATAAGTTAGCATCTGCTTCTGTGCAATCAAAATAAGATAACCCTTTGTAAGGACAAATAGCTGATATTTGTACTGTGGAGTTAACAACAGAGGAATTCCATTTGCGGGTGAGATTAATTGCTTCACCAGAGTTAGCAAAAATGGGACGCTGCGGGAACGGGTGATGTTCTTGATTGAGCAAGTCTACTAAGGTGTAGTTACTCACCCAACGGTCTTGTTTTGGTTCCAAACCTTTCAGCAGTGCAGCCGTGAGAACGCTGTGTTGGCTGTTAATTTCTTCAAAAGCGACTTCAAAATCACGAGAAGCCGCAATAAAACACCTGTCTCTACCTTTACCCCGATCGCCTGGATCTGCCTCTGCAAAATTTAGCACCTCTCCGCTATAGCAGCAATCCAAAATCACAATTTGTTGTCTGACTTCACTTTCTTGCAGCAGTCGCCGCAGCCATTGTAGAGATAATCCCCAATTACCTGCGTCAGGGTTGACTTCACTTGTCGCTAAAAAACCTTCCTGAATTCCTAAATTTTTCCGTAACCCATGACCGGAAAAATACAGTAGCGCTGTGTCTGGCGGCTTACCGTCTGGCTTAAATAATTGGACGATCGCTCTTTCTAACTGAGTTAAACTAACTTTAGTTTGCTTACCAATGCGAATCGTCTCATTTTCCTTGTCTTTGACTGCTGGGAGCCGCGTTACCTGAAATTCACCATATTGTTGTAAAATTTGAGCGATCGCTTCAGCATCGGCAGCTGGTGCGTTGAGACTCTTTAAGCGGTCATACATATTAATTCCCACCACTAAAGCGTCTCGACTCATCCTGCAAAGCCCCATGATAGTTTAGTCGCATTATTTCCAGCTTCTACAAGAAATTTACCGTATTTTCCGTAAAATTTTGTAGATAAGCACCGCTGGACTACCCTAGAGGCTGTTTGAAAAGTCATGATTGATGTATCTAGTATTCTTTTACCCCACCCTAACCCTCCCCGTATGTATTGGGGAGGGAACCAGATTTTTTTGTTTCCCCCTTTATTTCTTATTTCCCCCTTTTATAAGGGGGGTAATCATTTGATGAGTATCACAACATAGAACTTTTCAAACAACCTCTTAGACGCAATTCTTTTAGGCGAGATTTATTCCATGACTCAACTCACACCTATCGAGTTAGAAGATGGCACGATTATTTATATTGAAGCCACTGATAATGTAGATGCACCGCCAGTTAGTATTGAAGTTTCCCCGGAGGGAGAGGAAGAAGCGCTAATTGATAAGGGATGGAATGCTGATGTTGCACAAAAACAAATAGTGCAAAATTTCCAAGCAATTGAAGGTACAATTCGGGCTTACACTGTTTATTCACTTAATGCTTTTAAGAAAATCCCTGTTGCTAATATTGATAAAGTAACTCTAGAATTTGGCATCAAAGTTGGCGGTGAAGCAGGTATACCTTATATTACTAAAGGCACGGCTGAAAGCAATCTTAAGATAACGGTAGAGTGTTCATTTCCTGAGCAAGTGGAAAAGAAAACTCAGCAATCATGAGTCAGAATATTGACGCTAGCAAAATTTCTATTATCATTCCGGCTATTAATGAAGCAGGGAATATCAAAGAAGCGATCGCTACTACTAAACTCAGTCTAAATATAGAAGTCATTGTAGTAGATGGTGGCTCCAAAGATGATACTGTAGCGATCGCTCAGTCTTTAAATGTCAAAGTTATCTCGTCATCTCCCAGTCGTGCTGTGCAAATGAACGCGGGTGCTGTAGCGGCTAGTGGTGAAATTCTGCTATTTCTTCATGCAGATACCCGTTTACCGACGGGGTTTGATGAGATGATTCGCACATCGATACAACAGCCGGGGATTGTGGCTGGTGCATTTAACTTGCGGATTGATGCATCTGTTTTAAGTTTACGATGGGTGGAGTGGGGAGTAAATGTGCGATCGCATTTTTGCCAAATGCCCTACGGCGACCAAGCAATTTTTTTAACTAAGGAAGTATTTCAGCAAGTTGGTGGTTTTCCCGAATTGCCTATCATGGAAGACTTTGAACTCATCCGTCGGTTAAAACCCATCGGACACATTGTAATTATTCCCACACCAGTTGTTACTTCAGCCCGTAGATGGTTGCAAAAGGGAGTCTTTAAAACTACGTTACTCAATCAAATAGTAATTATTGCTTATTTACTTGGTGTATCACCTGAACGAATTCGTCGTTGGTATCGACAAGAAAAATTTAAGAGGATTTAAGCTATTCTCATGTCATTTTTTGAAACCCACGAACATACCAGCAAAGATAAAAAAGCGATCGCTAGCGTATTGATGAACTGCTGGCCAATCTGATTTTACAAAGTCTCGCAGTAAGTGCGTATGCAAAAAGATTTATGTCAATTGCGAGCGGAATGAAGCAATCCCAAGACCTTGGGATTGCTTCATTCCGCTTTGCTCCATTCGCAACGACAGATGTATATTTAATTTTGCATTACAGCAGATTGCGAGTTGGTGAGGTACAAAAATACCCCACCCTAACCCTCCCCTTATAAAGGGGAGGGAACTAGATTTCTTTTTCCCCCCTTTATAAGGCAGGGCTGATTCATTCCCTAAAGAGCGCTAAATATCAAGGGTTCTAGCGATTTAAAATTGATTATTTTGTTACCAGCTTGCCAAGAAAATGAACAATTTTACTGTTGTTCAAGTGCTTAAAAGTTCATCTTCTCGTCACCCTCACTTACAATTTTCTCGCTAACCATCTTGACAAACTCCTTCGTCTTGTGGAATGAATCAGCCCTGCCCTTAAAAAGGGGGGCAAAAGTCTCTTAAAGTCCCCTTTTTTAAGGGGGATTTAGGGGGATCTCCAACGATTTTGGGTTTCTACAGAGATGTGTGTACACCGTAGCCTTATAAAGGGCAGGGAACTAGATTTCCGGCTTCCCCCCTTTACAAGGGGGGATTGAGGGGGGTAATTTGACTTGTGTACAACACGTAGCTTTATAAGGGGGGCTAATTCGACTTGTGTGGTAGCTCTACAAGTAAAGAGGGGCTGTGATTATTTATCCTCAGAACGGCGATGTTTGGGTAACAGGCTTTTTTTCTGCTTTTCTTGCAAATTGCTGGCTTGTTTCAGGACTGGGATACACTGGTTAATCATCCACATTAAAACCTCGATGGTTGAGTCTCCTTGCTGAAGGCGGTTTTCGGCATTTACACCAATTAATATTGTTTGTATTAATAACAACACTGTAATGATTTGGCGATAAAGCTTTTGACGTGTGCTTTGGCTTTGCTTGCGCTGAGTTTTCATTTATTTACCTCACCTCAATTTCAAATCGAGGTTAAGGTTGGGATTAATTGACAAGTAAATTTCCCAAGCGTTGATTAAAAGCCGTTTAGAATCTACATAGGGTGCTTGGGAAAGATGTCTGGCTTGGGAAAGCACAGAACTTTTTAGAAAATTTTTTTCTTTTCGATGACGGTACTTACATGGGGCGGAAGGGGCGGAATCTTAGCTACGATGCTGGTAGAAAACAAGCAAAAATATTGCTGTCTGCTTTGCTGTCCTTTGTGGAAAATTTGGAAGAATCAAAGGACTGTAAAGCCGATTGGCAAGCGGGTACTGAGTTGTGGGTAACGCATTCTACATTAGAAGGACTGGCAGAACTGACGAAGAGGTATAACGAGAGGTTAGAGCCTGAAGCAATTAGGAATGCGCTCAACTGTCTGATAAGCTTGAAAATTATTCAGGATAAACGCGGACAAACCAACGCCAAAACTAGAACAAACTCAAAAGTTTGGCTTTTCGCGCTCAAGTTTCCTAGCATCGATAAAAAAGAAAACCTGAATTGGTTGTTTAAACAAGGTGGGGAATGGGATAAATGCCGAGAAACTCAAAAAAACAACTCTGCTAAAGTTCCCAAGACTCCGAAAGAAAAATCTCAGGGTGTTGACTGGCAAGAAACCTGCCGCGCTATGCTGGAAAAGCACAAGCGTCTCAGCACAAATGAGTTGCTGTTTGCTGATGATGAGATGAAATTTGAGCTAGAGGCAATTCATGTCCCTTTAGCATTGGTAGAACGTAACAAACCGAAGAAGTGCAGCGAGGATATTTCCGCAGAACAAGGTTCGCGGCTTTACGAACCGAGTTATGAAGAGAAGCAGCGATTTGAACATGAGGCTTTTTTAGAGAAAATTATCCGTGATGGTGTTGGTAAAACTCAAGGACACCGCATCGCTTTAATTGGCGAACCGGGTGCGGGAAAAACTACTCAGTTGCAAACTATAGCTTTTTCGATATTAAAGAAGAATCAGGGTTTACCAATTTGGATTTCTTTGGCAGACTTGCAAGGAAAGAGTGTAGAAAATTATCTGTTGCAAGATTGGCTGAAGAAGGCTTTAAAAAAGCCGCGTGTGACACAAGAAGAGGAAGACACTTTTGCAGATTTATTCAAGAATAATCGTGTGTGGTTGTTGTTGGATGCAGCAGATGAAATGTCTTCACTCCAACCATTAACTGAGATTTCCCAGCAGTTGACGGGATGGGTGGAAGATGCGCGGGTTGTGCTGACTTGTCGGGTGAATGTTTGGGAAGTAAACGGCGGCGCTTTAGATAAGTTAGATTTCAAGACGTATCGGTTACTCAATTTTGAATATCCGAAACAGGTGAAAGAGTTTATCGAGAAGTGGTTTCAACCTCGGAACCTCACCCCCCAGCCCCCTCTCCTTATTAAGGAGAGGGGGAGTAAGAAGGGGGAACAATTATGGAGGGAGTTAAATCAAGCTGAACGTCAGCGCATCCAAGATTTAGTTAAAAATCCTTTGCGGTTAGCGCTGTTGTGTAGCACTTGGCAAGGTTCCGATAAAGGTTTACCGGAAACTAAAGCCGGACTTTATCAGCAGTTTGTGGAAGAGGTTTACAAGTGGAAAGAAAACCGCTTCCCTACCACCGAACAGCAGCAAGAGGAATTAAACGCTGCGTTGGGACGTTTGGCAAAACGGGCAATTAATCAAGAAACGTCACGGTTTCGGCTACGACATAAGTTTGTGCGTGAGGAATTAGGTGATCCAAAACAGCAAAATTCTTTATTTTGGTTAGCGTTAAAGTTGGGATGGCTAAATGAAGTTGGAGTGGCTGCGGAATCACCAAAAGAGAAAGTTTACGCTTTTTATCACACCACATTTGAGGAATATTTTGCAGCGTTGGCGATCGACAATTGGCACGAGTTTCTGAACCCCGCGCAAGGCGTTTATCGCATTTTTGCTCCGCAGTGGAAAGAGGTGATTTTGCTGTGGTTGGGACGTGAGGATGTGGAGAGGAAGGAAAAAGAAGAGTTTATTCAGGCGTTGGTGGAATTTGATGATGGGTGCGGAGAATTCAAAGCTATTGATAGAGTCAGAAGGGGATTTTACGAGTTTCGCGCTTATTTTCTCGCTGCTGCGGGGGTTGATGAGTGGAAAAATTCTGTCAACGCAGATGCTATTGTGGCGGAAATCGTTAAATGGAGCTTTGGCGAATCTAAGGTTGAACAAAACAAGTGGGTGGAATTTCTCGAACCAATCGAAAAGGGAGCAAGGACAGCACTATCTCAGACAAATCGTACAAAAGCGATCGCTGCTTTGGTGGAGTTAATCGGCAATCCACAACTGGATTATTCTACCCGAAGGCAAGCGGCAGATAGCTTAGGGGAAATTGGCTCTGGCAACCAAAAAGCGATCGCTGCTTTGATACAGTTAATCGGCAAACCACAACTGAATGATTCTACCCGAAGGCAAGCGGCAGATAGCTTAGGCAAAATTGACCCAGGCAACGAAAAAGCGATTGATACCTTGGTGGAGTTAATCGGCAAACCACAACTAGATGATGATACCCAATATCTATCGGCAGAAAGCTTAGGGAAGATTGGCTCTGGCAACCAAAAAGCGATCGCTGCCTTGATACAGTTAATCGGTAAACGACAACTGGATGATTTTACCCGATGGCAAGCGGCATTAAGCTTAGAGAAAATTGGCTCTGGCAACCAAAAGGCGATCGCTGCTTTGGTGGGGTTAATTGGCAAACCACAACTGGATGATTCTGCCCGAATGCTAGCGGCATCTAGCTTAAGGCAAATTGACCCAGGCAACCAAAAAGCAATTGATGTCTTGGTGGAGTTAATCGGCAAACTACAACTGGATGATGATACCCGAAGGCTAGCGGCATCTAGCTTAAGGAAAATTGGTTATGGCAACCAAAAAGCGATTGATGCTTTGATGGAATTAATTGGCAAATCACAACTGAATAATTCTACCCAATGGCAAGCGGCATCTAGCTTAGGGCAAATTGACCCAGGCAACCAAAAAGCGATTGATGTCTTGGTGGAGTTAATCTGCAAACCACAACTGGATGATTTTACCCAAAGGCAAGCGGCATCTAGCTTAGGGCAAATTGGTTATGGCAACCAAAAAGCGATTGATGCTTTGGTGGAGTTAATCGGCAAACCACAACTGGATTATTCTACCCAATGGCAAGCGGCATTTAGCTTAGGGCAAATTGGTTATGGCAACCAAAAAGTGATTGATGCTTTGGTGGAGTTAATTGGCAAACCACAACTGAATGATTCTACCCAATGGCAAGCGGCACAAAGCTTAGAGCAAATTAACCCTGGCAACCAAAAAGCGATTGATGCTTTGATAAAGTTAATCGGCAAACCACAACTGGATGATTTTACCCGATGGGAAGCGGCATCTAGCTTAGGACGAATTGACCCTAGTAACCAAAAAGCGATTGATGCTTTGATGGAGTTAATCAGCAAACCACAACTGGATTATTCTACGCGAAGGTTAGGGGCAGAAAGCTTAGGGCAAATTGGTTATGGCAACCAAAAAGCGATTGATGCTTTGGTGGAGTTAATCGGCAAACCACAACTGGATGATTTTACTCGAAGGCTAGCGGCAGAAAGCTTAGGTCAAATTGACCCTGGCAACCAAAAAGCGATTGATGCTTTGGTGGAGTTAATCGGCAAACCAGAACTGCATGATTCTACCCGAAGGTTAGTGGCAGAAAGCTTAGGGAAAATTCTGTTAAAGGAACAGATGCCGAGTGTTATCAACGGGTTGAAGGATTACTTATCACCTGAAACTTACAAAAATGACTTTAAGCGATTTGATAATTGCTACGAAGTTATCTGGAAGTGCGCCCAAACTATGCCCTACCCCGCTTTTTACCAAGCTTGGCATCAACAAGAGAAAGTGAAAGATGGAGAGTAGGAAAGAAAAATACTTCCTCCAGCCAAAACATAAGCGAAATGTGGAAGCAACAATCCCTTGTAAAGACGCGATTCATCGCCTCTAGTAAGCGTCTCCTAAATCTATCGCGTCCGATCTTTCCGCAATTCAGGGAATGCGATCGCACCTAATAAAACAGATATCGTAAACAGAATGGGAATGCGATCGTTTTTTTGATTGCTGCGATGAATTGATTAAGCGATCGCCTTTACGGTTTATATACCTCACTGCGATGAGCGATCTTTCAAGGCTTTAATGTTGGGGTGCGATCGAGGAGTTTGTTCTAGCTGCTGCAAACATCGGGCAATTTTCTTAGCAAAAGTTTTGTCAACATAATTCGTAATGAATTCGCCCTTGATAAAATTAGAAAATATATTGTCAATAACCCAAGCAATTGGGAAGGCGATCGCGAACAACTACTCCATTAATTGCGATCGCCATTTTAAGGAATATCCACACCTCTTTTAGAGATAGTGAAACAATATCTGCAACGGCTCAATTTTGACATTATGCCACCAAGGAATGTCTACGACGGGCTATTCGGCGTCGCACTCATCATAAAATTGGGAGTGGATGGTTTACCACTCCCTACTCTTTCTACGCTTCAATAACTACCCGCAAATTACCCCGTTTTTTGGCAACGCGACAAGCAGTCGTAGTCCCAGAACGCTCGAATTCTAAATCGAGGATGGTGGGGCCGACTCGCAAATTATGAAATGACAGGCGATTAATCGATTCTGGCAAAGCAGGGTCAATTATTCGCAAACAGTTATTTTGAGCATCAGGCACCAAGTTGACCATCATTTGCAGCAGTTGGAAGATACTACCAGTAGCCCAAGCTTGGGGAGTACAGGCGACTGGATACTGCACAGGGGCATTATCACCGTTCCGTTCATAACCGCAGAAAAGTTCTGGAGGACGTTCATAAGGCTGCCGACTAGTCATGTCGAATAAACCTTGAAAAATTTCTAGGGCTTGATCGATTAGACCGAGCGATCGCAATCCCATTGCAATCAGAGCGTTATCATGGGGCCAAACTGAACCAGTGTGATAGCCCATTGGATTGTAAGCGGGTGACGAACTACTTAGGGTACGAATGCCCCAACCATTAAACATATCTGGCGCTCGCAACCGTTCTGCTACACTATAAGCTCTTTCGTGCGTGAAAAGACCCAAATGCAAACAATGACCGGGATTTGAGGTAATACTGTCTACGGGTTTGCCATCTCCATCTAAAGCCAAGGCGCAAAAATCCTGGTCTTCTACCCAAAAATCTCGATTAAAACGAACCTTCAGACTTCTAGCCTCTTCTTGCCAACGATCTGCCAAATCAAGCCGCTTTTTCATCCTCGCTATTTCTGCAAGGCGCATTTTTGCAGCATAGACATAAGCTTGCACCTCACAAAGAGCAATTGGGCCGTTAGCTAATTCTCCCTTGTGGTCTACAATGCAGTCACCAGAGTCTTTCCAACCTTGGTTAACCAGACCGCGTTTAGATTTACGGAAGTAGCTGAGGTAACTGGTTTGTTGGGTATTGCGATCGATCCACTCCATTGCTGCTAGAGCATTTGGCCAAAGTAGCTCTAGGAGTTCTTGATCGTGAGTCCAAGCATAATGTTCGGCATACAGCATTAGCCACAGGGGAGTGGCATCAACAGTACCATAGTATGGTGTATGGGGAATTTCTTGACAACGAGCCATTTCTCCCAAACGTAACTCGTGCAGAATTTTACCTGGTTCTTCTTCACGCCATTCGTCGTCTATTTTGCCTTGATATGTCGCCAGTAATATCAGGGTTTCTTTGGCGATTTGCGAGTTTAACATCAAGGTTTGAGAGGCTGTAACCAGCGAATCCCGACCAAATAATGTCGAAAACCACGGAACTCCAGCCGAAACAGTCTTATGCTTACCAAAGGATTGGCCCAACAAATACATATCTTGCTCGGCTCGCTCAATCACTCGATTGAATGTGCTTTTATCTGAGCTAATGCGGGTAATTTGCTGTAACCAGTTTTGCTCCTCCATCAACTCAGCAGCTTTCGCCTGTCCTAATGTAGTGGCGGCACTTACAGTTGAACTGGATTGGTTGTTTTTTAACATATTCACCCGATAACCCAGCTTTTGGGTTTCGTGAGAAGCCAACTCTAGCTGCCAAACCGCAGTGTACCCTTTGAAATAGTCTGGTTGCCGATGCTGGAATAAAACACGGGATTCCATCACCGAGCCATCCAAACCTTGATAGGCAAGTGTTAAGCATTCTTCCTTAAAAGTTGATGGGTCTTTGGGTACTGGTGAAACCCCATCGACAATTCCTTCTTCAATCGTCGGTTCTACTAGCCGTAAAAGCCTACCTCGTTTTTCTCTGTCATAACCCCGGACTTCAAATAAATCAACAAAATCTGCATCGAAGCTGAGGCTTAGTTCAAAATTTACAGTTGTTGTACTGTAGTTAGATATCTCTATTTCTTCAAATAGAGCGCCATTGAGGACTATTTCTCGCCGAATTCCGATCGTTTCGGCTCTGAGACGTTCGTCAATTCTGGGGTTGGTACACAAAGCTGAGAGAGAAAACCCTTTTTCGGCAGTACTACTCAGGAGTACTGGCGATCGCCCTTCAATTTGCAACTCCAAGCGATTCAGAAATCTCGTATCACAACAAAACAGCCCCATACTGGGATTACCATCGTTGAGGGAACAGCCAGAAATATTCCCGATAGTATCTGTCACAAAAAACAAATCATCATCTTTAACCGTCAGTGTCGGTTGCGATCTTTCACTCACAACACAAGGCCACTCCGGGATAGGTAATTGTTCGGCAGGAATAAAAGTTTTTCCATCCAGGAAAATTTTTTCCGGGGTCATTAGCGTATCCGGTGTCATTAGCCAAAGTTCCGTGTACTGGTTGTAGATTTTGTGGTATTTGGAGAAAAAATCCGCTCTCTAAAAACTTGTTTGAGCCATTCTAGCCAAAATAATTTTTACGTACTGCTGACAAAATAGCAGCCCTCAAATCCATATAAGTAAATATTGATAAATTTATATTGTATAAGTCTAAACTCAATACTGGAAGCTGGGACTTTTAGATAATTCTCTAGTCGTTAACTTTTCTCAAGATACAAGACATATATAATCCGCAAAAATGCGAAATTCCCTGTTCTTGTTGGGTAAAGATATAGCGGTTCTCATTTATGTGAGGTACACCCGTAGGGGCAATTCATGAATTACCCTTACACCTTACGAGATGATGTTGCACCACATTTCGATGGGAACCGCTATAGTATTTCTTCTCTAAACTATTATATGATTTTGTCTTGAATATCTGTGGTGTTTAATTAGACAAATTTATGATTGCTGATTATTTTCATCAATAATTACGTATTGAATTATACGGTAGTAATTGTTTTTGGGTAAGAAAATTTATTTAGTGGGTATGAATCTCAAATGGGCAATGTCTAGGACGAGCTACACCAAAGCATTAGGCTCAATTATTCAGTGGTTGCCAACAAAAATAAAGTTAAAAAATTACACTAATTAATTACTTAGTACTTAGTATGGAAAGATTTTAACTGTGCAAGCATATTTCAAAAGTTAGTCAAGAATGTATATTGGGCGTAGTAGGTTGTCAATTAACAAATCAATTTGGTAACAAAATGTTGCGCCTGTTTTGGCGGAAAGCGCTTTTTAGCGTTCTTTACATATTGCAACTCTCTATTTAACTTGAGAGTCCCTTGGAATTTGTACAATGCAGCTGTGACGTGGATCTGATCGAGGTTGAGCGTTTAACAATAATTCATGAGCATTTCGACTTCTGTGCTGAGTGATCTGCTAAAGTCCCTACCATACTTGCGGCCCCAGCTATATTTTAAGGCTTCACTAACGGCGCTTTCCCACGCGATGGAAGATCAAGTTTTGGCTGGGACTTTAGCCCAACCCCTTGTAATTGCTAGTTTTCAGCGAGAGCGATTCTACCGCCAAGAAGCTCATCGCTATCAGCGACTTGCCTTGCGGAGTAATCAAATATACGTGTTATCTGCCCCAGAAACGGATTTCACCAACAGTTCGGAACACTACGAAAAGGTTGCTTTTGAGCCAAAGGACGGCTTAAGTCATGAGTGGCATTTGGTAGTGATTGCTGACAATTATGCAACTTGTCTAGTTTGCCGAGAAAGCCTTGGTTCTATTGCTAAAAACAAGCAACTACCAGAACTAAGCCCGAATCTGGATATAGACACAGCGCGAAGATTTGAGGGAATTTGGACATCAGAAAGGGGAGTTAGCCTCAAAGCTGCCGAATTGCTGTTAGACAGGATTTTGGTTTACAGACCAGAACTGGCCAGTAAAATTGAGGAGGCCCGTCAGAGGTTTGGCATCGGACAGCCGCGAAGCCTTTCTGGAGCAGAACAGGTGAATGAATATGCTTGTGACATTGATACAGATCCCTTTGTACAGCGCTTAGTAACTTATTTGCAAGCTAGTCAGTACAAACTGCACAAAGCCTACCGTTCCATTGCTGCCCAAGCACGAAAAGAACGATTAGTCAACTCCATTAGTACTGCTATTCGGCGATCGCTCGATCCTCATGAAGTTCTCCAGGTGGCAGCACAAGAATTAGGACAACACCTAGAAGCTTGTCGCTGTCTAATTTACCGCGCTCAAGCCACAGATAGCCAAGCCATCATTGAACACGAGTTTTTGAATCCCGGTATTTTATCGGTTCGTGGGCAAACCTGGGAATTAGAGAAAAATTCCCTATTTCAGGACATAGTGGAACAAGGTGAAGGGGTTTGTATTAGCGATACCCTGAATGACCCCCGTGTTAACAATTCGCCAGGACTTTCTTTGATTGCCAAAAAGTTTGCCATTCGTTCTTGGCTGATGGAACCAGTATTTTATCAAGGGCGATTATTGGGCATTGTGGAGTTGCACTACTGCCGGATGCCGCCGCACGAGTGCCAACCAGGGGAGTTGGATTTGGTAGAAGCGATCGCTACTCAAGTCGGAGCGGCTCTCATCCAAGCGGAAGCCTACGCTAACCTAGAAGAACTTAACCAACAGCTAGAAGCCCTAGACCGCACCCGCAGCAACCTGATAGCCATCACTGGACACGAACTGCGTACCCCCCTATCCACCATTCAAGTATGTCTAGAAAGTCTCGCTAGTGAGCCGGATATGCCCTTAGAGTTGCAGCAAATTATGCTCAACACTGCCCTTTCCGACTCAGAACGGATGCGAAAATTGGTACAAGATTTCCTCACACTTTCTAATTTGGAAAGCGGTCGAGTGCAATGGCATCCAGAATCCCTGACTTTACAAGAGTGCGTGGATTTAGCACTCAGCCGTAACCGCACCCGTTCTTCAACAGAAAAGCCCCCCCAAATCAAGACTCAAATTGCCGAAAATCTACCTCTAGTAAGGGCTGATGGTGATTGGCTAGTAGAGGTACTAGCAAAACTCATGGACAACGCTTGTAAATTTACGCCACCCCAAGGAGAAATCACTATTAAAGCGATTTCCAACAGCCATCAAATGGTCGAGGTAACTGTGGCTGACACTGGACGCGGCATTGAACCAAATCGTTTAGAAGTCGTTTTTGACCGCTTCTATCAAGAAGAGGGAGCGCTACGCCGGACTACTGGCGGAACTGGACTTGGTTTAGCTATTTGTCGTCAAATTGTGAATGGCTGGGGTGGAGAAATTTGGGCAGAGTCAACCGGCAAAGACCAGGGTAGTCAGTTTCACTTCACCATCCCCATTGTTCAAAATAGCCACGAGGAAAAGCGGATAAAAGTCAAGAGTAAATAGGAATTGGATATGGGGCATGGGGCATGGGTTTTAACAAATGACAAAGAAAAAAGGACAAATGACTAAAAACTGTTACAGTCTATAACGCGATCGCAATATGATCCTGGTTGCGATGTTAGGATTCCCTAAAAACATTGAGAGAATCATCTTTATGGCAGAAACACTCTCTGGACAAACCCCGCTATTTGCTGGCAGCACTGGTGGCTTGCTAAATAAAGCAAAAGTGGAAGAAAAGTACGCTATCACTTGGACTAGCCCACAAGAGCAAGTATTTGAATTGCCTACTGGTGGTGCTGCTACTGCACGCAAAGGTGAAAACCTGTTGTACTTAGCTCGGAAAGAACAAGGGATCGCTTTAGGTGGTCAACTCCGTAAATTCAAAATCACCAACTACAAAATTTACCGGATTCTACCCAACGGAGAAACTACCTTAATTCACCCAGCTGATGGTGTCTTCCCCGAAAAAGTAAATGAAGGTCGTGAAAAAGTGCGTTACGTCCCACGCAGCATTGGGCAAAACCCCAATCCATCACAACTCAAGTTCAGTGGTAAAGCTACCCACGACGCATAGGGACTAGGGACTGGGGAAGAAGCAAGGGAACTCTTAGCTGTGGAACAAGGAAGACAAGGGAGACAAGGGGGAATTATTAAACAAGTCTCTCCCTCTCCCCCCTCTTCCTTGTCTCCCTTGTCTCTTCTTCATTCCCAATGCCCAATTCCCAATGCCCCATGCCCACCCTCTTAGCTATCTATGGTATTCCCCGATTTCTCTGAATTTTCCCAACTAGCTCAACAAGGCAACTTTGTGCCTGTATATCAAGAATGGGTAGCGGATTTAGATACGCCCGTATCTGCTTGGTATAAAGTTTGTGCAGGTCAGCCCTACAGCTTTTTGTTGGAATCCATAGAAGGTGGAGAAAAACTAGGTCGTTATAGTTTAGTGGGTTGCGATCCCCTTTGGGTTTTGGAAGCAAGGGGCGATCGCACCACCCAATTAAATCGCGATGGCTCGCAGGTCGTTTTTGCCGGCGACCCTTTTACAACTTTAGCCGAATGTTTAGCACCTTATCACCCAGTCAAGTTACCTCAGCTACCGCCAGGAATTGGGGGGTTGTTTGGGTTCTGGGGCTATGAATTGATTAACTGGATTGAGCCGCGCGTGCCAATCTATCCACCAGATGAACGAAATATCCCTGATGGGTTGTGGATGCAGGTAGACCATCTATTGATTTTTGACCAGGTAAAGCGGAAAATTTGGGCGATCGCTTATGCTGATTTACGCAACCCCAATGTAGATTTACACGCAGCCTATCAACAAGCGGGCGATCGCGTCACCCAAATGCTGGAAAAGCTATCTCTCCCCCTATCCCCCGAAAAAACTCGATTGGAATGGAAACCGCCAGGAAGTAGGGGCGCAGAGGAGCATAAAAGTGGAAGTACAGAGGAGTACAACAGTAATTTCACCCGCCCTGATTTTTGTGCCAGCGTCCAAAAGGCCAAAGACTACATCAAAGCAGGTGATATCTTCCAAGTAGTAATTTCTCAGCGACTATCAACAACATATACAGGCGATCCCTTTGCCCTTTACCGCTCCCTACGTCAGATAAATCCTTCGCCTTACATGGCTTACTTTAACTTCCAAAATTGGCAAATTATCGGTTCTAGCCCGGAAGTGATGGTGAAAGCCGAAACCGATCCAGATGGTGGAGTTATCGCAACAGTGCGCCCAATTGCTGGGACACGTCCACGGGGGAAAACTACCCAGGAAGATGCAGCCTACGCTCAAGAGTTACTTGAAGATCCCAAGGAAGTCGCTGAACACGTGATGCTTGTAGATTTAGGGCGGAATGATTTGGGGCGGGTTTGTCAAAATGGTAGTGTTAAAGTTGATGAATTAATGGTAGTTGAGCGCTATTCCCATGTCATGCACATTGTTAGCAATGTTGTGGGGAAATTAGCACTTGATAAAACAGCATGGGATTTATTGAAAGCTTGCTTCCCAGCAGGTACGGTAAGCGGCGCACCAAAAATCCGGGCGATGGAAATTGTTCACGAGTTAGAGTCTAGCCGTCGCGGTGTTTACTCTGGTGTCTATGGATATTACGATTTTGAAGGACAATTAAATACTGCGATCGCAATTCGCACAATGGTAGTACATAATCAGACAGTTAGTGTGCAAGCAGGTGCAGGTTTAGTAGCTGATTCTGAGCCAGAAAAAGAATATGAAGAGACGCTAAATAAAGCTAGAGGTTTATTAGAAGCAATTCGTTGTTTACGTTGAATTTGGAGACTTGGGAAAACTGATACAAAGGAGAAAATGAGAATAATAACTCCCAAGATAGTTTAGTTAAGGTTATTTAATGAAAATATATAGATCCCAAATCCGCGATAAATCTCCGTCAGGATGAAGGACTGATTATTGTAAAGACGGCGATTAATCGCGTCTCTTGCTTGAAGCGAACAATATTGTAAAAACTCCTAATATCATGTCCGCTTGATTGCTTATTAAACCCGAAGAACCCCACCCCCAACCCCTCCCCGCAAGCGGGGAGGGGTTGGGGGTGGGGTTCTTTTATTATGGGTAATTTGGCGGACATGATATAACTCCTGTATGCAATTAATCGCGTCTCTCCTAGAGTACAGACGCGATTAATTGCGTCTCTCCTAACTCTTAACTCCTAACTCCTAACTCAGCACTCATAAAGGCGCACTGGTTTTTATTAGTTAATTCTAAAACCGGGCTTGATATAAGTACAGTAATAGTTCGATTTGCTGTATGAGAATCTAGACCAGACTTTAAAAGTTGATTTATCAATATCCTTCTATTTTGAATTATGTAGGTTTTACTTTGAACTGCAAGATGTTTAGAAACAATTTCTGCTACTTCTAAGCCCATGTATCCACAATACCGTGACAAATTGGGAAGCTTTATAAATCCAATCAACATCGAATTTTTTCCAAAGCTAAACAGAGTTTTTTAGACGGATTGAAAACTGAAAAGAAGTCCTGGTATTCAAAGCCAAGACCTCTATTGAAATTACCACATACTAGACATGAACTAAATTGTTCATCCTAATTGACTGAAGTAAATCCCCCAAAGAATTCCAGTTACTCCAATAGCGATTAAGAGATTAGTAAAAAACCTACCGAATTCAATTTCTTGCCCCAATACCTTGTCATCTTGACCGGCACTGAAAAACAATGACCATGCTTGATTTGCATTGATGGCCTCAAAGTTGTTGAAATCAGGTCTAAAAACTACTGCTCCAATCAAATCTTTTCTAGGGTAATCAAAATCAGTTCTCATAAGTTTGCCTCTAAATTGTTTTATTTGTCAACTGGAGAAAATTTGTAAATCTGAAGTGTCTTCTCTAAAAGCTGGTTAGCCACCCAATCAAACTGTGTCCGGTGAAAACTTCCAAAACTATGTATGAGATGAAACCAATCATTGCCAAACGACCATTGAGTTTTTCAGCATATTCGGTGAAGCCTATGTGTAGGTTTTCCTCAACATAAACCTTGGGTTCAATCGCAAATCTGTTGAGTTGACCGCGTTCGTTAATGGTAAAGCCTCTATTTGTCATTTTTTATTTTTTGTTTTTGCTATCTGTAAATGAATATTAACTATTGTAAATATTTTTTGCAACTACTTGACACGACAAAATTGGTAGTAAGAGCCGTACTAGACACTTAGAGTACTCCAAGTAAAAAAATACTCAATTGTCATTGCGAGCGTTCGCGAAGCGTCTCGTAGAGAAGCGAAGCAATCCCAAAGGCTGCGATTGCTTCGCTCGCAATGACGGGTTTTGGATCATTTATCAAGAAAGGCAGAGGGCAGGAGGCAGAAGGCAGAAGGGAATACTGCCTCCTCCCTCTGCCTGTGACCGAACCGAACAAGGGTATAAAACCCCACCGTCTATACGGTGCTTACAATTGGTTGGGGTCTGAATCCCCAACGAAAAAGTTCCTTCTGCCCTCTGCCCTCTGCCTTCTTCAATTTTTGGAACACTCTTAGAGAATCTTGGATTGTTGCGTGTATATAAAAGTATGGGTAATGGAAAACGAACCACAGAGAACGCAGAAGTAACAGAGAAATGAGAGTTTGAGAGGGTTTTTGCGTAAGTCCTAAAAGTCTCTATTTACAAATAGTCGGACAAAAATATTTTAATTGCGATCGCTCTTGAAAAGAGATGCACATAAAAGCACCAATTGCATCTAATTTAACTTCAATAAAACTTATCATTTTCATAAGCAAAAATTATCAAAGTATGACTGAAGAAGTATTGCTTATTTGTAACGAACTTGTTATGTTTCTTTACATATAGAAATAAAAGTAGCATCAATGCGTTAAACCACTGTTGTTCAAGGTTTTCTAAATAACTGTGCAGTTGATCCTGTAATGTGCTTTGCCAAGTATCCAAACTTAACGGCAACAAGTCGTTTAAACGCATTTCCCATCCGTCTTTGCACATTTGGTTTTTCACATTTCGATAAAACTGTAATTTTCTTTTGGGAATATCTGCTATGTCTTTTACCATCAAGTCGGCTCAAAGTATTTTTCCCGGCACGCTAGTTGCTGACCTTGTTCCAACAGTTGTCGAATCATTCTCTCAACTCAATGCTGAAGATCAACTAGCATTACTCTGGTTTGCCTATACCGAAATGGGTAGAAGTATTACAGTTGCGGCTCCTGGAGCAGCCAACATGATACTCGCACAAGGCTTACTCGAACAAATTAAGCAGATGCCTTTCGACGCTCAAACACGAGTTATGTACGATTTAGCTAACCGTGCTGATACTCCTCTGTGTCGTTCTTATGCATCCTTCACCGTCAACATCAAGTTAGGCTTTTGGTATCAATTAGGAGAATGGATGGCCCAGGGAATCGTTGCTCCGATTCCAGAAGGTTACAAACTTTCTCCTGATGCTGCTGATGTATTACAAGCAATTCGCAATGCTGATTCAGGTCAACAAATCACAATTCTTCGCAACACTGTAGTTAGTATGGGATTTGACCCGAACGCCCCCGGTAGTTACAAAAAAGTCTCAGAACCTGTGGCTCCTCCCACTGCACCAGCGTTTCGGACTAAAGTCACTATTGAAGGTATCAACAACCCTACAGTTCTTGGCTATATCAATAACATGAATGCCAATGACTTTGATGCTGCGGTTAGTTTGTTTACCTCTGAAGGTGCTTTGCAACCTCCCTTTGAAAGACCGATTATTGGTCAAGAGGCAATCCGCGCTTATATGCGTGAAGAATGCCAGGGATTAAAGATGATCCCAGAGCGTGGTATTGCCGAGCCAGTAGAAGATGGCTATACCCAAGTTAAAGTCACCGGCAAAGTCCAAACCCCCTGGTTTGGTGCAAGTGTGGGGATGAATATTGCATGGCGATTTTTGCTAGATCCCCAAGGCAAAATTTTCTTTGTTGCGATTGACTTGCTTGCTTCTCCTAAAGAACTGCTCAACCTAGTACGCAAATAGAACACTAGATTAGTCGCTGCTTAAGCGTGGATGGGTGCGAGCCACCTCGCCACGCTTAAGTAATCGTGCAACTTGAGATTTTGGTAAAGAGCGATCGCATCCTCATTTTATTTCGTTAAGCGCGTGCTAGTAAGGGAGCAGCAGCTAGTAATGTTTTGGTATAAGGGTGCTGAGGATTAGCAAAAATATTTTTTGTCAGACCGAGTTCGACAATTTTACCGCCATTCATCACGGCTATGCGATCGCACAAAAATCGAGCTAACCAAAGATCGTGGGTGATGAACAGATAAGTTAACTCAAATTCTTCTTTTAATTGCAACATTAAATCTAGTACTTGCGACTGCACGCTAGCGTCTAACATGCTCACTGGTTCATCGCAAATTAGAAGCTTCGGGTGAGTAATCAAAGCACGAGCGATCGCAACTCTTTGTTGTTGTCCACCAGACAAATCCGACGGATAACGCTCATAATACACTTCTGGCGGTGTTAATCCAACTTTCTGTAGCATCCACAAAACCTGTTCTTTTGCCTTCACAGGATCGGCTAAATTGTGGATGAATAAAGGATCGGCGATACTTTGCCCCACTGTCATCGCTGGATTGAGACAAGCATGGGGATCTTGAAAAACCATTTGGATTTGTCGCCGTGAGGAACGAATCTCTTGACGCGATAGTGTAGTTAAATCCTGTCCTAAAAACTTAACTTTACCACTGGTGGGGCGAATTAGTTGCAAGATTGTCCGTGATAGTGTACTTTTTCCACAACCAGATTCTCCAACTAAGCCGAGAATTTCTCCTGGATAAAGATCCAAGTTAATCCCATCTACTGCTTTAATTGTTTGCGCTTCTGCCTTAAACAATCGCTCAATTAAATTAGGTTCTATGGTGTAGTATTGCTTGAGTTCTGTAACACTCAAAATTGGGGATTTATGATTAATAATCGGTAATTGCTTGTCTTCATCATTGGCAATTATCAACTCTCCATCATCATTTACTGCTTGAATATGTAAAGCTGCTTTTAAGAGCGATCGCGTATATTCATGTTGAGGGTGTCTAAATACGGTTTCCGTAGAACCCATTTCCACCATCTTGCCGTTGTACATTACGCCAATGCGATCGCAATACTCAGCCACCATTGCTAAATCGTGAGAAATCAGCAACAATCCCATATTTTCTTCACCGCACAAGCGAGTTAATTCTTGCAATATCTGCGCGGAAACGGTGACATCTAAGCTGGTGGTGGGTTCATCGGCAACAATTAACTTGGGATTGAGGAGTAAAGCTAAAGCGATCGCAACTCGTTGGCGCATTCCTCCGCTAAACTCATGAGGATACTGATTCCAGCGACTAGCCGGAATATTCACCTTCGCCAAGGTAGCAAGTGCTTTTTCTTTGGCTTCCCGCTTGGATAATCCTGGTGAGTGCGCCTGAAGGGTTTCGATACAATGCTTACCAATAGTCATCAAAGGATCGAGGCGTGTCATGGGATCTTGAAAAATTAAAGCGATCGCTTCTCCCCGAAATTTTCGTAACTGGTTAGGCATCAAGTCCAAAACTGACTTTCCTTGAAATGTCACCCGTCCCTCAATCTGGCTAGAGGCTGGTAATAAACGCATTACTGCGCGTCCGATGGTTGACTTCCCACAACCCGATTCTCCTACCAATCCCATTCTTTCACCTGGTTGCAAAGTGAAAGATACATCATCAACTGCCCAGCTTGCTTGTTCTCCACTCCGCCGAGGATAGGCAACTTTTAAGTTTTCGATACAGAATAAGGCTTCACTCATAGTTTAGTTATCAGCCCTGAGCTACCAGTTTTTATAATTTCAAATTTAACCAGGACTTATGCAAACAATAGCCGAAATACTTATTTTCAGGTAGAGGCAATTTATGAATTGCCCCGACATCATTGAGGGCTAGAGGTATTAGTCTTTGCTTTAATTCACCATATCAGTATCTATCCTATGCCAAAAAACCCGGTCATGAAGACCAGGTTTTTGTGGGGTCATATTTCCCCAAGGCTAGTTATAGAAGTTCTTTATAAATCAGTGTTCTGGTAATAACTACCAAACTTAGGCGGTCAATTTCGGAAAACTATCGTCCAATATCCAAATTTTCTCTCACTCGTACGATCGCTAATAGCTTGATATCAGTGCGATCGCTCCCTACTGATTGAAATTGAAATCACAACGTCGGTCTGATAATTTTGCTATTATTTTATACTTTAAAATATATGCAAATAATTGAAATTTCTCCATTCCAAGCATTTCACCGGAGTGTGACAACGGTGATCAAGGTAGTTCCCAAGGAGCTACGCTATGTGACAATTTTGACATTATTGGGCGGTGCTGGGCCAGCGATCGCTATTTGGCTTAACAAGACGATCATTGATGAAATTACCCGCTTATTGAGTACAGAAACAACGCAGAATGCAATCGCTCTGATCCTTTCTCAACCGCTATTACTCTCCAGTATTGCAGGTTCACTGCTGGTAAATTTGGTAAGTGATGCAGTCACTAGCATCAACAGCTTTGTATATACTTCCCTGCGCGATCGGATTACAGGCTTTATCCAAGGACAAGTAATTGAGAAGGTTGCCACTTTTGAAGATATTGCCCTGTTTGAAACACCCGATTTGCTCAATTTACTGCAATTGACCGAAAAGGGAGTACAACGACTTCCAGAGCTTTGTCTGAGGCTGGTGACGATGTTAGAGGGAATTTTTATCTTCATTCCAGCTATATTGCTTTCGGTGTCCCTTGCTTGGTGGATACCACTTATTTTGTTTAGCTGCGCTACCCCTGCTATGTATGTAGAAAGGAAATACCGTAAGCAAGTTTGGAGGGTAGAAAAAACCCAAGCAAGTGTTCTTCGGGAAATGAACTTATATAAAACGGTTTTAACTGGGGAGACATACGCCAAAGAAATACGCCTATTTAGCTTGCAACCTTTACTACTAGAACGTTGGCACGGACTTTACCGGACAATTTTTAGAGCAATGGAACAGATTCGCCGTCGGGGGACAACGGCAGTTATTGGTTGGTCTTTATTCAGTGGCTTCGGCTTTGCGTTGCCTTATATATACGTAGTTCAGGGAGTGCTAAGTGGAACCCATACTTTAGGGGATTTGGCGCTTTACACTGGGGTAATTTTAGAAGTGCGTCGAAGTTTGGAGAATTTGATGTCTGGTGGGTCAGAGTTGTATGATATTGCACTCGCAACAACGCCCATTTTCCAACTTTTGGAATTAGAGCCGCAATTATCCCGTTCTCATCCAGAGTCATGGGGAGAAATTAGGGAATCGGCTGTTAACAATCAGAACTTTCAAAAAAATGGGAATCGGCAAAGTTTATCAGGTGAAGCATCGCAGACAGGTATTGACATCAAAAATCTATCCTTTACCTATCCCAATAGCGATGCTTACGGCGGTAAACAACACCCCATCCTGAAAAACATCAATCTGAAAATTCATCCTAACGAGATGATTGTACTGGTGGGTGAAAATGGTGCTGGCAAGACTACCTTAGCAAAATTATTATGTCGCCTCTATGACCCTAGCCAAGGTGCGATTATTTGGAATGGGCAAGATTTACGATCGCTCCCGTTAGAAGAATTGCGATCGCGCATTGATGTCGTTATGCAAGATTACGCTCGTTTTCCGACTACCGTCCGCGAAAATGTTGCCTTTGGGAATTTAGCGAAAATGCAGGATGACGAAGCGATTACGGAAGCGATCGCTGAGGCTGGTTTGTCAAGAGTCATTGAGAAGCTAGATCGTGGTTTAGAAACCCTTTTAGGCAAACAGCTAGAAGGCGGTATCGATTTATCAGGGGGACAATGGCAGAGATTAGCGATCGCTCGTGCATTGCTGCGACTGTCTCCAGCCGAACTACTCATCCTTGATGAGCCAACAGCAAATCTTGACCCAAAGACAGAACACGAGATTTACAATATTTTACGTACCCTGTCCCAGGGAAGAATAGCCGTTGTAGTCAGCCATCGCCTCGCCTTAGCAAAACTAGCAGATCGAGTAGTAGTTCTAGAACACGGTCAAATTATTGAAGTAGGCACTCATGACGAACTCATCGCACTAGGCGGACAGTATCACCTGATGTTTACTCGTCAAGCTAGTAGCTATAAGTGAATAGGGAGTGGGGAGATGGGGGCAGGGGGCAGGGGGCAGGGGGCAGGGGCTAGGCTGTTGACTTTGATTTAATTTAGGGTTTTTTGGTTCATGTTATTTTTGTGTCATTGCGAGCGAAGCGAAGCAATCGCCTGGGATTGCTTCGCTTCGCTCGCAATGACATATATTTTGCATGATTTTTTAACTCCTAAAAAAGCATAGAGTCAACAGCCTAGGCAGGGGCAGGGGGAGATGAGGGAGAATAACTCTTAACTCAGAACTCTTTTGCCCAATGCCCAATTCCTAATTCCCAATGTTTATTCTGGTAACTTATACTGCCCAACAATACGCTTGGCAAACTCTGGAACGTGCGCTTCTAATTTCTCTGGATGATTTCGCTTTACATACAAATAATTCCGAGTAAAGTGAGAATCAATGGAAAATCGCGCATATTCCAAACCCTTGGGGCCGATTTTTTCAATAACCACACCCATGAGTTTGGCTGCCCACATGGGGAGGGTAACACCTTTATCGTAAGCGGGAATGCTTTGCTGTACAGCTTCCTTGCGATCGCCTTTAGATGTCACTGGTTGAGTGTCTAACTGGTCTTTCACCAAATCCAGCATTTCCTTACCAGTGTCATTTCTAACGACAATCCATTGCCAACCGAAGGGTGCGCCCATGTAGCCGACAACCAAATCGGCTAGGGAGTTGACGTAATCAAAGCAACTCATACAAGATGGGGCAAAAACATCTTTAAGTTTGTTAGTCTTCAAACCAAAGAAAGGCACTGTTTCTGATGAGCCATCCTCATGTTTGAAGTGAACCCGGAAGTCTTGCATGAATTCGTAATGTACAACCGTCTCTGGCGATCGACTGGTGGTTTCTAAGAATTTTTGCAGTCCGGCGCGATTAACATTGTCTACGCAGGGTGTACCCAAAACATACAGCTTTTCTAAGCCAAGTTGTTTTTCTACGGCTCGCAGCGCCTGGATTTGGCAACCAACACCAATTACCAATAGCCGTTTCATCCCCGATTTTTCTATCTGTTCCAATACGGAAAGGTTCGGCGAAAGAGTTGGTTTGTTTACTCGCGCTGCTAGTATTTCTTCTGGAGTTCGGGCAATGATGGGCATGGGTTGAAAGCGGTCTTCTTTGGTGTTCTGTACGCAAACCACACCTTCAACTAAGCCACGATTGAGCATTTCAATGGCAATGCTGCTAACTATACCCGTCCATTGTGCGCCTTCGATGGGCTGTTGTTTTCGCGCTGCCATCATATCTTGATGGACACCAAAGTATAACTCATCAGGGTTGTCAAGATGGCGCGATCGCGTGTGTGTTTCTGCTTCCAGTTCGCCTATTTGCTGATTAATAAAAGCACAGGCTTCCTTGACATAATGGATATAATATGTATCACATAGTCCGCACTCGCTACAAAGTTCTTTCGCAGGGCGGCGACTAGTAGGTTTTAAGGCTTTGGCTTTTTTGTGAGGAAAAACTGAGGTCATATAAATTTTTTGTTTTATCCAGTAATCGCTCTTATTACAATACCTTTACTGGATATAATTTCCTTCAACTCTCCCCTGAAAAAAAAATACTAAAGAGGAAAGAACTGGAGTAAAATCTACTCCAAAATCCACGCAGCCTGAAAAAAGTCGCGCTCACAAAACATAGCATAACGGTAGGTTGAATGCACAACAGGATTGCTAGTGGCATAATTGTCAACCAGGCTTTCTAATTGTTTTGTTAGTGGTTGAAAGTCTGCGCTGCTGTAAGTATGAATCCAGTCTGCATATTGATGATTAGGAATACCGTTACCAGCTAATTGTTCTCCCAAAAAAGCATACAGACGCATACACGGAGACATCGCCGTAGCAGTTAAACCTACATCTTGACTCCAAGCAGTTGCTAACAAAAAGTCAGTATAGCGGCGGGTGGCGGCTCCTGGTTCCACAGAATGCAAATTGACTCCCCACCCAGAAGCATAGCCACTATGCAGTCGCAGTTCTTCTAAAACTCCACTAGCTAAGTTATGAAATGTAGTGAAACCTAACCAGTCTGGTGCTTTAGCTGCCGCGATACTGTACGCACGGGCAAAAGCTTCTAAGAAAAAAGCATCTTGCCCTACGTAGTAAGCAAATTTTATTTGCTCAAGAGTACCATCACCAACGCCTAGAACGAAAGGATGCTCTAGGCAAGCTTGGGCTAAGTCTTGATTTGCTGCCCATAATTCGTTAGATAAGGTCATTTGTTATTTGTGATTTGTCATCTGTTATTATCCCTCTGTTGTTTCAACTCTCCCCCTGAAAAATATTGCACTCAAAAAGGGAAGAACTGGAGTAAAAGTGAGCTAATACCTCCCAAAAAGTCAGTGAAACTGGGCTTACCAACGCTTACCTGCTCATTTACGGGTGTTTGCAGTTCTTTTATAAAAGCCTGGGCTGTTTGTGTTCCAGAGGTATTACTTTGGGATGTAAACAATTTTTCAGCAACTTGGGCATCTTGGAATGCACCTTGTCTATCGAGTATTTGGTAACGGGCGACACCACGAGCTAAATAAGCACCTGCAAATTCTGGTTTAATAGCGATCGCTTGATTAAAATAACTGATTGCTTGCTGTTGGTTGCCTTTTTGCCCTTCTGCTATACCCCAAGCATAAAATTCTTCTGGTGAAGCAATTTTTGATGGTATACCAACTGCGCCTTGAAAGTTAGCACCATTTAAGTAAGCACCAGTCAGTTCTGCATTTGCTAGATAGCTATTTCGCAAATCAGCACCCGTCAAATTTGCCCCACTAAATTTAGCTTCGCTCAGGTTAACACCAAATAAACTAGCGCCACTTAAGTTTGCGCCCCGGAAATCTGCGCCACTCAAGTTTGCCCGACTGAGGTTAGCACCTGTAAGATTAGCACCGCTCAAATTGGCTCCAGATAAGTCAGCCATTACTAAACCTGCATTAGTCAAATCACAGTTTTGACATTGTTTGGTTGCCAATAACTGTCTAAGGTGTTCAGAATTTGCTGCTTGTACGCTTGTTGTCAAACTAATTATGGTTAAAAATGCGGCTGCACCTAGAATTTGGTTTCTCATACTATTGCAATATTTATTACTCAGTAATTAAGATCGACTGAGATGGATTTATACCTCAGCCTATAATATGAGCAATCTCAACAATTTGCCCTCTGTAGTCCTCCATATCACTTGTAAATTTGAGCATGGCGGTTATTGCTGAGTTTAATAAGCCCTGTTTACCAGGCGATACCTTCTGGCGCATCCGCTAGACTAACGTATTTCTCTATTAGACATCTCCGATAATGAATGTAAATATGTAGTAGTGCTACGTCTCTACAAGGGTTCTGGATAACGCATATTTAATTTCACCAGATGTCTATTTTTATAGACAGCGATCGCAACATCAAGCAAAATGATGCACTTTACCATAGTCAAAACTGAATTCACAACCCTAAACCTAATACAAAATATCGTTTCAGACAAAGCATCTGTAACACCAATTCTCTGTAAACTTACACTTAATGATTACTCCTTCTCACTTGGCGTACTTGGCGTACTTGGCGGTTCGTTTAATAAATTATTAAGTGCAGCCTCATACTAAATTGCTATAACATCCAAATAACAAGCACAAAGTAAATCACTGGAGCTGTATCCAAATCAAGGGGCAAAAAGATAAATTTGCTTTTGTATACCCTGATTTTAAATAAATATGAGACTATAGAAACATTAAAGCAGTCAGAAAAACGTGAGTCAGCAAGACAAAATCTTAGACAAAATTCTCTCTGGGACTTCTGATACAGACATCCCTTTCGCCCAACTGTGGCAACTATTATATACACTAGGCTTTGATGAACGGATTCGTGGCGATCATCGGATTTTTTTCAAAGCCGATGTTCAAGAAATATTGAACCTACAACATAAAAGAGGAAAAGCCAAAAGCTATCAAATTAAACAAGTTCGGGCGGTGATTCTCAAATATAAGCTAGGAAGTAAAAATGATGTTTCGCTATGAAATTATTATCTATTGGAGTGAATTAGATCGAGCCTTTATTGCAGAAGTCCCAGAATTATCAGGCTGTGCTGCTGACGGTGATACTTATCAAGAAGCCTTGCATAATGTAGAATTAGTTATGCAGGAATGGATAGAAACAGCTAAGGATTTAGGTCGGTCAATTCCTCAACCTCGACCGCGTTTGATGTACATTTAATACATACACAAACCAAGCGATCTAATTTTTATTAATTTATTTGTTGGAAATCCCTAAATCATTCGTGAAAATTTAAATTTAGATCCCCGACTTATTCAAGAAGTCGGGGATCTAGACACTGTGAAGTTCAACAAATGTTAGTTATCGGCAATTTTACAAATTGCCATAATATGTGATTTGTATTTGTCAGTACTATAGTGAATAAGTTGTAATCCCGAACGTTCTAGTTCTTGTAAAAGTTTAGGTATTTCATATTTATGATGTCGCCAAATAGTAATTTCCTCACCTTGAGAAAATTCAATCTTTTTATTTATCTCCATGTGACTGAAATTTATAGTGTAATCATGATGAAATCTCATATTAGCAACTATACTATCGGTTTTTAAATCATATTTTCTCACCAATTCACAATCTTCTGATTTAATCCCAATTTTATTTTTTACCCATCCATATACTTCTTCTACATGATACTTGCAGCCACCTCTGATATTTCCATCCCATTTAGAGTTACAGCCAATTTCATTAGTGAACACTAGCAAATCATTTTTTTCCATGCTATCACGAAAGTTTTTGAATACCTCGTCTCTATTTTGATGGTTCCCAATAGTAACCCCTAAATGTAAAAATATTTTTGCTGTGTCGTCAATTTCAAGACTAGCTTGATTTTGAAATAGATTTCGGGGTATACAACTATTTTCTATATCAATTGTAGAACTGATAAACTTGACTAGAGGGAACCATTTTTTTAAATTATTTCTGGATACACAAAGCAATTCTTCGCTAATATCTAAGGCAATATATTTATTAACCTTATTTAATTTGTTAAGTCTTTGAATAAAATCTTTTACAGGATATGAATTTCCTGCGCCCACATCTACGATATTGACTTTTTTGCCACTTTGAATATTGCCATTAAGGTATTGAAAGTTAGTTTTTAAAAGTTCAATTTCTACATTAGACCTTCGATACCATTTAGGAACAATATATTTTAGATAAAATTCATCCCATATTTTTGCACCTCTACCTTTATAGGAATATTTTAGAGGTATTTCTCGTCTAACTTCTAATGCATGAATTATCCCTAAAACTTCTTCTTGAGAAAAAATAGAGTAGAACTCAGAACTTGGCTTTGCTGTGCGACTGATAGGAGTTGAGATATCCGATGACATTTGGTTTTCTGGGGTCTTTACATACAGAATTTACGCACAGACTAAGATTTTACGTCATTACGAGCGAAGCGAAGTAAGGGATTTCCAATAAATTATCCAAAAAACGTAGACGCAAAGCGGCTTGCCGTAGGCTACCACAGAGGCAATAGAGTTGCCAGCGGTTCCCCGACTTGTAGCAACTGACGCGACACGGAGAGAGGAGAAATAGAGAGGATTTTTGCGTCAGTTTTGGGATATTTTTTATTTGAAAGTCCCTAATTACCCACTGAGTGATTGTTTTTTTTACAATCAAAGTGCGAGATAATTTTCCAAAGATACAGGGGTGAATTCCAGTGCTTCAGCAATCAGAACTTCAGGAAGGTTCGTCGATACAGCCAATGCAGCGTGTGCTTAAGAGTTTAAGTACTTACCGATGGACTTCGCTGGGAGCATTGGTTAGCTTGTTGATGTTGACGATCGCAAACGCAGTTACCCCACAATTATTTCGCTGGGGAATCGATGAGGGTATCAAAGAAAAAAACCTCCAAATAGTGCTATATAGCGCCGCCTGGATGGTACTAGCTGCGATCGCTCGTGGTTTATTTAACTTTGGCCAAAGTTATTTGGCAGAAGCAGTCTCTCAGGGTGTGGCTTACGATCTGCGGAACAAGATTTTTAGCAAAATTCAAAATCTCAGTTTCAGCTATCACGATCAATCGCAGACTTCCCAACTGTTAACCCGTGTCACCAACGACATTGAGCAGATTCGTACCTTTATTGGCACTAGCTTAATTCAGGTCATTGGTGGAATTGTCACACTGGTGAGTATGGCAGTGATTTTGCTAGTGATGAACTGGCAACTAGCACTGATTACCCTAACGGTAGTGCCGATCGCCGCATGGTTAATGGCACAATTCGTCACTCGAAATAACAAACTTTTTCGGCAAGTACAAGAGCAACTGAGCAACCTCAATGCTGTATTGCAAGAGAACTTGTTAGGAATACGGGTAGTAAAAGCCTTTGTCCGCGAGTCAACCGAGCGATCGCGTTACACCTCCTTAAATGATGGTCTAATTAAGGCAAATATGAAGACCATTCATGCCATCCACAATACTTTCCCGTTTATCTTTTTACTGAGTAACTTGGTAACACTGGCAGTTTTCGGCTACGGGGGAGCGCAGGTGATTGGGCGTAAATTCTCCATTGGCGAACTAGTAGCCTTTAACTCCTACCTAGCATTTATTCTCCAACCGATTTTATTAATTGGATTTGCAGCCCCCGCAATCGCTCAATCAGCCGCATCTGCTGAACGAGTCTATGAAGTTGTAGATGCAGAAGTAGAGATCCACGATTGTCCCGGTGCTGTTCCATTTGAAACTTGCGGCGGGAGAATCACCTTTGAAAATGTTTCCTTTCGCTATCCGGGAGCCAGTAGCGAAACTCTCAAAGAAGTTTCCTTTGAAACCAAACCTAACGAACTAATCGCCGTTTTAGGGATGACTGGTTCCGGGAAAAGCACGATTATGAACTTAATTCCCCGCTTTTATGATGCCACAGGGGAGCAGTTCGCATTGACGGCCGAGATGTCAAAAGTTTCACACTCAAAAGCTTGCGATCGCGAATTGGCATTGTGTTTCAGGAAACCACCCTTTTTTCTGGTACACTCCGCGAAAATATTGCCTACGCCAAACCTGATGCAACCTTAGAGCAAGTAATTGAGGTTGCAAAAAGCGCACAAATGCACGATTTTATTATCGGTCTACCCGATGGTTACGAGACAATTGTCGGGGAACGGGGCGTAGGCTTATCTGGGGGACAAAAACAAAGAATTGCGATCGCTCGTACCTTACTCACCAATTACAGCATTCTGATTTTGGACGATAGTACCTCAGCTATCGATGCCAAAACTGCTGCCCAGATTCAAGCTGAACTAGATGGTTTAATGCGCCAAAAAGCTTGTACAACTTTTGTCGTCGCTCAACGTATTAGTACCGTCAAGAATGCCGATCGCATTTTTCTCATGGATAAAGGTCGATTGGTCGCCCAAGGAACTCACGAAGAATTGATGGAAACCAGCCCTCTCTACGGGGTAATTTTGGAATCTCAAGTAAAGACGAAAGAAAAAAATGATACCAAACTAACATAATTAGTATTGCTTAAGATTTTTATAACAGCTTTGTAATCCAAAATCCCAAATCTAAAATCCAAAATTGCTATGAGAGGCACTATTCCCGTTGTTGCATCTGAGGAAAACGCAAGTCAGCAACTCTCCACCCTACGGCGCTTTTTGCAATACCTGCTACTTTATCGCAAAGAAATTCCCATCGCCCTGACATTAGTATTTATTGGTGCTGTAACTCAGGCAATAGGGCCGTTTTTTCTCGGCTGGTCGATTGATAACCTAATTGAACAAGGGAATTTGCAGGGACTCTTACTGTTATTAGGGCTACTAGCGCTGAACTACGGACTTGGCGTTTTGGCAATCCGGGGTCAAATTGTGCGAGTCGGCTGGATTATGCAGCGATTGCTGGGCCAACTCCGGCAAGATATTTTCACTAAAATTCAAAGTCTGCCCCTGAGCTTTTTCGATCGCAGCGAAGCGGGCGATTTAATGAGCCGCTTGCTGAATGATGTCAATACTGTAAATCAGGCCTTTGGACTGACGATCGCCCAAATGCTAGGCAACGTTTTCAGTTTGATCGGTATAATCATTGCCATGCTCTCAATCAATCTGAAACTTGGTTTGTTGAGCAACCTGGTTGTGCCACTGATGATTTTTACCACAAGTTTGTTTGCTCGTTGGGCAAGAGCCAGGTTTCGCGTTACCCGACAGACCATTGGGGAGCTTTCCGCCAAGTTAGAAGAAGATATTGTCAGCGTGCGAGAAGCACAGGCATTTAATCGGGTACAGATGAATATCGCAGAATTTGATGTCCTCAATGCTGCCAATCGTGATGCTAACGTCGAGGCTGTAGCAATAACTTCCGCCTTTTTACCTTCCATCGATTTTCTCAACACACTAGCAACCGCAGGTGTGCTGGCCTATGGTGGATATCTTGCGGTGACAGGAGAGGCAACAGTTGGTGTGGTGACATCCTTTTTACTTTACGTCCAGCAGTTCTTCCGCCCTATCCAGATTCTCAGCCAGTTTTACACCCAAGCTCAATCTGCCTTCGCCGGATTAGAGCGAATCTTTTTATTACTAGATGAACCGTCAGAACTCAAAGACGCACCCGATGCAGCAGAAATGCCGCCGATCCAGGGTGAAGTCATTTTTGAGAATGTCAAGTTTGGCTACAACCCAGATCAATTGGTTCTCAAAGGAGTGAATTTGCACGCCTATCCAGGGCAGATGGTTGCATTAGTAGGGGCAACCGGTTCAGGAAAAAGTACGATTATTAACTTGATTTTGCGCTTCTACGATGTATCTAGCGGTGCAGTGAAAATTGATGATATTGATGTGCGTAGTGTTACTCAAGCAAGTCTGCGCCGTCAAATTGGTATCGTTCTGCAAGACAATATTCTGTTCACCGGCACCGTCGCCGAAAACATTGCCTTTGGCGTTCCCTATGCTACCCAAGCAGACATCGAAGGGGCGGCACAACTGGCAAATGTCCATGAATTCATTACCTCACTACCACACGGCTATACAACTCAATTGGGTGAACGGGGAGCGCCCCTGAGCCAGGGACAGCGACAATTGATCAGTATTGCCCGTGCGGTGTTGATTAACCCCCGAATTTTGATTCTCGATGAGGCAACCAGCAGCATTGACACGCGTACAGAAGCGCTAGTACAAACTGCGATCGCACGTTTGCTGCAAGGTCGTACCAGTTTCGTAATTGCCCACCGTCTTAGTACAGTTACTCAGGCAAATCAGGTATTGGTAATTGAGCAGGGACAAATTGTCGAGCAAGGTACTCATGCCGAACTCATCGATCAACAGGGTGTCTATGCCAATCTTTATGCCCTGCAACTGGGTGCAGTAGACTAAAACGAAAAGTAGAATATATAAGGGACTTCCAAATAAAAAAATTTTCCAAAACTGACGCAAAAATCCTCTTAATCTCGCCTCTGTGGTTTGTTTTTTGGGATAATTTATTCCTTGGAAATCCCTAACTCGAATTTACCAATTGCCAGCGAAGAAATGAAGCTACCTAACCTCGATTCACAAACCATCGATCGCATCATTGAAATGGCATGGGAAGATAGAACATCTTTTGATGCTATTGAAGCTCAGTTTGGGCTGCTGGAAAAACAGGTAATTGCCTTAATGAGGCGCGAAATGAAAGAATCTAGTTTCCAAATGTGGCGAGAGCGAGTTACTAAACGCAATACCAAGCATTTGTCTAAGCGAGAATTTATTGCAGGTCGGTTTAAATCGCACAATCAAAAAATGTAACTAATTGAAAGTAAAATGACGAAAGTTACACTCTACATTGCAGCTAGTTTCGATGGCTATATTGCTCGCAGCGATGGCGGAATTGAATGGTTATCAATCCTTGATGTAGAAGGAGAAGACTACGGTTACACTACTTTTTACGAATCTATTGATGCTATTGTTTTGGGCAGCAATACTTACGAAGTCGGGCTTGGTTTTGATGAATGGCCTTATCCGGGGAAGAAATCATTTGTTTTCACCAAACGTCCCCTCCAATCCGATCGGGAAGATGTTGTATTTGTTTCCGATCCAGTAAAGAACGCCTTAGCAAATATAGAGGCTCAAGGTTTGGAAAATATCTGGCTAGTTGGTGGCGGAGCATTAATCAATTCGTTTCTTCAGCACAATTTGATTGACGAATATATTATTTCAACTATTCCAATTATCTTAGGTGGTGGTATACAGCTTTTCCCACCGCCTACCCCTGAAGAAAAATTGGAGCTGATTAACTCAAAACAATATTCTAGTGGTTTACTTCAAGCACATTATCGGCGAAAAGGTAAGGCTTAAAAATTTCTAACTTAGAATTATGCTTCAAGTGGTGAGAAGTCCGAGACTCGGAACTTCTGGGGATTTAAACACCACCTGAAACATCACTACCCTTATTAGGCATCGGCTACAAGTTTTTGAACAGCCTCGCTAAACTGCTCGTAAGGAGAAACCCCGACAATAGTTTCTATTAAAACACCCTCTTTGAAAATTAAAACTGCTGGAATACTGCGAAGTCCAAATTTTTTGAAAATTGGCTTATTGCTGTCAACGTCTACCTTAACAACTTTAGCGCGACCTTTATATTCTTCGGCAAGTTGTTCCATTAATGGACTGATCAAGCGACAGGGGCCACACCAAGTAGCAGTAAAATCAACAACAACGACTTTTTCTTCACTTTCTGTTAAAACACTATCAAAATCACTTTCTTGAACGTAAGCAACTATGTGAGTATCTGTAGACATTTTTTAATTCCTTTGTATCAAACGAAAAATTTCAACGAAAAACTAACTATACAAACTATACTCCCTTATGCGTGTCAGATTCACCATTCACCTACATTTAACTCTCTGACTGAGGGTGCATTGTGCGATCGCTCCCAACCCGGCTAATCCTTTCAAGGCGTAGAAGGATCAATAGTCATTTTCTCGCTCAAATAGTTCTAACAAGCCAATTGTGCCTACAAAAAAAGTATAAGTAGCATATTGGATTGGCATCTTTTTTCGGGAAGTTGCATAAAAAGCTGCTATAATTGCCTCGATAAAATGGCACGTCATGGCAAAACGCTCAATCCAAAAAATTAGATTAAGGCTGTTTGGTACATTACTATTAGTTATTACTGCATAAATATTCCACAACTCCAATCCAATCGCGCTTATTATAAGCACTGTAGATATAATTTTTACAAAATTAAAAAGATTTCTCTTGATCGACTTTAAATTCGTCCTATCCATAAAAAATATTGCAAATATCTCCAATACTGATTATCTAAAATTATCCCTAAGTCAATCAATCTTATATCATGATTTGCCTTTTTGTAAAAGCCTCTAAAAATATAGGCATGATGTATAGCAATCCTAAATCATTTGTGAAAATTACATATCTCTTTCTTCTTTCTTCTCTTTGCGTCCTTGGCGTACTTGGCGGTTCGTTTCCTTATTTATATTTTTCACGACTCATTTAGGACTACTATATCAAGCCTACCATTACCCTAAACACTATAGCGGTTTTCATTTATGTGAGGTACACCCGTAGGGGCAATTCATGAATTGCCCCTACACCTTACGAGATGATGTACCACATTTGAATGGGAACCGCTATAAGAGTAATTAAGATTAAATCACCAGATATTTAAAAAATGAGAAAAGTGTGGAATAATACATAGGTGGTAAATTTCACTGCACTCAGTAAATTGATAAAAAATGTAAAGCTATGATTGCTCAACATTACAATTCAATTCATGTTGAAAAACCCTTACTTCAACAAATCAAGATTAAAGAAAACCAGCTAAAAATTGCCCAAGAATCTAACATGCTCTATGTAGTAGAAGCATTGCAGATTGAATTATTAAAGTTAGAGTCTCAATTATCAGAGCCGCAAGACGTTGAGATTCAAGCGTTGATGAGTTTGTTAGACGATTAAGATTGTAAATTTTTGTTGCAAAGTTTATTCAAAACTCAAAAACTGTGTTTCCAGGAGCATAGCATAATAATTGTAATAACTGGGGGTGTGGCTTAGGTGCTATACCTCAATTCTTCAGATTACAAAAAGTGTGTTTTTATACTTAGTGTATCTTCTATTGCTCAGGAACAAAATGCTCAAGCCCCGTGTCTGGGGTAACTGGGAGCAATGCGATTTTGTGAGATGGGTAAGCAGGGGAGGCAGGGGAGGCAGGGGAGGCAGGGGAAGAGAAAGAAAATAAGTGTAGAAGCAGTCTGTAACGGTCGTAAAAAATACTAAAAATGCCTCTTTACTCACTCTGCTCCCCCTGCTACCCCTGCTACCCCTGCCTATTTTACGAGGATCTCACTTTTTCGCGTTGCTCCCGGGGTAACTTCACCTCGTGCAGTTTTACAAAGAATTGGTGTTACTTGGATTAAGATGTTATGGTTTTTGCTGAGTATATGGTTTTTTGATCTTTGGTACTGAATCAATCTTAAGAACAGGTTTAATTGAGGGTAGTTGTCTTTGCTGAAGAAGTTGAATTTCTCTCTCAATGGAATCTTTTCCTTGCGTAAAAAAGTCTTGAGAACTATATGGAACCAAGTCACGGGATAAATGTTGAGCTTGTGCTGGAGTCAAACCGGTAGCAGGTTGTTGAGCATTGGCAGAAGTTTGTATAGCCAGTAAAAAAGCTGTTGAAACCACCAAGGGTTTTATTCTTATACATCGGCAGAATATCAGGTTTAACATGATTTATACTAAAATTTATCAGTATTTTAACTGTTGTCTGATCTGTTAATACTTACTTAATATGTAGCACAAGATTTTTATTATTTCAGCCATTGTGAAATCTCTTCTACAGACTTACTTAGAGCAAGAAATCTGGATTCTAGTACGAGATAAGTGGTATTTTGCCACAATTATTGGAGTTTGGGATGATTTGTTATGGTTTAAACATAGGACTTACAACAAAGATACAGAGGAGGATACTCTCTGGGAAATGGTTGTAAAAATCAGTGAAGTAATTGCTATTGATAAAGTGAGGTCTGTTATCAGTAGAAAACCAGACGTGCTGATTTCACGGCTGCTAGAAACTGACCAAGGGACAAGTGAGTATCATCCAGATAATCAACATTAATTAGCTTTATATAGCAATCCGATTCAATACTGTTCGGTTAAGGCAAGAGACGCGATAAATCGCCGTCTTTACAATAATTAGTCCTTCGTCCTGACCGCGATTTATCGCGTCTTTGAGGTCTATTATTTTCATCAAATAACCTTAAGCAAACCGTATTGCAATCCGATTTGATTTGTGGGGAGTAGGGAAGAAGCCTAAGAGGATGTTTTAAAAGTCCTCTGGTCGGTAGCAAAAAGTTTTAGATCCCCCTAAATCCACGCCACGTGCTTCAAGTCGGGGAACCCGCCCAACGCAGTGGCTCCCCTTAAAAAGGGGGACTTTGATTCCGCTTCCCCCCTTTTTAAGGGGGGTTAGGGGGGATCAACAAGTGCCTAAAATTACAGCCAACCACTTTTAAAACATCCTCTAAGTTGCACTGAGTTTTTTCACAAATCAAATATGATTCCTATATAGCAATCCTATTTGATTTGTGAGAATTACAACCCGCATATCCCCGACTTCGTAAAAGTTGTTGGGGATATTTTTTATGAAGAAGAATTCAAGATTGATAAAGACTAATTGGGTGTTAACTGGCTCTCAAAACGACTGTAAACAACTTGGGTTGGATACCAAGAAGAAAACCAGTACAAATCTTGAATAACTTTGTTAGAACTACTCTTATCTGCTAACTCAAAATGAACCAGACCTAAATTATTTAATCCAACTACTTCTCGCCCTTCTTGAAACCAAGGAAATTCCCAAAACATCAGGGGTTGTATCCATTTCCATTTAGCATTTTCGGCTCGTTTCCAGGGAGCTATCAACGATAATATATCTGCTGTGCAGCCAGAAATTTGAACATTATTTCGAGCTATCCACTCCAGCACACAATACCAGTCAGAGTTAGTCAGCAACTGACGATTATGGTGTAATTCTTTCTCGGAAATTTCTACCATATTGGGTGGGTTGCTCCACCCGATCCAATGTCGCACCTTTTCTGGTAATAGCCAATCTTTCAATCGTGTATGAATGAGCCGCGTCAAAATCTCCTCATTCTTCAATGCACTAGCGGTTAACTGCACCAAGACAGATTGTAATTTGGAATGAGTGCGTGCATAATATAAGTGAGCAACAGAACTGTAGTGAATATCTCCAGAGAGAATAAGGATTTGTTGACGTTGCTCAAACAAAGTAGTTAGAAATTTCGCCAGTGCTTCCATATTAATGTTCCAGGCATCTCCAACATCGGTTGAAAAAACTTTCTCCTGTTTTAAGTTCCAATGGTGAATCCAATCAATGACTTGCATTCCAAATACATTTGTGGGCGCAATCACAAATGTAGTTTGAATTTGGGTTTGTTCAGCTATTTGTTGTAAAGGTAAAAATAGTTGTTGCTCAAAAGCTTTTGGACACAGCAGCATCGGTGGCGCAATTGGTTTTTGATCGGCTGGATAACCCCGCCAGGTGCGTGTGTCGAGTACAATTACTTCATGGCAACTACTTCTGACTATATAGTTCCAAGTGAGTGCTTCAGGATGTCGATCCAGAATGAATACTGCACCATCTCGGATTAAAATAGGTAAGTCTGTGTAAGGATCGTAGGTTGGCATACCGACATAACGAGCGATCGCTTCATCAGCCTTTACATCTGTCCCTTGAGAAGTTGACCAAGCTTGTGCAGCCACCAGCAGCTTTTCACCAGATTGACCTTCTGTAAATTGCTCAGGCGTATTTCCCCATCCTTGAAACACTGTGTAAGCTAACAAGGCATTTTGGACTATTCTTCGCCCCAAGGGACGACCCAGCACTCGCAAACACCAAGCTTGGTTTAGGTTCCAATCATCGCTAACATCATGGTCATCAAAGATGGTGTACATGGGGATATTGGCAAGGGCGCGGCGCACTTTCCAAAGGGTATAGATGAATTGGCGCAAATGCCGGACTGCTTGGTTCCAGTTTTTAATCGCATGGCGATCGCGCGTTACTTGGTATCCTTTAGGAAATGCGGCCGGCCAGCACACTGGCGACCAAGCTAGTAAATAAGTAGCGTAATACTCGCCGAGACTGAAAAGATGACTGTCAACTTTCTCAGATTTATTATGTAATCCTGCGGTCAAACCTGCTTGATTTGTCGCCACTTTAGCCCGTTCACCAGGTGGTAGCTGTTGCGGTGTGCAGTAAACTCCATTCACAGGAAGCTGTTCTTCCCAACCTAATAATGCATCACCAAGAGTACTGGCAACCCATAACGACGGATTTGCTACATCATCGCCGTAAATTTGATCTCCCGTGAGGAATAACTGGTGAGGACGGTTTTGGGGTTGATTTGCTGATGCTGCAATGAGACAGTCTAGAATCGGCAATGCATCAAAGCCATGACCATGAGGTTTACGACAAGAAGCATGAACAATTTGCAAATCTTGGAGACAGTTTGGCGGCAAAACAAAGGTTGGTTTTTGATGTTGAAAGTAGCTGATGCTGGCGGTAGGAAAGGAGTTTGAGCATAATGCTTGTTGCAGTGTTTGCCGATTTTGGTCAGCAATAGTAAACTGGAGATCGTATGCATAGATGCGATCGCTACTTAGGTCAGATTCAACGATAGACTGAGCCGTGACAGCAACTACATGAAGATACTTACCCAAAGCAACGGTAGAGCGTTCCCCCTCCAATAAACAATTTTCTACTACTTCACCATTATTGGTTGTCTCATAAACCTTAAGTTCTACCTGACAAGATTGTTTTAGTGCTACCCATACCGTCACTGAGTCGGGTTCAGTATGTTTTAGGATTGGCCCTGCTAAAATTAGTGGCAGTTCTTGTAAAAACTCGTCCCCAACTTGATACTTCATTGCAAACGGTTGACAAAGTGGTGGTGTTTTGAATGATGTTGCTGTATTTATAATCCAATCACCAAACGGGGACGAGTGTTTCGCCAGTTAACAAGATTCTATTTGTCTAACCGCCAAGGAAAAAAGTTTACCGGAATTAAAAAATTGCAACAAAGATAAAAATGTCAGAATAGTAATAATTTTATATGCATACTACTAAGCAAAAGTCAACAATAAACCCTCCGCGTTCCTCTTGCGGCTTATCGCACCATCCCCAGCTTTCAGGAATATGTTCTGATCGATCAGTACAAAAATCATGTAGAACAATATTCTAAAACTGATGCAAATAAATGGATTTTCTCAGAGTATGAAGAAGAGTAGTGATATTTTAACGTGTCGCGGAAGTCCCCACCTTCAATGTACTCATAAGGTGGGGATTGTGAGCGGGCGCTTCGTCAAAATTTTCTGATAGAATTATTGGGTCTTGACCACCAATGCCGTAAGCGAAAACCAAGCTGTATAGGTAAGTGTTGCAAGAGAAAGATTTGGGTCTTGGGAACCAGGACTCCTGACAAGAGGAGGGAATGTCAGACTTTCTAGTACTACGAAGTCCTGAAGGCTGTTCCCGGTGAATTGGGAGAGCTACGTCCGTCTTACGGCGGGGTAGTTCACCACTATCCTCTATTCAATTTCAAATCCCTCTATCAGATATTTATGATTATGATAAAGTTGACTTTGAGGCTCAAGAATAACCTCACTCTAACTGGTTAACTAAGCAACATGACCACTTCTAAACGCCACTAT
Organism: Nostoc sp. KVJ3; assembly: GCF_026127265.1. Taxonomy (GTDB): domain Bacteria; phylum Cyanobacteriota; class Cyanobacteriia; order Cyanobacteriales; family Nostocaceae; genus Nostoc. The sequence goes on from NZ_WWFG01000001.1 coordinate 3,010,230, forward strand.
CACATCACTACCTTCGGTTGTCAGATGAATAAAGCTGACTCAGAGCGCATGGCTGGCGTTTTGGAAGATATGGGCTTTGAATGGTCTGAAGACCCAAATAATGCAGATTTGATTCTCTACAATACCTGCACAATTCGAGATAATGCCGAGCAAAAGGTATATTCCTATCTTGGCAGACAGGCAAAGCGCAAACACGAGCAGCCTGATTTAACCCTGATTGTTGCTGGTTGTGTAGCCCAACAAGAAGGCGAAGCGCTATTGCGACGAGTCCCAGAATTAGATTTGGTAATGGGGCCACAACATGCCAACCGCCTTAAAGATTTGCTGGAGTCGGTGTTTGAAGGTAATCAAGTTGTTGCAACCGAGTCGGTTCACATTATTGAAGATATCACCCAGCCACGACGCGATAGTAAAGTCACAGCTTGGGTAAATGTAATTTACGGCTGTAACGAACGCTGCACCTATTGCGTGGTTCCTAATGTACGCGGGATAGAACAATCTCGCACGCCGTCAGCTATCCGCGTTGAAATGGAAGAATTAGGACGGCAAGGTTACAAAGAAATTACTCTACTTGGTCAAAATATTGATGCTTACGGTAGAGATTTACCAGGAACAACACCAGAGGGTCGAAATCTGCACAACTTCACAGATTTACTTTATTACGTCCATGATGTACCGGGGATTGAAAGATTGAGATTTGCTACTAGCCATCCTCGTTATTTTACAGAGAGATTAATTAAGGCTTGTGCTGAGTTACCCAAAGTCTGCAAACACTTCCACATTCCCTTTCAATCTGGCGATAATGAACTTTTAAAGGCGATGTCGCGGGGTTATACCCATGAAAAATATCGCCGGATTATCGATACCATTCGGCGGTATATGCCAGATGCTTCTATTAGTGCTGATGCGATTGTCGGTTTTCCTGGGGAGACAGAAGCACAGTTTGAAAATACCCTGAAACTGGTGGAAGATATTGGCTTTGATATGTTGAACACAGCAGCATATTCGCCGCGTCCAGGGACACCTGCTGCTTTGTGGGACAATCAACTGAGTGAAGAAATAAAAAGCGATCGCCTCCAACGGCTCAATCATCTGGGAAACTTAAAAGTAGCCGAGCGATCACAACGTTACTTCGGACGGATCGAAGAAGTTTTAGTAGAAGACCAAAATCCTAAAGATCAAACCCAGGTGATGGGACGCACTGATGGTAATCGTCTGACATTCTTCAGTGGCGACATAAAAGAATTGAAAGGGCAGTTAGTGAAGGTAAAAATTACCGAAGTTCGTCCTTTTAGCTTGACTGGTGAACCAGTTGAAGTGAGACAAGCTATGCCAGTATAAAAAAGAGGGGGAAAGGGAACCTTATATTTAACCTTTTTTCTTTCTCAAAGCTACTTAACCTTAGCGCGGAAGCGGACAAAGCCGTAAAAATCTTTAACGAGATTGGGTAAATCTGGACTCCGCGTAATATTAACCACTACCGCCCCATTTGTGTTAGTACCGCAGTATGATGGGGTTGACTCATTAGCAGAATAAAAGCGTCCGCGATCGCTATCCTCTACATTGGTAAGGTAAAATGTCGGGCTGCTAGAACTAACTGCAAGACCTATACCTTGATCTGCTCCTGGTAAGCCGCCATCACCAGGACTATTACCATTAAATGCAGTGGGAATAAAAGTAGTATTATTAGGAACTAAATCGCAGAATTTGACATTAGTAGCATCATTCGGGCCCTTGGAGAGGAAGTAGATAGTATATTCCAACTCATCACCCGGTTTGACAGTGCCAGCATTAATCAATCCCCGCAGATAGCCAGTAGGCCATTTTGGATCGTTATCATCAGAAGCGAATGGTTCTGGTGTGTAGTTAGCAGCAGTAATGGCCACATCGCTGCGACCATCTACAATGTCGGTTAAATCTTGGTTATTGATGCGGGTGATGCGTTTAACTAACAAAAGCTTTGCATTTACAACAGTAGCACCATTATTACTTTCCCCGACGCTGGTAACACGACTACCTGTAGTATCAGTATCTCTTGTTGGTAAGTAATTTGTACACCTTGTACTAGCGTTGTTACTAGTAGTTGCTTCCCAGCAAGCACTGACATTAGTATCATTGCCATTGGGAGTTAAGCTGATAGATTGGCCAGGATTAGCCCCAGCTAGAGAAGACTGATATGTGTTATCCCAAAGATTGAGAATACTTGCAGGAGGTGTATTAATCTCACCACCACTACCATAAGCCATATAGTCAATAATTTTATCATTATTATCGTACAACCAGATATCATCACCGGAGTTGTTGAGTTTAGGAGTCTGTCCCAACCAAGCTTGAAAAGCTGCTCCTGTTGCTTGATGATTGGCGTTGTTATCCCCAATCCAAATCACAGCATATTTCCCTGATTGTAAAGTTGTGCCGTTAGGGAAAATATAAGTAAAACCATTAGTATTATCAGTATCATTAGCAGTCAAATGTCCATCTGCTAACTTAAAACCACTCAAATCTACAGACGATGAAGAAGGATTATAAAGTTCAATAAACTCATCATTAGTATTCGTAGCAGTACCCGTTTCACTGTACAAAACTTCGTTGATTATGACTTTGCCAACATTCGGTGAAGCTGTATCAATGATATTAAATGGAGTTGGTTGAGTTTGACCAGGATAATAAGTCCATAAATCCAGCCCTTTGGCATCTCCAAAAGAGCCGTTGCATGATGTCCCAGCGTTCCCACCGTTATTACTACCGAGAGTACCTTGACCAAATTTCCGGTCATTGCTGGCGGTGTCAAAACCGTTAATCGGGTCGCTGAAGGCTGGGTTTGGTGGATTAGCACCACATAGTACTTGACCTGACGTACCAATTTGAGTACCACCGATGGTTTTATAACCGCGATCGTCGTAGAATCCTCTGGTGTCGCCTATGGGATTAGTAGCATTCAGCATTGTAATGGTAGGGCCACCAGTAAAATTATTTTCTGCATCCAGCAAAGGAAAGTGATATTCACCTCCATAAGTTGTGACACGAACTCTGTAATTACTGCCAACAGGGAAAAAATTGCCACTATTATCTTTACCATCCCAACTAACTGCTTGCTGTCCCGTTGCAGTCATAGTCCCTCGCAAAAGACGGTTTTGCGAGTTGGTAGGATCAAAATTGCTACCATCTTGGCTGATAATGAGTTCGTAAATACCTGTAACGTTGCTGCCAAAGTTGAAAGTACCGCCAGTGCGGTAAGAACTGTTATTTCCTGTAACTGTACCGTTGAATTGTAAATTACTCACAGCAGGAATAATTGGGCTAAGGGGAATGCCAGTTCCGTCTAAAGTGCCGTCTCGTTGATAACGTTCAATGTATGGAAGTACATTGGCATCGATGGAGTTAAAAAAGGTAGCGTATTGGGGACGAGCCAAGCTAACACCACCTTGGGGACTTGTCAGCTGACTATCCGCCCCCAGTATGTCGTGGTAGAGAGGAGTTTTACCGTCACTGTCAAAAAAGCCAGTTTGATTACCATAGAGAACAAATCCATTGGGATCTGTGCCCCTGAGTTCTACTTTATATTGGAAGCCATCTGTAGTTACAGGATAGACTGGGAAGTTAAGATATCGACCGTTATTACCAGTATAGAAGGCAATATAGTAGGTGAATAACCGCCCATTCAAGTCAGTTGTTGAAGTTTGATCGCTGCTCCGTACCGTAACATCCCAAGCTGCAACATTAGTTCCTTGTGAACTATTAAAGTTGCTCCCACTGCTCAAGTCAATCTCACCAGTTGGAGCAGCATTATTTGCGGCATTACCTCCATCAGGCCCGTAGAAAACAATGCTATAAACTCCACTAGATGGAGCTTTGTAATAGCAGGGAATATATCCGTTGGGATTACCTCCACCAGAAATAGCACGAGGGCCACTTAACTCCTCTTGGCGACTTGAGATAAATCCTGGTGTCGCTTGCAAGGAACACTGAAAATTTGGTGTACTGGGTATAAATTCACTGCCAATACTTCCAGTAACAGTACCGGGATTGTAAACATTAATATCGCCGTTGTTTACCTTAACTGCACTGGAACCCAGAAGAATATACTCATCTTTATTGGCATAGACCTTAAGTAAGGTTCGTCGTAGCACAAGACCGCCGTAAGTATCATTACGCCATTCAATGTTAGCTCTGTAACTATTGGCAGGAGGGCTACTAGGATAGATCGTGCGACTACCTTCAGCTTGAGCAACTTGTGTCCAGAAACTCAGGGCGCAGAGTGATAGAGCAAAGCTACTTAGTAGTTTTTTATAACGGTTTTTGTCGGTGTTATTGACCGCTAAAAGATGTTTTAACAGTAAACTCATTGATGTTTCACTAGCTCCTGATTTTAATTCGATGAATGCAATGCGTGCGACAAACGACTCCCTGTCTAGCCAAAATTTCAAAGATATAAAAAAGAATAAAAACTCTCATGCACTTAGACAATATGTGCTTTTAGCTTACCCAATTCATCCGAGAATCTACCATTTTGATTGACGTTCGCGGTGGCGATCGCTTTTAATATATTTAGATAAAAATTTCATAGCTTCATTCCTGAATAATTAGACGTGAAATTTCCCTCTCGTGCTTTCTTTAACAGGCTTGGCAACGTAGATTCTTGTTGCGTGCGTGGTACTGGTTTTTGCTGTCCAAAGCCATCAAATAATTCGTTAAGTTTGACACTGACACCCAAATATGCGCCACCTGCGGAACGTGTTCCTGAGAAATCCCGGTCATCAACTTTACCAAACACATATCCAGCAGAAACGCGCAGGTTAGGGGTGAGGTAATAGCCTGTTTCTAAGACAAAGCCTGTTTCGCTGTAACTAGACTGACTAATTACACGAGCTTCACCCACTAAATCCCAGCTATATCCCAAACGATAAGTAGCACGTAATTGGGCCAGATTTACTGTACTCGTACCAGCTAAATCACTGGCTATGTAAGAAGTGCTGTTACGTAAAGCATACTTACCATAGAACTCCCATTGCCAGTTAGGAGCGTAAATAGCCTCTAAAGCAAATGTATGGTCTTCGGAACCCGTGCCACTACCTAAGAGGATGGTGTCAGGGATAGTTGATGGATTTTTGCGATATTCATAACGCAATAAGGCATTAAATTTATCACTATTGGGGTTGCGGTAGGCTAGTCCCAACTTTAAGGTAGTTGTATCCCCCAATCCTGAAAGCTTTTGATTGGAAGAACCAGCTTGTTGATAACGGACTAAGGCTGTCAGAGCCGGAGAAATTTTACCCGCAGCACCTGCGGTAATTACTGTATTACTACCACCAGAAGAAGAACGATGTTCGTAACGGGCACTGGCTTGAAACTGTGGATTATCAGAGTATTCTAGCCCCACACTATAGCTATCACCACCATCAAATCCGATCGCAGATGCTGATTGACCAACAGCGAAGGGTTGGGCATATTGTTGTCCTGCTCCAGTCCGTCCGAAGAAGTTGCCAAATACATGTTCATAAGCAACATTTAGTCGCAATCCAGAAGCAATAGTCCAACGATTATTTAGACCAATCGCCCCTTGGGTAGTCATTTCGTTAGCACCACCCAAGATTGAGTAACGACCGGTCAAGGTAGTATCTGAACCAAGTTTGTGTTCACCATTGACACTCAAGCTGGTGATGGAATTACCCGAATATTGACCACTAGTGTAAAACTGCTGGGCCAGACTGATATTGACACCAGGAATTGCTGCCCAATTTAGCCCTAAAATAGTCCGGTCTGGGTAAACACTATCTTTTTGGGAAGATAAACTTAGTTCATTTTGAGCTTGGAAAGTCAGATTTTTAGCAATGGGAACGGAAAAACGCGATCGCAATTGATCGGAGTTACTACTCAAAGCACTGTCAGGGATGCGGTCTTCCCGATGACGATGAATCCAATCTACATCAACAATGGCGCTACCTAGACGTTGTTGAATACCGGCGGAAATGGTCGTTAGAGAATTATTAACTGCACTCCCAGGTATGGCCTGAGAACCAGGTGAAAACAGTTCTTCAAAGGTATCTAGAGGTTGGGGAGCAATGCCAAAATTGTCTTCGTGGTCGTACTGCGCCCTGACATTAGTGGTTGAAGAGAGTTTAGCTGTAACCTGCGCTCCATAACGGGTTTGTCCTGGGACAAAGCTGATAGTGGCATTATTGGCAAAGCCTGTATCGGCAAAGCGATAGTAGGCACGACCTTGAATCCCGTTAGTAATTTGTCCTTCAGCTTCCAATCGGTATGCTTCACCGCTAACCTTTCCTACAACATCAGAATCATTAGTGGAATGAGCATATTCTGCAATTAACTTACCTTGATTGCCCAAAGAAATCAGTGCATCTGCACCATAGAGTTGAAAGTCACGCACTCCCTGATTTTCGTGGACATAAGTTGCTCCTATCCAACTTTCTTGGTTAAGTTTGCGGGAAAGATTATATTGCAAACGACCAGCATAGATATTGCTATCAGAGTTTCCACTGTCATATTGATAGCTAACAACAATCCGACGCACCAAGACTTGTCCGGTTTGATCGACATCGGTGCGAAGTATGGGTTCGCGGAATAATAAGGTACCGCGATCGTAGTCGATTTCGTAGTCTTGGCCGAGGTTAAGCTGTTTCCGTTCTAATACAGTCCCAGGACGATTGAGTTCTTCTAACTCAATAAAGACATTTTCACTACCTGGTTGTAGTAGTCTGCGGGAGAGGAAGTAATAACCACTAGTACCATCGGGAGCAATGGTATCTCGTTGGAATGCTTCTAAGTGGTTGCCATACAAACCTGTAATTTGTAAGTTTCCGAAGTTGTAATTAGCTTTAAAACCGTGGAGTTGACGGGTGATAGAAGTAAATTGCTGCGATCGCCGCGCAAATTCTTCGGTATTGTAGTCACCCCACATGGCATAATCAGGATCGGCACCGGGGATACCAGTTGAACGCTCAATACGCAGATATACACTGTCAATGGAAGGAGCGACGACATCAACTTTCGAGCTATCGCCGTAGACAGGATAATTTTGCTCGCTAGATTGGTAAGTTCTAAACAGGCGATTATCACAATTGCAATCTTCATTGAGATTACGAGAACTGTTATATGCACCTGTAAACAACCATTCTCCGATCGCACCAGTGGCAAATATGGCTGAATGGAAATCTAATTGCGTTCTGTTATTTTTGTCAGGCGGGAGAAAATCGCGGAAACTACCGTAATAATCTGTACCTTTAGCACCCAAACGTAAATCTATTATGCCTGTCACCAAACTCGGACGCAGTGCAGTTTCAAATTGTAGTTGGGTAAAGGCCTCTAAATTATTAGTTATAGCGCGAATTGTGACAGTTTCTGCTTTTAGCTGCGATCGTAAAATTGCTGTAAATTGCCCCCCTTTCGCCTCCACTTGAAAACCGGGTTCATCAGGTTTGAAGTCTTTCCCAACAAACTCCCCAGCAGTGGGTATCAAAGTGATAACAGCATCACGATTAGAGCGATTACCACTTGCATCGAGCAGTTGACCCTTGATTGTCGCTGTAGAACGTCCATCTGCCGGGATACGTGACTCAACAGTTTCTAAGGTTAGTTTCTGTGGCGCTCCCCGGACTGCGACTTGCACCGTTATAGGAGGTTCTGTCCCTCCTACTACTTGTGCAGAGATGGTGTTATTACCTTCTTTTAACGAGACACCATACCATGTCTGCGTTACTAAGTTAGTACTGGCATCGCTTTCTGTTCGTCCAATTGAGGAAGGGTTTACCAATACACCATTTGCCCGCAATTCTACTTTACTTCCAACAGGAAATTGCACAATCACCGTGGTAGCTGGAACATCCACAATGGTGTTTGGTGTTGGCATCAGGAATTTTATTCCTGTGGAGACGGGGGAAGTGGGGGGAATTTTCTGATTTTCCTTGGTTACTTCAGCTATTTTGCGTAACCCTCTAGGTAATTGAGCAGAAAAAGCTGGTATTTCCGTTGGAGAAGCTTGAAGTTGTGTCTTTGTGTCCTTGATTCCTGCTATTTTGCGTAAGCCTCTGGGCAAATCCACAGAATTTGCTGGTTGAAATGGTTGTATTTCCCTTTCATTTAGCTGTACATCTGCAATTGAACTATCAGTATTTGGTACTAGAGAAGTTGAAGGAAGTTCAAGAGTTAGAAATTGCTTATCAGAACTTCCCAAAACATGAGGAGAACTTGAATCTATAATTTTTTCAGCAACTTTATTCCGAGCCGCTTCATCCTGCCTTTTCACGTCACTTCTAGACTGATTTTTTTGTAGTGAAGGAGGAGAATTAAAAACCTCTCCTTTCTTAGGAGATAAGTTTTCCAGAACTTCAGCATCTTCAGCACCCTTGTCTGCTTGCAAAGGCGAATCGGGTAAAAAAAGATTTTCATTTGTAGATTCTGCCTTAACTATGGCAGGATACAAAACAAGACTGAGAGCTATCGGCATCACCCCCATCATCTTCAGGTTGAAAATAGTTGCATGGTGCAGTCTGGGTTTCATTTTTTGACTGGCTCCTGGAAGGCGGGGGTAACAGCGAAATTCATCCGGGCCAAGCCACCGGGTTCTAAACGCACTAGGCGAGATTGGCTATTTCGTTCGCGGAATTTTTTGTTGGGAGCTAGGGTGTAACCGGGTACACTGCTGAGGTCTAGTACACCCGTATGGCTTCCGGGTAAGACATTAGCTAAGGAGAACAAACCGTTAGGATCTGTGGTGATGCGGTTTCCGTCTTCCAGAAAAATTACTGCATTGGGGATTCCAGGTTCACCAGGTTGTTGTTCACCGTCAAAGTTTTTATCAATAAACACGCGACCGATAATAGTGCCACAATCAGAAAGGATTCCGGGACGAATTTTTAACTGGTGTGTTGCAGGGCCATCTTTGGTACTAAAACGGTTATCAGCTCTTTGACCATTAACGATCGCACTATTAAGACCATTACCACGCACAGCATCGGCTGTTAGTTGAGCTGCATAAGCAATATTTAGGGTTTTTTCTGTAGGAATTGTTACGTCTGTGCGGAATGTCACCGTGTTTGCATTGCGTTCTGAGGTGATAGCAACTGATTTGCCATCCAACTCTCCGCGCACAGATTTAGGTAAAAATTGGAATCCTAAAGGTAAGTTATCGGTAACAAATATATTATTTAAACCAGCATCAGCAAGATTTTTGACCGAGATCCGGTAGATTACTGTATCTCCAGGTTCAGCAGTAGCGCGATCGCCTGTTTTGACAATCTGCAACTGATTTGCTTGACACAAATTTGTGGTGAATTCAAAGGCTAATAAATCCAGTCCTACTACTTCTGCATTGGGAACTAAGACAACTGTTTGCTCTACCCTAGTCTCGCCAGTGAGACTGATTGGTTGACCATCTAAAGAACTCGCAACATATCGCACGATATTATTACCTTGTGTGCCAGTGCTTCCAAGGATTTCAATCTTGATCCGCCGTTGTTTGTAGATAGAATTTGGCGGTGGATTAACTACAAAAATATAAGTTCTACCTGGATCAGTTTGACCCTTATTCGGATCGAGTAGAAAATTGTAGACACCCGCAGGGTTATTCGTAACGAAGTAGGGGTTACTATTCTCGGTATTTGGCGATTTACCGCCAGGAACATTGTTATTAGGAATATCGGGTAACTCGGTTCGAGTCAAAGAAACCAAGCGGCCTAATTCTGTTCCCGTTGGGTCGCTAGGGTTAGGTTCATATACGCCAACAGAAAAACCTGTATAGTCAGGTAAAATAGTACCAGCGCAACCTAAGATCCGCCCTAATGGATCGACTAATGGGTTAGGACTAACATTCAGTTGGCTAGAAGTTCCGTCATATTTTTGATTAGTAGCAGAATCTGTATAAGTATAAGTAGCTTGATTTATTAATGCTGAAGATGCACCTAGATTGTTAGTCGATTGTGCGATCGCTGGTATAGGTATAGTAGTTTGCAAAAAACTTCCCAGAAGAACAGTAGCTGTTAACTTTTGATACCAGCTACTGCTAGAAGTAGTTTGTTTTTGCTTTTGAGGACGGCTCACTGAACACATCTCCTCTGGAATGCCACTTTTTCTGTTAATAAAAGCACTTGTTTATCTATCGAAGATCCCTCCGACTCTCCTTATAAAGCACGGCTGTTTTCTTCCCTTTAGCCCCTTTTTAAGGAGGCGAGGGGATCTTATCCGTATAGGCATAGCAAATCAGCGCACTTGGATTTGATAAATCGCCTTAACCGTTTTCTTTGCCGCAACTGATGGCACTTGCAAACGGATGTGGGTGTAAACATTTGCTGGTGCTGGTTTTGTTTCCACTTTCCCGTCAGGAAGAGTAACTTTAACAGTGGGATTTTCAACAAAACTGCGTCCACCATCAATGCTGTAAGTCACCTTAGTATCATTAGTGGCAACTGTAGATTTCAGCACGTATACCATTCCTTTGGGAATAGCTTGATTAAGAGTTAGATTTTTAACTAGGCGATCGCTCTTATTTTCGCCACTTAATGTATATCGCAACACATCACCAGGTTGCACCACAGCTTGACCTTTTAAAGGTTGCCATGTCTTGCTTTGCTTGCCGTTCTGATCCTGTGCTACCACTTGTTTCTCAGCCTCTAAGCGCAATTGTATTTGCCCTTGAGTTTTGACATTTTGAGCGATCGCACTTGTAGAATGCCATAATAAACCACCAACTCCCGGCATTTGATCAACAAATGATAATGTCGCAATTAATGCCAATGCACCCATACCCGCAACAGAAACACGCTTCATATCAATAACCTCAAAAAACTTCCAGAATTGTTGATTGTTGACTTATCTTTCCCTGCTTTTGCGAAGAAAGAGTCACTCCCCTCTTTGCTTCCTGTTTAGCAAAGTAGTTTCATACAAGTAGAGAAAAACTCAAACTGGGTTTCCAAACTTCTCCCAAGTGGGGGCTATGGTGTATAAACATCTTGCTAATCAAGCACAAATCCTGGATTTACCCCCCTTAATCCCCCCTTGCAAAGGGTGGAAATATCCGGTTCTCCCCCTTTATAAGGGGGAGTTAGAGGGGGTGAGAAGAACTTGTATACACACCCTAGCCTCGTGGAGGAGAGGGGTAAAAAGCCTGTGCAGAAAACGAGAAATCAAGACTTATGTACTTTTCTTTCTAGTTCACCTTGCGCTGGAAAGTAAATGTTCTTTGTACACTCGGGCCAATCTGTCCAGTTACAGTATCCACATACTTACTTACATCCGTATTTACCGTAGTTCCAGTTTGGTCATTACCAGAATTAGTAGCTGGATTACCACTGAAGAATTGAATAGTCGATGTCCCAGAATCCTTAGCTGAACTAACAATGTTGCTAGTATCAATTTGACCGTTGTTATCGTTGTCTTTCGCCCAGTTGTTCTTACCATCATTCAAGGCTGTACTGAGAGTCCCATCTTCAGTAATCACAATCTTGTCAGCATTCAGAATTACATTCCCAGTTCCCACTTGAGGAGTAGAAATATTCTTGTAAGTAATCCGATACTCAATAATGTTTCCTGGGGCAGGTTTTTTGGGTGTAACACTAAATGTGCCATCAGCACTATTTGCTAGTGCTGGCCCAGTTCCTTGTAAAACTCGTGACTCTTTCAGCAATTGCAAGAAGCCAGTGTATACACGGTCAATGCTGATGTTTTGGGGTTTTCCAGTCGGATCGCCAGGATTAGTAGTTGAGTCAATGAAAGCCGTAATCGGTGTAGGGAAGCCGCGTTCGAGGGTTGTTGTGACAGATGCACCTTGAGCAGTAGTATCAGTTGAGAGCGGTGTATTAGCAGGTAGATCAACGCTTACACCATAGTTAGCTTTACCACCATTGGCTGCAACTGCATCAATTCGCACTGGATTAGTGGCACTAACTGGGTTGCCTCCGACAGTACCCGTACCACTCGTGAATCCAAAGCTTGTGCCATTGTATGTGTAAGCAGCTGATAAACCTTGATAGGATACCGTCACCACTGTACCTGTAGGCAAATCACCTGGTATTTTTGGTGGTGTAGGTACGAGAGAAATATTGGCAGGAGATGTACCAGTATTCTGAACTGTGTTAGTAAAGGATACCGCAGATGGATCGACCTTTGATCCAGGAGTAATATTAGGTGGAATTAGTGCTGATCTATTGGTGAAGTCATCATTGTTGTCGGTGGGGCCAACTGCATCAGGTACTCCATTTGGCCCATTCAACAGAGAGGTGGCATTGGGTACTGAGAGGGTAGCTAGGTTGTAATCCCCAGCAGTAGTTTTAGTACCAGTGTTATTATTCTGTGCGTCTATAAAAGGAGGTGTCGAGCCATTAGGAGCAAAACCTGTGTCTCCTACTTGTGTAGTGGGAAAGGTGTTATTATTGGAGTCAAAGTTACCTGGGTTTTGGTCTCCTGAATCGTCATAGACTTTGGTGTTTGGATCTCCAGCCGTTGCACCAGTCACCTGAGCGATGTTGTAAATGTTTACTGGGCCATTTCCACTTGCACCAGTGGCCTTAACTTGGATGCTAAAACCACTAACTGTTGTCCCAGTTGCAACTGAAGTGACAACGCTAGGATCGTTAACGAAACCGATACGTGTAACTGAACTCAAGGATGCTGGGGCGACAGTTGTCCACGAAGCTGCTTCAGCAGTTGTAGTGCTAGAAGTAATAGGGGTAATGCTGTAAACTACTTTCCACCCAGAGGGAGCAGTTGGAGTGCTATTAAGCACTGTATTTGCTGGAATAGCATCAGAAACTAAGATGCGGCTGACTGTTGCACTATCAATACTGATATTTGTGCCAGCCAAAGCTGCGGGGGTAACACCACTAGCAGTTACATCGTTAGCTTCAACCCGTAAGCTCAAACCATAAGTTAGCAGGTCATCACTCAGGGAACTAGAAGTGCCAGCATTATCATAGGCTGTCTTAGTTTTGAGGATAGTTGGTAACGCCCTTGTATTAGCAGTACTTCCTACTTTAATCTGCTGGGTAGCACTGGCTTCTCTCACACCATTGACTGGCGCTCCGGCTGCGTTGCCATTATCAACAGTGTAAACGTCACCACCATCAGCAATTCGGGATTGGTTTTGAGCGTCACCAGGAGTTTGTCCTAATTGGACAGTAATAGTATCCCCATTTTGAGCGCCAGCTTGGACGGTAACTGGTACACGCACTAACACAGTACCATTAACTGCCACGGGAGTTGGTGTAGTTAGTCCACCAGCAGGGATATTTGTCCAGGTTGTACCGCCATCAGTACTATATTGCAAGTTACCAGGTGTGCCACCAGGTAGTGTCCCCGAAACTGTGGCTGGCCCTGTTGTTGTCGCTAAGTTAGGAATCTGGAATTTGGTGGAGTCGTTACCGACGTTGGTTACGGTGTAAGTGTAAATTAGTGTATTACCAGGGTTAGCAGTACCTGTAATCCCAGAACCTGTAACAGTAATACCAGCCACCTCTGCTATAGTTACAGTGACAGTGTTAGATGTAGAATTGATGGGACTCCCTGGCGCGTTGGGATCTTCGTAGGTTGCTGTGGCTGTGTTGCTTATAGATGTACCCGCAGTAGTTCCGTCAGCTAATACAGGTGCAATAAATTGGAAAAAGCTACCAGTTAATAATGCTGTTGCTACTAGAGATTGGTAAGGCTGGATCTGCTTGTTGATAGATTTGTTTCGGTTTACCATAAAAGTAGTTTGTTTTTTTGCTGAACTTGGATCTTGGTTTTTGAGACAGGATTAAGTTCGGCAATTCCTTAAAGAATTACCGACTAGATTTGCCCAAAACCTTAAGTTTTTGGGCATTATATTTTTTAAGAAGCTATTAGCTACTCCTGAAAAACTAGATTGAGGCAATAGGCAAAAAAGTTATTGCCTACTAGCTTTACGCTTACTCTTGAGACTCAAGGGTGACAATCGCAAATATGGGTAATTTAATAGTGTGTCTTGCTGGGTTTTCTATGTAAATAGAAATGTAGCTTTTATAGCCAAAAAAAACTTCAGTATAAATAAGTAACTTCTCTAGCGATGAATAAATGTATCAAAGCTAAAAAATTAACTTTATTTTGCCGACATAGATAGGAATTTTAGTGTTTAAAACCAAAGAAAAACACGCTACGACCTATATACCAAAGCACTTTTTAATAGCTGCTCATATCTATGCATAGTACTATGGGGAGTCATTGGTATAAATAAATAGAAAATTACCTCGGTGATTTGGATCACCAAGTAAAGTGATACTAATTCAATTAAATGTAAATTCAGCATGGAAATAATGCAATTTAATCATATATATGATCGGTGTTTAGACTGAGTAACTGAAACTATTAGCTGATTTAAGAATAAGTAAATGCAAGTGTAAATACTAGATATGACAATTACGTATATAAAAATTTTACAATAACCATTTTTCCCAACACCAGGAATACCCGACATTTTTAGTCGGGTATGTTTGACTGGTATTTTTGCTCGTGTTACCATCAGGCGACAGCCGACAGACAAACGACAGACAAACAGGGAAAGCTAGTTTATGACTCAGGCCATCAAAACCCAAACTCCAACCCAAACCAGCACTGCCTACTTTCAAGCTTTAAAGTGTAAAGAATGTGGTGCGGAATATGAACTCAAAGCCACTAATGTTTGTGAGTCATGTTTTGGCCCGTTAGAAGTCAAATATGACTACAGCGCCCTCCGTCTAACTGTCACTCGTGAAACAATTCAAGCTGGGCCCAATTCAATTTGGCGCTACCGTCCCTTTTTGCCTGTCGCAACTGACAATGTTATAGATGTGGGAACGGGTATGACTCCCTTGGTTCGTTCTCACCGTCTTGCCCGCCGCCTGGGTCTAAATAAGCTTTATATAAAAAATGATGCCGTTAATATGCCCACCCTGAGCTTTAAGGATCGGGTAGTTTCAGTTGCTCTATCAAGGGCGCGAGAGTTGGGTTTCACTACCGTGTCTTGCGCTAGTACGGGTAACTTAGCAAATTCTACAGCTGCGATCGCAGCCCACGCCGGTTTAGACTGCTGTGTGTTCATCCCCGCAGATTTAGAAGCCGGTAAAATTATTGGTAGTTTGATATATAGTCCTACCTTAATGGCCGTCAAGGGTAACTACGATCAAGTAAACCGTCTCTGCTCGGAAGTTGCTAACACACACGGTTGGGGTTTTGTCAATATTAATCTGCGTCCTTATTATTCTGAAGGTTCCAAGACGCTAGGTTTTGAAGTGGCGGAACAACTAGGCTGGGAACTCCCCGATCATGTGGTTGCTCCCTTGGCATCTGGTTCGCTATTTACAAAAATTTATAAGGGTTTCCAAGAATTTATCGAAGTTGGTTTAGTAGAAAACAAAAAAGTCCGTTTCAGTGGCGCTCAAGCTGAAGGTTGTTCGCCCATCGCCCAAGCCTTCAAAGAAGGACGCGACTTTATTAAACCAGTTAAACCGAATACAATTGCGAAATCACTAGCGATCGGCAACCCAGCAGACGGCATTTATGCTGTAGAGTTAGCTCAGAAAACTGGTGGTAACATTGAATCAGTCAATGATGCAGAAATTATTGATGGCATCAAGCTGCTGGCAGAAACCGAAGGCATCTTCACAGAAACGGCTGGTGGTACAACCGTGGCCGTGCTGAAAAAACTGGTAGAAGCTGGCAAAATTGATCCAGATGAAACTACTGTGATTTACATCACCGGTAATGGTTTGAAAACCCAAGAAGCAATTCAAGGCTACGTTGGTGAACCCTTGACTATTGATGCTAAACTAGATAGTTTTGAACGGGCTTTAGAGCGATCGCGGACTCTCGATCGCTTGGAATGGCAACAAGTCCTCGTTTAGTTAGAAATTAGGAATTATGAGTTTTTTATTCATTACTCTTAACTCCTAACTCTTAACTGTATTCCTAACTCTTCACTTTGTAATTCTATGGCTGTAACAGTTTTAGTTCCTACGACTCTTCAGAATTTGACTAATAACCAAGCTAGTCTAGAATCTAACGGTAGCACCATTGCTGAACTGTTAGACTCCTTAGAACAAAGCTTTCCTGGTATAAAATCCCGGTTGTGCGATGAAGAAGGCAAACTACGGCGTTTTGTAAATTTTTACGTCGACAGTGAAGATATTCGCTACTTGGATGGTATGAACACAGTCCTGAAAGATGGCGATGAAGTAAGTATTGTCCCCGCAGTCGCTGGTGGTTAATAGACTAGAAACTTAACTAGACAAACCTTTGAGAGATCACTTTGTTCCCAGTCTGAAGACTGGGAATATCCATTAAGAGGGTTGTCGCCTCTGGTACTTGCGGCAGAGCGCATGAGACGAAAAGTCTATAAATGTTTGCTGTAGTGATCGATCGGTAGGAAAACTCAGTGTCAGCACTTCAATAGGCTAACTATGCAGCAGTTATCTGAGAAAGTCTTTGTTGCCAAGACTCATTGTCATCGATAGTTAAGATAATCCGTTTGTAGGATTCATCTCGCAATTGAATCGTTAAATAATTTGTCTCTCGATTCACATACCAAAACTCCTTACCACGGTTAGTGTAATAAGTTCCAGCCTTAATTACTCCAGGAATAAAGCTACCAGGGGCACGCAATTCTCGCCAATTACTTTGGGGTTCGGCTATCGTAACTTGCTCAATATGAGCTAGCGATATTTGCCAAAGTTTGTTACAGCGAACAGCTAGCAGTTGCTCTTTAAAGGTAAATTCTATCTGCAATTTATCATCAACAATACTTAGGTTCATGATGAACTTAGTTGGCAGTAATTTTTCTGTATAGATAGATTATAAGTTAACTTATCTACACCGTACCCAGCCTTCCGCCCCTGCGATCGAGATTCTTAATCCCCTTGAGCTTCGGATTTTAAAAGCTAAATCTCCCAAACTACCCAAGCTACTAACAGTTAGTTGGGCTGTAGAAGCGTTGGCGAAGCCCGCCGTAGGCATCGCTCGTCTTGGAGGTTATCTTGAACATCGAAGCAAAACACCAATTGGTATCCAAGTACTGTGGCGAGGTTGGTTAAAATTGCACGACCTCTGTGAAGGTTGCCAGCTTGCAAAAAAGACTTAACAGGAAAAGTCAGCTTTATTCATACATCAAACATCATAAAAAGTAAAAGTAAAAAGTATTTTTTACTTTTTACTTTTGCTTTATATTGTGTGAAGAATTATTGATTGAACCCAGACATTTTTGGTCTTACAAAGTTAGTTGACGAATTACTGCTTCGGGCATTAGTGTTTGAGGAATTAGTAGTTGAAGAATCAACCGTTGGGGAACTAAGATTTAAGAAATCGATGAGTTTGAGAGTACGTTTACTAATTTTCCAGCGCCCAGATTCCTTTACAACTTCATCCTCATAAGTACCATTAGCAACATCAATGCTAGTTTCTGAACGTTTATGAGTCGCATGAAGATAAGAAGACATCGTTACTTTGCCATTTTTAAATAAAATGTTTATAGTACCCATCAAATGTTGGGTAGCTGTATAACCATTTCCTCGGAATACTGAATTGACAAAATCTGCCCAAGCATCTGTCCCATAACTTGTTTGAGTTGTCCCATCAGGAAAAATAGCAGTTAAGATTGCATTCTGAGTAAAACAATCTCGATAAATATTCTTTCCCTCTGGGAGATTTCCTCTACCAATAGCATCAGTTCCCAATGAGTAACAGGATGTTAATTGTTGAATCTCAAGTTTTGCTTCTGCGTTGGGTTCACTTGCACTTGCTAGTTCAAACCTACCTCCAACAAACAGCACAAGACTGACTGCAAGCACAATTAATGTAATCTTATTTAACAAAAACGAGATTGCCTTCGGAACTATTCGCCCAACTTCTCTTCTTTTTTCCACGGAATAACACCTTAATTTTTACTATTTTCACATCTTGCAACTTGCCAATAACTCACTTTATGGCTGATATATTAGCTAGTAAAATATAACTAAATTTCTTGAATATCTAGTTAGATACTACTTTTATATCAGCTCGTAAATTAGAAATAACAAGATTGGATGCATATAATTCAGTTATTATAATAACAGTCAATACATAAAGTTTCAAGTATAAATTATGGCTAGTTTTGTATTGATTCGATTAAGTAATTAAGTTACTACTTACATAGTTTTGTTAACAGAAAAATAACCTTGATTTTAGCGACTTTTAAAAACAAAGTACAATTACTATTATCATCATAAATCATTAGTGATAAACAAAATACCCGAATTATTTGATAATTCGGGTGTCTGCGGCTATGGCTTTGCTATTAGAGGATGTTTGAAAAGTCCTTTTCTTAGTAGCAAAACATTTTAGATCCCCCTAAATCCCCCGATAAATTGGGGGACTTTGATTCCAGTTCCCCCCTTTTTAAGGGGGGTTAGGGGGGATCAACAAGTGCCTAAAATCACAGCTAAATACTTTTCAAACAACCTCTTAGACCACTTGCACGAATGCAAAACTACCCCCAACCCCTTCTCCCAATATTGGGAGAAGGGGAGTAATTTCAAAGTCCCTCTCCCGATTTTGGGAGAGAGATTTAGGGTGAGGGCTTTTGATTTATACAAGAGGTCTAATGTGTCATTGCCATGATAAATTATTATCCCAAAATTGGGATAGAAATTATAAATTGTGTTCCTTGTCCTAAGACTGATTCACAAATCAAACTTCCACCATGATTTTCTACTATAATTTGGCGACTAATAGATAATCCTAATCCTGTACCTTTCCCTACGCATTTAGTAGTAAATAAATTTTCAAAAATACAGGACTTAACTTCTTCTGACATTCCTTTAGCATTATCTCGAATATTAATTATCAGATTATTATCTTTCTCAATCTTAGTTAAGATAGTAATAATATTAGGATAATTATCTTGAACTTCCATAAAACTACGACCGATATTTGCTTCTTCTAGAGCATCTATTGCATTTGCAATAATATTCATAAAAACTTGATTCAACTGTCCCAAATAGCATTTGACTAAAGGGATATTTCCATACTCCTTAATGACTTGAATTGCTGGACGATTACAATCGGCTTTCAGACGATGCTGTAAAATCAACAAAGTACTATTAATCCCTTCATGGATATTAGCTAGCACTTTAGAGGTAGTATCAGCGCGGGAAAAAGTACGGAGAGAGGTACTAATATTACGAATGCGCTGTGTGCCAACTGTCATCCCATCAATCATTTTGGGTAAATCTTTTAGTAGGAAATCTATATCTATCTCTTCAGCTTTCTCTTCAATCTCAGCACCAGGATTCGGGAACTTTTCTCGGTATAGTTGGAGATAGTCTATTAAATCAGTAACGCTATCTTTTGCTTGGACTATACTACCTGTAATAAAACCAACTGGGTTGTTGATTTCGTGTGCTACACCTGCAACTAAATTTCCTAAAGAAGACATTTTTTCGCTTTGGATAAGTTGTAATTGTGCCTCTTGTAAATCTTTTATTGACTGTTCTAATTCTCTAGATTTGTCTTGTTCTCTTGTGTACAAACGGGCGTTTTGGATAGCAATAGCCATTTGAGAAACCAAAACTTTTAATACCTCTACCCTTTTTGGAACAAAAGCCCCTGATGATAACTGATTTTCTAAATAAATAATCCCCGTAATTTGGGATTGGTAAATTATGGGTAAGCAAAAGATTGATTTTGTTTTAAATTTCTGAATATAAATATCAAGGTTAAACGGTTCTGTAATGATCGCATCATTTAATACAAGATATTGCTGAGTGCGAAAAACGTAGTTAATTACAGATAGCGGTAAATCCTGATAAGTTTCAACAGGAATAGAATGTAAAACTGTCACTACATCGTCAGCAGCATTTCCTGAAGCTTCGATATAGAGTTTATTGTCTTTAAATAGGAGTAGTATTGCTTTATGGGCAGCAGCATTTTCTAGTAAAATTTTGATTAGCTTATCCAACAAACTTTCTAAAACAATTTCGTTGGTAATCGCTTGCGAAAACTTGATGAATGCATTAAAGTCTAAGAAATTGCTTAAGCTGCTATTAGTAGTTGTGGTAGTGGTAGAATGAATTGTATCTATTTTAGAAGTAGTAGTTTCTATAGTAGTAGTTTGTTCTACTAGAAAAACATACTTTGATTCTAAGTATTTAACTTTAGCGATCGCACCCCAACGAATATAGGCATAATAGGCTTTAGTTATATAGGTTTGATGAATTAAATCTTTACCTAGAGATTGATAAAATTTTCCTGCTAACTCATAAGCTAAAGCTTCTTCTTGGAGAAAACCATTTTCCTGAGATTTGGCAATAGAGTTATCGTAGTAGTCCATTGCTTGCAGCTTTTGACCCAAAATCCGATACCTCTCTGCCTCTACGAGATAAAATCTATGTAAGTGATTCGTAGGTGCATGAGTAGCCCAAAGTTGCATTTTTTGCTGATTAGCTTGGACTTTTTCTAGAATAGTTTGCTTTTCAGACTCTTTAGCGGTATGATATATTGCTAAGTTTGCTAAAGAATCGTAAAAATAGAACATTGGAACAACAAATAACCCTGTAACACCACCTAAAGATTTTTCTGCGATCGCAGCATATTCTACAGCTTTAAAATACTCCCCAAATATGTAAGAGAGCATTAGTTTATTGACAAATAGATGGTTAATTGTGTAAAGGTCATTTACTTGTTGATGAATTGGCAGCATACTTTGCTCGTCGTAGGCTTCTCCAATTAAACAGTCTACATTTTCGTAATTACCTTTCAAATTCAAAACTGTTTGTAAATATACTAGATTCCAAGTTAAAGCTACTTGCTGCTTAATTTTTTTTAGTGATTCACAATAAGCTGTTAGTTCTTTTTCTAAAACCCAAAGTTCCTTACCCAACCAAAATGAATGATAGGGATAAATATAACCACAATAGCCAGCATATTCTAAATCTCCGGTTTCCAGACCACTAGCATATCCAGACATTGATGATGTTAATGTCTCCCTAATATGTTCTTTCCAGTGCATAACATGAGCGCTAACAACCGTTAGAATTTTAGCCTTGAGTTCTTCAGCATTAAATTGCGACACCAAACTAGAAGCTAATTTACCAAATTCATAGCCAGAATTAATTTCTCCTTGAACTCCACAAAGAAGTAAGCCATAAAGACTATAACCATAAGCAGATACAGCCGTATTGCCATAGTTTAAGGACAAATTAACCATTTTACAAACAATAATTGGCATCATTGCAGGAGCAGTTTGAAAAGCCGCAGGTAGAACTCCCATTAATATCCTCATAGCCGCAATCTTGTTAGGATCGGACATTAATGGTAAGTTAATCAAATCTGAAATAGATTTCCCTTTCAAAGAAATAGCAATTTCATCCATCCCCTGCTGAATATCAGTTGATGTCGGCTCATCTGGAAAATTTATTCCTAACAATTTCAAAATTGATACTGCTATCTGAATCGCTTCTAGTTGCTTACTTTGAATGATAGAAGCGATAATCTTTACTTCATAGACTTTCACTTTATCTAAAAGAATTTTGGCTTCTTGCTGCACCACCTCAGCCCATTGCTGCATCTGCTCAAAATTACCACCCAGATAAGCTGCTTCTGCGGCTCCTTCATATAAACCTATAGTTAAAATATATTCGGTTTCCCAAGCGTCTATGCTTGAAAGTTCTATGCCATTTGTGAAATACTTAAGTGCAGCTTCATAAGCTGTAGAAGCTTTAGCTTTTCGCCCTGCAATTAAATTTAATCGTGCCAATTCAGTTTTATCAGATTGCTCTATTAGGTTAACAATACCTACATTTAACTGATTGACGACATCAAAAATATTAGCTTCTATTTCCTCCTTTGGGATATTTTTTAGAAGCAATTGCCCAATTCTCAGGTGAGTAGATTTCTTAAGTTCTTCTGGAATCAGCGAATATGCTGCTTGTTGTACTCTGTCATGCAAGAACTTGTAACCCACTCGTGAACTGTCAAAGTTTAAATTAACCGCTTCTTCTTGATTAAAAACTAAAGGAATCCGGTAAGCTTCACTTAAAGGTAGAATTAACCCTGCTTGCAAAGCCGCGTGTAAATCATTGGCTGTCGAAGAAGGTGATTTTTCATTAACTATTGATAAAACATCCAGACTAAATCTGTCACCCACGCAAGCTGCTAATTTTAAAACATCTTGGGTAAATTTTGGTAGTTTCTCAACTCTACTGGCAACTAACTCAACTACATTCTTCTCGGTAATCCCAATTGCTTGAATATCCTCTAAATTCCATTGCCATTGAGCCTTAATGAAGTCAAATGTTAAAAGTTTTTCTTGATGTAGTGCTTGAATAAGTTGTGTGATAAAAAATGGATTTCCACCTGTCTTATTAGAAATTAATTCAGCTAAATGGATAATTTTATTGTCAAAAACGCTGAATTCTGTATCATGCTTAACCTCTGTCTCTTGTAAGGTTTCGCCAACTAGCTGAGTCACATTCTCTAAATTTAAAGGTTGCAACACAATATTATTAACAACTGTGCCAACATTCTTAATTTCTTCTATCTTTTGGATTAAAGGATGTGCTGCATTAACTTCATTATCTCTATATGCACCAATAAACAATAGATTTTTGCTATCGGTATCAGTTATGAGTAGTTGGATTAAATTCAATGTGGCTGAATCTGCCCATTGTAAATCATCTAAAAATATGACTAAGGGATGTTCTTTTTGCGTAAAAACTTGGATAAACTCTTTAAAAACTCGATTGAAGCGATTTTGTGATTCTGTTGCACCAATTTGGGCAACGTCTGGCTGTGTACCAACAATTAATTCTACTTCTGGAATTACGTCAGTAATGACTTTTCCATTTGTTCCTAAAGCTGATAGTATTTTTTCCCGCCAGGTTTCTATTTTTTCATTATTTTCTGTTAGTAAATACTGCATTAAATAGGCAAAAGCTTGAATTAGAGAAGCATAAGGTATATTTCGCTTTAATTGGTCAAATTTACCAGAAATAAAGTAACCTTGTCTGCGAGTGATGGGTTTATTAACTTCATTGACTAAAACTGATTTTCCAATACCAGAATAACCAGAAACTAGCATCATCTCACTCGTCCCAGATGTAACCCGTTCAAATGCAGCTAACAGTTCATTAACTTGGTTTTCACGGCCATATAATTTTTGAGGAATTAATAACTGGCTTAATACATCTAAACGTCCTGGAACAAAATCAGTAATTGTACCCTTAGTTTTTAACTGATTAAGACATAACTCAAAATCTGCTAATAATCCTGTAGCGCTTTGATATCTGTCTTCAGCATTTTTCGCCATTAACTTCAGCACAATTTCTGAGATGGCGTTAGGAATTTTTGGATTTAATAACTGTGGATTTATCGGTTGAACAGCAATGTGACTATAAACTATTTCTAAGGGGTCTTGACTAAAAAATGGTATTTTATCAGTAAGCATTTCATATAAAGTCACACCAAGAGAATAAAAGTCAGTGCGATAATCGAGAATACGATTCATTCTCCCCGTTTGTTCGGGAGACATATAAGCAAGTGTGCCTTCAACGCAGTTAGGGTTATTAAATTGAGGATTTTCCTTATTTAGGCGGGAAGCTATACCAAAGTCAGTGAGTTTAACAATACCTGTCTCAGAATTAATGATGATGTTACTAGGTTTAATGTCTTTATGAATAATTTGATGTTTATGTAAATAATCTATAGCTTTAGTCAGTTGAATAGCAATATTTAAGTTTTTAATTAAATCAAATTCTTCTGTTTGTGGAATTTCGGCTAAAGATTGGCCACCAAAGTCTTCTAACAATAGCCCAACCCGGTTATCAAAGGTTTCCAGACTAATGGCTTTGACTATATTGGGATGATTTAAACTCTGCTGAATTTGATACTCATTTTTCAGACGAGTAAAGGCTTCGAGGGTAGGATATTCATTTTTAAGCAACTTGAGAATAACTCGCTGTTGCGTCTTTGGCATTTGTGTTTGATAAATAATTGTTTGGATTCCTTCGTGGAGAGTCGAGTTGATTTGGTATCCAGTGCGATTTGGCATAGATTTTTGACTATATTAAAAATTAGTATTACCCCCGGACTCGTCTTGAAAGGGGTTCTAATTTAATTATTCCCAGTGAGAGAAAATTATTAACATTGTGATTCCGTATCCAAGGGTTATAAATTGAAAAGCGATTATTCCCTGGTAACGGAAAAGCTACTGTAACTTTTACGCCAAACGC
This sequence comes from Nostoc sp. KVJ3, assembly GCF_026127265.1. Taxonomy (GTDB): domain Bacteria; phylum Cyanobacteriota; class Cyanobacteriia; order Cyanobacteriales; family Nostocaceae; genus Nostoc. The sequence continues at coordinate 3,034,430 of NZ_WWFG01000001.1, forward strand.
AGAGAAGGACACTTCTGCAAGAATCCAGATGCTTTATTGTGGGCATCGATGTTATGAGTATGTGCTGGCGTAGGTCGAATAATGCCATCAAACAGGTCATCTAATCCGTAGGGAGTGAAAAATTGCCATTGGCCTTGTGCATCTAGTCGGACTCCGACAGCCGTTGCAGTGTGCAGCCACTCTGCAACGGCATCTTCTGTACTAGTGTAAGGTCTGCTACCAAGCCGCCAACGAGCAAAACTGGCTTGATTTTTGACATCAAACTCGTCATGAGGAAATTGTTCTGTGAGAGTTGCTTTTGCTGCTAGTTCCTGAGAACGATTTCCCTCTATATCAAAGAATGCAATATCAAAATCTTTAATAACTAACCCGCAGTCATTGCCAAAAATCGAAGACCAAACTGTATTTCGGACTGCACCACCCGCTAACCACCAGTTAGGTAGATTTAGTTGAGCGATCGCAGGTAATACTGTATCAATAGGTGTATCAGCTAAAATCATCTGTAAACGAGTGTTACTATTCATATCAAACTCCTGGGATTGTCAACGAGAAGATGAAAATATTATCATTCACATCTCATTAAGTTTACGGTCTTGATAGACTTCTTATGACACTTATCAGGTAAAGTCATAGTATAAAGAGAACAGGGTTACACAGAAGGTTAAATTGAGAATTGAGAATTGAGAATTTTTATTTATGGAAGATTTATTTGCGCGACTAGAACGCACACTCAATCCTGAACTACCTTCTTTAACAGAGTCACAACAACAACTCTTACAAGAACTCAGTATTGATGAAAATCAACCCGGTAAAATTTTACGTGACTTTGAAACTCTGATAGATTTGTTACAACCAAATGGAGTAGAAGTTAGTAGTGTTAATAACCTTCTACCCTTGAAAGTACTATCAGAATTGAATTCTCAGTTAAGTCACCCAATTGAGACTAAACTCAAACGCCCCGTACAAAAATCATACCCCTACATTAATGGACTATATCTGTTATTACGCAGTTCTGGAATAGCCCAAATTAGATCCCAAGGGAAGAAACAGGTTTTAGTTTTAGATGCAGCAAGTTTGCAATCATGGTCAAATCTCAATCCAACAGAACGCTATTTCAATTTATTAGAAGCCTGGTTGATTTGGGGAAATAACGAAATTTTAGGGGAACATCAAGATTCATTCGGGAATTTATTTAGATGTATTCAACTTTGGCCCCGCGTTCCAGATAAAGGTTTAAAGTTCCCTAAATATGAAAACCAACACGATATTAGTTATTACCCTGGTCTGCATAATGTTGCCCTGTTAGAGTTATTTGGATTGTTATCTATTAAAGATGGTAAACCAACAGAAGGCAAAGGATGGCGCATTGCTAGTTTAGAACGCTTGCCCTTTGGGGATGCTCTGTTGCAATTACTATTTCCGCTAGGTATCCGAGGAGAATTACAGGATGAGGTTAATGTAAGTTTTGGAAAATTGCAGTCATATTTTCAACCATTTTTTCCAGAATGGGAGCATAATTTATCTGTTCAAAAGCAAGGTTTTACTGATGGCATTTATATTTTTAAAGTGTCTCTTCATCAGGTCTGGAGAAGTATTGCTATACCAGCAAAAAAACCATTAAGCTGGCTAGCAGAGACGATTCTTGATGCTTTTGATTTTGACTATGACCACTTATATGAGTTTAGCTATAAAGACCGTTTTGGCCGCATAATTAAAATAGGTCATCCCTACATGGAAATACCCCCATTTGCCGATCAAGTGGAGATTGGTGACTTATCTATAGAACCGGGTGGTAAAATGACCTATCTTTATGATTTCGGTGACAACTGGAAATTTGATGTAAAGTTAGAAGCAATTAATCCACCTGATAATAAAATAAAAAAACCAAAGATTTTAGAAGTTCACGGAAATGCACCTCAACAGTATTGGAGTGAGGATGAGGAATCAGATGAAAATGAGGAATGAAGGCGATAATAAAGTATTTTCTTCCTCACCCTTTAGAGAGATTAGAAGGAGATAAAATCTATGAGTCTTCCATATATTGGAGGTTGTCAATGTGGACAGATTCGTTACGAAATTCATGCTAAACCATTAACCCTCTACCTATGCCACTGTAAGGAATGTCAGAAACAATCTTCTAGTGCTTTTGGAATGTCTCTTACCGTACCACGAGATGCTGTTGTGATTGTTCAAGGAAAACCGAAATCTTGGACTCGGAAAAGTGATAACGGACGTGAAGTAAATAACCTGTTCTGTGGCGACTGCGGAACGCGATTGTTCCATGAACGGACTTACAACCCAAATACTATCAACGTCAAAGCGGGAACATTAGATGATACAAGTTGGTTATGTCCAGTGGGTAACATTTGGACATGCAGTGCCCAATCATGGGTGATAATTTCAGACCAATTGCTCAACTATGACGGGCAACCAGAAGATGTTCGCCCTTTATGGGAAAAATGGACACAGCAGCATCCATAAACGCACAATTACATGATAGTTAAGCTAACCACCCTCAGTTGGGAGTTTAACTGATGACTGTAGCAAAGGATAGAATAACAAAGTTATACTGATAAATTACTTTAATGAACATATTAAATTATTTAAAATAGTAATATTAAACTCAAATTATAAGTTCGGTTTGTATATCATATAATTTTACGTACTTGTCTGTAAATGATGTTAAATAAAGCTAGCACAGAATCAATATTTTTATATAAAATCTTACTGGACATATTCAATTATCTGATTTAGCTAAAATTAAATTATAAATAGAATTTCGCTTCCTTCTCAAAAGTTTTAACAGTTATTTCTAGACAAGGTTGATGAAAAACGATACACCACAAGAATTAAAGCAAGATCAAGAAATTGGGCGCTTGATTGATGAGGTAATGTCATCATCTCTGACTGATGAACAGTACCGCAAAAAGATGCAGCGACGCAAGGAAGTCCAAGATAAGCGCATAGCAGAAGCTGTACCAGAAAAAGGGTTAGTTATTGTAAATACTGGTAATGGTAAAGGTAAAACTACTGCGGCTTTGGGGATGGTGTTACGATCGCTAGGTCACGGGTATAAAGTAGCGATCGTTCAATTCATCAAGGGAAGTTGGGAACCCTCAGAAAAAAGGGTTTTCAGTTCTTGGGAAGACCAAATAGAATTTCACGCAATGGGCGAAGGCTTCACTTGGGAAACTCAAGACCGCGATCGCGATCTTGACAAAGCTAGCGCCGCCTGGGAAAAATCATTAGAATATATTCGCAACCCAGATTTTCATCTGGTATTGTTAGACGAAATTAATATTGCCCTCAAAATGGCTTACTTACCATTAGAGGACGTTTTGGCGGGTTTGGCGCAAAAACCAGCTAACAAGCACGTTATTCTCACAGGACGAGGCGCACCGGCTGGTTTAATTGAACGTGCTGACCTCGTAACCGAAATGACTTTAATTAAGCACCCTTTCCGCGATCAAGGTGTGAAAGCACAACCGGGAATTGAGTATTAAATCAGAATTCAGAATTATTAAAAAACCAGGTTTCTGATCTCAGCAGAGATTAGAAACCTGGTTTTTAATTCCCGGATGTCAATAACTAATTGACAGATAAATTCCTTGTAGAGACGGCGATTTATCGCGTCTCTGATCATTGACATGGAAAGAAATACTAGGGTAGGATTTCGACCTGGAATTGAGAATATGGATCAATGGCATCCTTTGCAGCTTCAATGGGATTTTGACCACCTGCACCGCCGTAATTAATACGACTTAGGAACTTACCAGTATCTGACTGTAAAGCAATTTTACCGCCGTCTAAAACTTTCACGTTAAATTGAGAATAAGGATCAACAGCATCCTTTGCAGCTTCAATGGTATTTCTGCCATTTGATGTGTAATTAATGCGACTCAGATACTTACCAGTGTCTGCCTGTAAAGCAACTTTATTGCCATCTAAAACTGTCACCTTAAATTTAGAGTAAGGATCAATGGCATCCTTTGCAGCTTCAGTCGGATTTACGCTACCACGATTAATGCGACTCAGATACTTACCAGTATCTGATCGTAGGGCAATGGTGTCTCCTGTTTTGAGGCTGACTAAAGGAATGGATTGGGCAAAAGCATTGCTAGCAAAACCAAATATCAGAGAAACTACCAAGAAAGCGCAAACAACAGGCTGTATAAAACCAGCAGTAATTTTCTTGATGACAGACATATTCACATACCTCAGGAAAAAACTACAGAACCAAGTAGATTGTGACTCATGAAACTTCAGCAACCCGCAATTTCACTGCTCAAACATTGTTAAAAACAATGCTTTAATCGGTATTTGTTGGAACTGAATACAGTTTGACTATCTAAACCCAATATTGACAACCGAAGTTTAGGAACTTAAGAAGGAAGTTAATAATTTATTACCCTCAATCACCAAAGCCCTCTCCCAGAAAGACTTTGCAATTCTGGCGATTTGATAAGTAATATGTTGAATTCACTTAACATCGGATAAAATTTTATATTTTGTACAAAATAACCAAAATCTTTCCTGGCAATAAGTTTTTCTGTATATTTATTTACTTTATATGTCAGTTTGGTAAGATACCAAAAATAGTTAATTTCGCTAGTCCATAAATGTATTGATAAATACAATAGGCTTGTGATCTGATGAATCGACAAAAACCCAGACGTAAACGTGGTGTAATTCTCACTACTGAAGGATTTCTGAAACTACACACGGCTAAATGTCAAGCAGAAAGTTGGGAAAACTCCGATCAACGTTACACTTTGGAACAACTCAGGTCACGTACTGGCTTAGATCCAGATACCCTGATGAAAGTATTTCGGTGTCAAATTGGAGTGGATAAGCAAAGCCTCAATTGCTGTTTTAAAGCTTTTAACCTACGACTAGAAGCAAGTGATTATCAATTACTTCTCATTGAAAATCCTACCCAAAATCTAGAATCCCCAACCCTAAATTGTATTGATTGGGACGATGCACCAGATGTATCTATTTTTTACGGACGTACAGCAGAATTGGCGACTCTGGAACAATGGATAATAGGCGATCGCTGTCGGTTAGTGACACTATTAGGTATGGGTGGAATCGGTAAAACTTGGCTATCGATGAAGTTGGCTACTCAAATTCAAGAACAGTTTGAGTTTGTGATTTGGCGAACTCTCCGTAATGCGCCACCAGTCAAAGATATGCTAGCCCATCTACTCCAAGTTTTATCAACCGATCCGTCAACTCATTTACCAGAAACGGTAGAAGGTAGAATTTCTCAGTTGATTAATTATTTCAAGAAACATCGTTGTTTGTTGATCTTAGATAATGCAGAGGCAATTTTAAAAGATGCTTCCTATAATGGTGATTATAGTTACGCTTGTCCAGAACATGAAAGTTATGGTCAATTTTTCAGACAAGTAGGAGAAACATCTCATCAAAGTTGCTTGATGCTAATAAGTCGGGAAAAGCCAAATCAAATTAGGCGAATGGAAGGTAAAAAATTACCTGTTCGCGTCTTGCAACTGCAAGGGTTGCAGACACAAGAAATACAGGAAATATTTAATGCCAAGGGTTACTTTTACGGTTCAAATATCGAGTGGAACAAGCTCATTGAACGCTATGAAGGCAATCCATTGGCATTAAATATCGTCTCTACTACCATTCAAGAGTTATTTGATGGCAGGATTGGCGAATTTATCAAGCAAGATGTAGTAGTTTTTGGTGAGATTTACTATCTAGTCAAACAACATCTTAATCGGTTATCAAACGTGGAAAAGCAGATTACGCACTGGCTAGCAATTAATTATCAGCCAGTTACATTTTCAGAATTGCGATCGCAAATATCCACCTTAGTATCACCACAACAATTACTAGAGGCTTTGTCAGTTCTGCAAGAGCGATCGCTGGTTCATAAAAATGCTGCTCTTTTCTCTCTGTCACCCATAGTCAGAGAATATATAAATAACCAATTAATCGAAAATAAAATTAGCTACAGGATGAAATCTAAAGAGCATCAAAAAAACGTTCCTCAGATCATACAGACCCAAAAGTAAACTCTAATGTCAGACGAAAATCTGGCTTTTTTTACACCCTATTTTTAGGGAATAGCTTAGGTAATGATAAATGACGATTTATGAAAAAACTCAAAAATTCATCATTCATCATTCATCATCAAGACTTTGAATTTATTTATATTTGACTAGCTTTGTGTAGATAACTATTGGAGATTTATTTGCACATTTGCAACGTGCGGCGATCGCTAGCTGTGATGGAATTTAACTGATAAAAGTCTTGCAGAGCCAGCGAGTAAGGATAACTGCTAAACTCATCTTCACTAACTTGAGGTAGTTTACCGTTTGCAGCGACCTGATTTGACCCAGGAGTACTGGCTTCATTTGACGAACTATTAACCGTCATTGCCAACTCACCTGACTTATTGAGCGTACCCTGAAAACAATTAAATTCTGAATGGGGCATATACAATGCACCAATTACCTTGTCCTGCTGCTTTTGAAATATGATGTAACCTTGACCAAGCTGGTTTGGTTTTGAGGATTGACCATAAAGATAAACCCCATCTTTTACAGGAAAATTAACTTTTGGTAAACCTTCTGCGCTTTTTGTTGCTCCTTGAGAATCTGGAACCAAGGCTGTGGTTGTCGGGAGTGTTTTTCCGCTCTTATGCATGAAAATCCCTTTCTCTCCAGTAGCCGCGTTGAGTTGACCTCTCTGTTCTCTAACTCTTCTTAGCTGCGAGAGAAGGGAGTTGTCGGAGGTGTTATGAATCCGAGCCGATGATAATGGAGAATCTGTAACTGGTACTACTTGAGTCTGCTTGCCTATAAAGCCCAAACCGAGAAGTAAGCCTAAGCCTGCTAGGGAAATCCCCCACTGGCGGGGAGATAAGAACTGATAAAGGTTGTTAAGCACCCTACTTCTCCTGTTAAAAAATCAACTAAGTTCTCTAGAACTTACTTAAACTATAACCAAGTCTTAATTGTCAAAGACTTAGTTCCCGATTTATATTACTATTGTCCAAAAAAGAAAACTGTCAAAAAATAAAGTTTTTATTTAATCTAGCTCAGCAAGCTTAGATTATCACCAGTTAGGGGAAGTAGAGCAGTCTAAACAATTAAAGGTTTGTAGTCAGGGCTTTAGCCCTATTTTACGGGCTGAAGCCCTGACTACAAACTAATTCAATTGACTTTACATTATTTAACATAGCTTAATTTATTAGATTCATCTTATTGGGTGAGGTTAATCAGAATCGGTTTTGTGGGATTTTGTTTTTTACTTTTTAATAAATAAAAATACTGATATTATTTTCTCGGATTTGTCGCCGTAGAAATACAGCGTTAAATAAAAAATCGCCCCCTGAATTCAGGAGGCGCATCACACTCTAGAGACGCAGAATTTCGCGTCTCCATATTTAGCTAGCAACGTATTCTTGAACATTGGCGCGACGGCGGCGCAGATGAGCCAAAGCCTGATGCTCTAGTTGGCGGACACGTTCGCGGCTGAGATTCAGTCTCTCACCCACTTTCGCCAATGACATTTCGTTACCATCTTCTAAACCAAAGCGTAGGGCTAAAACTTCTCGCTGTTGCGGGGTTAGTTCTGCTAGCAGGTTGTTCAAATCTTGGCGTAAGAATTCCTGGTTGGTGTAATACTCTGGTGATGGGCCGCCATCTTCGAGCATTTCTTGCAACTCAGTATCTTGATTATCGCCAACTTTAACATCCAAAGACACTGGTTGACGTGCCATGTTTAGGTACTCACGGATCTGAGCAGGTTCTAGTTCCAGTTCTTTCGCAATTTCGGCTGGAGTAGGCGATCGCCCCAAGGTTTGAGCTAACTCGCGTTGTACTTTCTTGATTTTGTTCAGTTTTTCGGTAATGTGGATCGGCAACCGGATAGTACGACCTTGTTGAGCGATCGCGCGGGTAATTGCTTGGCGAATCCACCAGTAAGCGTAAGTCGAGAATTTATAACCCCTCATTGGGTCAAATTTCTCCACACCCCGCTCTAATCCTAGTGTTCCTTCCTGAATTAAATCCAGAAATTCCATATTTCGCTTTTGGTACTTTTTCGCAATAGCAACGACCAAGCGCAAATTCGCTTCGATCATTTTTTGCTTTGCCCGCTTACCTTGCGCTACAGTTTGCTGTACTTCAGTTTCCGATTGTTGAACCACGTCAGCCCACTCTGACATATCCGGTTCACGGTGCAGTTTCTTCGCTAAAACCTCTTTGGCATCGATGAGCGTCATCATTTGTTGCACCTGCTTCCCATATACAATCTCTTGTTCACGGGTTAGCAGTGGTACACGACCAATTTCTCGCAGATAGGTTCGCACCATATCAGCCGTGAATCTGGTGTTGAGGTTTTCGGTTTGGGTATTGACAGTAGGCATTGGTGCGTTGTCCTCTACTCCGTAAATAAAATGTATATTTTCTTGCTAAAATGGATGGATAAAGGTAGTAAATCTATCACGAAATATCGGGAGCTACTAAAAACAATTATCAATTGATACAGCCGTTTTTAAGACGGTAAGCCCCCAAGATAGGTTCCCCTACCTTACCTAAATTTTTCAATCTCTTATAAGCACACTGGTTATTTTTGAGAATTATTACTTTAGGTAGTTACTGAGAGTAACGAGGAAATGCGAAGTCGGTATGAGTTCCGCTTAGTTTTATAGTACGATAAATCAGGTAGATAGTAAAGTATCTTAAGATAAAGCTTTCAATTATAATTCAAAATTGGTCGTTTGGAAAAAAAATTTAAGCTTCCTTGAAATTACTTACTATATCTATAGTGACCCCAAAAACCCCTCTTCTGTTGCCAAAAACTAGCCGGATAACCGAACTTAATTTCCTGTGAGGATGGAGGGATGTTACGAATTGGGCAGGGGCATTGGGCATTGGTCGGTAGCGGATTAATCTTGATCTAGATTAAATCAGTGAATTCCCGTAGAGTAGGACGAATGACCAATGATAAATAACTTTTTAACGAATAAAGGGGTAAAAGTCCCCCTACATAGAGGGCATACTTGTAATACGTAATACTTTGGGGTTGAAATTCCCAGACGCTCCTACGTCGCTCTAAGCGTACCCCTATGGGAAAGTAAGCTATGCGTAGCATCTTGTAGAGAAGCCATGCCGTAAGCTTTACGCTTCTCTACGAGACGCTGCGCGAACGCTATCACAAATTGTTACTGAGCGCGGTCGTTGTATAGAAGTAACATAAATTACGAATTACGAATTATTTAGAATCCCAGGTCTGCTTTAGCGAGTTCAGCCGCAGCGAATACTTCCGCGTCAGGTTTTTCTTCCCAGGCTGGTTCACCAATTTCTTCGTAAAAAGTTGCGTCGTAAGGACGGGTACGTACTACTACTGGCATCGGAACAGCGTGACCCAAAATTAAGGCTTGTTGCTTAGAGTCTAACTTTGCCAAAACCGATCGCAGTCCACTACCACCAGATACACCTGTAAAAATCGCATCAATGTCTTTTTCGTCATTCAGCAAAGCGGTAATGCGAGTTCCAATCTGGGACATAACCTCATTATCAATACCCGATGGACGTTGATCGACTACCAAAAGTGTGACAAAATACTTCCGTAACTCACGGGCAATAGTCCCAAAGATAGTGCTTTGTACCACTCCTGGATCTAGGAAACGATGCGCCTCTTCAATGGTAATCATCAACGGCGTGGGGCGATCGCAAGGATTTTTGCTTTGCAGAAATTTATCTGCTTTTTTGACGTAATGCTCGTGAATCCGGCGGGTGATCATGTTTGTCACCAACATATAAGAGAGCATATTAGACTGGGATCCAAATTCTATCACAACATTCTTCCCAGATTCCAGACATTGCACAATTTTACTAATGTAATTTTGGGGGCAGACCGCTCGCATATACTTCAAGCTATCCATCCGCAAAAGTTTGCGCTGCAATGCCATAATCGAGCCTTTGTGTCCGCGCTTCTCGTCGCAGAACATCTCAATTTCTTCATTAGTCATGTTCAGCAACTGGACAATCCAAGACTTGCCAAACTCGCTATATAAGATATTGGCGTTATCCAAGGCTGCATCAGAGAGTCCTAAATCTCGACTACATAACTTAATATCTTCAACTTCAATTTGCTCGTAACTCAAATAAAGTTCTTGAGCATCACGCACACCCCGGCGCTTTGTTGATTCGGGGTCGAGGGTATAGACTTCTACTTTACTTGGAAAAAGCTGTTTTAATCCCTTAACTGTATTGACGTTCTTCCCTTCTGCAACGGCTTCCCAGCCATATTCCGAGTGCATATCAAAAATCAAATTTACTGCCGCATTTTTACGGATAACACCAGCTAAAAGTAGCCGTGTTAGAAAGGATTTACCAGTACCAGATTTCCCAAAAACCCCATTACTCCGTTCCACAAAGCGGTTTAAATCGATGCAAACTGGCACATCCATATCCAAAGGTTTGCCGATGGAAAAATTGCGCCTTTGGGGGTCATCTTCCCAACCAAATACGCGGCGAAAATCGTCAACACTGGCTTCGTAAACTTGGCTAAAGTGGCTAGGAATAGTTTTAACAGGTAACAATTCCATCGTCGTACTCGTTTGTGGCACAAAGGAAGCTAAACCCGTCACTGATGGGATAAAAGGATTTGCCGATTTGCCATTTGTTGGGGAGAAAGATTCTTCCGATTCGGGAGTGAACATCAACATCGGTGCGAGGTTGATAGTACCGTAAGTGCCACTTCCAGCTAAAACATCTCGTAAAAAAGTGTCTTCCCAACTGGGGGGGCTAGCAATAATTCGGGCATTCGCAGCGCCCAATGCTACATCTGTCAGCATACAAAAAAAGCGCGATCGCATCCCTTGGACAACAAGAAACTTTCCAACCCGCATATCTTCCACAGAAATGTCAGGATGCAATCGTACTTCTAAACCTTCAGTTAGAGAACCTTGAATGACCGAACCTAATGGCTGTCCAGAATTCATCTAATTAATTACATGATTGTTGATGCTATATCTTATAGTCATTCAATTTCAGATTTTAGATTTTAGATTTTTCCTTCAATCCAAAATCCAAAATCCAAAATTGGCAGAGAGACTAATGCCCTATGCCCAATTCCCCATTACCTAATCAATCTGAATTGAAGTTGGCGCACCTCCTGCGGCTGAGGTGCTACTGATTAATGGTTTACGGAATTGGGCGTAAATGCGATCGCGCCAGGTAAAGAATGGTTCATAATCTATATTCTCTGAAAAGATTGGCAATCCTTTACCTCTAATAGAAGCTGGTAAATCCAGATAGGGGCCAGGGGGGAACTTGAGCAATATCGATAAGCCCGCTACTGATAAGTCAGCTAAAGTCGGCTCATCTCCAGTTAGATAAGGACTATCTGCCAATAATAACGTTAACGCTTCCAAGTCTTGTTTTAAAGATGCGATCGCTGATTGGATCGCATCTGGACTATAACCTACCCCAAAACCCAACACTGTCAGTAAGTCAGTAGGTACTCCTCCAACCAGACTTTTAAATATATCTGGTGTTGAGGTGGGTAATAAGGACTTGCGGAAATTTTGATCTTGACTTACGGCTGCAAATAATGCTTTCCGACCTTTGATGCCTATGGACTCATCCGCCCATTCTTCTATCAATAAAGTTAAACCCCGTTTTTTCGGATCTTGCGGTATTATTGGGCGATCGGGATACTCTAAATCTAAATACTTAGCTATCTCAGTAGAATCCGCAATATACTTATTACGATCCTTTAATACTGGTACTTGTTTCTGACCAGTCAACCGAAACAGTTCCACCTGTCCAATTCCAGGCGTAACCTCTATTTTGCGGTAATCTAGTCCTTTAAAATCTAGAATTAGGCGCACTTTCTCTGAGTATTGAGATAGTTCCCATTGGTATAATTCAAGCATATTGTATACCTTGTAACTGGTCAACTTCTTAACTTTACAATTGTATCTTCAGTTAAAGTAATTTTTCTTTACATTAGTTGCCAATTATTTATCTAATTCACATTCTAATTAAAATTAGCCTAATTTTTGGCAAAATTATCGATATCAAAACGTATTATTTTATGATTAAAATATCAAATAATTAAATAATTTAATCTAACTATTAATTCAAATATAAATTTGTATATAAATTGGCTACTTAAGTAAGTATAATATTTGCCACAGATTATTGTAAACTCATACCTTATAGATATTAAATTTTCACCCTTTCTTAGAGTTGAGGCTACACCACGTGAGGCTTTTTCAGTCTAATAGACATAATACATCTCCATAAATTAATTATGTGTTACCTGAAACCCCTGTAGAGACGTTGCAACGCAACGTCTCTACATTCTTTATCGGAGATGTCTATAGACATCTCCAGAAATTAAATATGCGTTATGCGTAATCCTTGTAGAGACGCGATATATCGCGTCTCTACATTCTTCTTCACCCTCTGTCTAATGAAGAAAATATACTCATTACATTAAGATATGTGCTAAATATATTTCATAGCTTATCACCATGAACCGAAGTTAGATATTTTACCTTAATAAGCACAAACTTTTTAGAGAAAAGTTTTACTTCCCTATTCAGTTAGATTTTGTGCGTAGCAAAATGTTATAAATCTTTATGTAATGTGTGGACAAAAAACAAACAAAATTTATGAAGACAAATAACAGCAAATTTCTGACCACGTTGACAGGCATAGTAGGATTCACTAGTTTAAGCCTTCACCTGACTTTACCATCTGAAGCTAAAGAGGTACTAAATCCTAACCCCAGTATTTTCAATGAAGCTCCCTATAGCAAGGGTCAACGCCTTCAAGTCAATGCTCAATATACACCTACTGAGGCTACTTCTGAAAAGGGTAACACCAAAAGCAAACAAGTAGCTCAAAAAGGTGGTGTAACAAATCCCAGACCAAGTATTTTTAACGAGCCTCCTTATAACCGTGGTGGTAGTACTACACCTAGTGACGTTGCACCTCCCACCCCAGGTACTACCCCGGAAACTCAACCTACCACACCACCAACACAAGTACCATCTACTGAGACACCTACTAAAACTCCACCAGGGCCTGGAGCAAGCGATAATAAAGGCAAAAACTTATTAGCGTTGGCAGAATCAAACGCTAACTTTAAAACCTTAACCAAGGCTTTGAAAGCAGCAGGATTGACTGGAGCTTTACAAGGTAAAGATAACTTAACTATTTTTGCACCCACTGATGCAGCTTTTGCTAAGTTGCCACAAGATGCTTTGCAAGAATTGCTAAAACCAAGCAACAAAGAAGTATTAATCAAAATCCTAACTTACCATGTAGTACCCGGTAAGGTATTGTCTACTGATTTGAAGTCTGGCGAAGTTAAAAGCCTTGAAGGTGGCACAATCAACATTAAAGTTGATCCTACTAACGGTGTTACTGTCAATGATGCCAAAGTTACACAGTCAGATATCACAGCCAGCAACGGTGTTATCCACGCAATCGATCAAGTAATTTTGCCTCCTGATTTGTAGCTTGTAGATATTCAGTACAACCTATAGTTCATCCTTCAGCTAGGTTCTTAGCCAGTTAAAACCTCAAAATGGTAAGTGACTACAATTGGCTACAATCCCGAATCTAAATTACTGAGGTAGAGGCAAACTACCTTGTAGTATCATCTGACTTGCCTTAGCTTGACAGCTGGGGCAAGCACAACCAAACAGCTGCATAGCAAGCTGTTTAATTTTTTCATTAGCACGTACTGATGGGTATTGGGGATATTCTTGTGAAACAGGTGCAGCAATTGCCTGTGTGTCAGTGGGTGTTAAGGTAGGATTGGCTAAATCTTCGGGAGAAAGCTTCTTTGCAAAAGCTGGATTGACAGTTAGTAATGTTAAAGCCAAAAAGCTTGAGCCAGAAAGCAAAGTTATGATGATCTTATTCATGATTTACACCAGTATTAGACTTGATCTTGAAGTTGAGCTTAGATGAAAAAACTAGAAATCGTCCTAAAATTTTTTCAGTATTAATATCTGTGGTAATGCTATCTCACACACCAGTTTGATTAAAGCTGAGGGAAACTACTTTGTAATACCATCTGACTTACACGAGCTTGACAGGCAGGGCAGTCACAGCCAAACTTTTGTATAGCACGCTCTTCAAGTGACTGAGTAGAGCTGATTGATGGAAATCTGGGGGATTCTTTAGTTTTAGTTACAGATGTATTAACTGTCTGCGTCTGTTCTAAGTTTAAACTGGGAGATGTTAAATTCTGAGAAGCAAGTTCTTTTGCAAAAGCTGGGCTGACAGTTAGGAGTGTCAAGGCAAAAAAGCTAGAGCAGCAAAGTAAAGCTATTACAATTTTATTCATCATTTCCCTATAGTGGTAAACCTGGTTATGAGTTTAGTTGAGATAAAAAACTAACAAATCCCTAGCAAAATTAAACTTATTTTTAGTTGCCCAGTAGTGTATTGATAGAGCCTCTGATTTCAATCAAAATAACAATTACTTTTTGTTTGCAATCAGCCTTTCGTTTTTATCTTGCATTTCTAAAAGTTCAGGGATAGTAACAAAGCTATAGCCCTGTTTCCGAAAGTTGGCAATAATTTCTGGCAAAGCTTGCACAGTTTTAGAGCGATTACCACCACCATCATGCATCAGCACAATTCCGCCTGGTTTGGCCTTCCTGAACACATTATTAATTAATTTTGGGACAGCCGGACGCGAGTAGTCTACAGAGTCAGATGACCAGAGAATGATGGCATATTTGCTATTTATAGCGTAATCAGCCACCCCATTGTGCATGATGCCTCCTGGTGGTCGAAATAGATTTGTTTTAATCCCTGTCACTTGATAAATCAGGTCTGCTGTGTGGTTAATTTCATAAGCGGCTGCTTGTGGATTCAAGAATTGATACCAATGATGCCAAGTATGGTTGCCAATTACGTGACCTTCAGCAATCTCCCGCTTTACTAAGTCTGGGTTATTCTTCACGTTTTGCCCAATTAGGAAAAATGTCCCTTTGATTTGATTTTGTTTAAGAATATCCAGTACTTGCGCGGTACTCTCAGGCCATGGCCCATCATCAAAGGTCAGAGCAATTACTTTCTGTTCGGGAGTGAGTTTTGCCGCGTTAACTATTACCCCTTGAAAGCGTGTTGGCACAGCATAGGATAACCCCTTTGTTTGCGCTTGTTGTTGCCAACTTTTAAGCATGGTTGCTTTTAGGTCTTCAATTTGCTGTTGAGTTCCAACCTTGGCTGGTAGATTGTTTGCATTGATATTTTCTATACTTTGGGCCTCAGATGATCTTGACTTGACAAGCATCATTGTGGTGGTACTCAAGGCAAGCAACGTGATTAATATTTTTTGCAGACCAAAAAATGACTTAGAGTAATCCACTTCGTAGCTCCTTCAAGGGTCGAACTATTTTTTCCACAATTCTTCTAGCAATCTTTATACTTTTGTAAGCCCTGCCATACAAACTACAGCATGATTAGTAATATCTTTTAAAGTTAGGTCTAACCTCGACTCCGAAAAAATACCTTCCCCTACGGGTAATCTAAATATTTATAAACGAAACCCTCACCATGAATGTGAGAGCCTTCTTGTGACTTCATTTTTGTAGACTATGAGGGATGAGGGAAATTTAGAGAACTATAAAAGGCGATTAATTCTGCCTTGTTAACATGAATATACTTAATGTAGTTTAAATATTGCATATCACATTGACGAAGCCATTGCGAAACTATGACGAAGGTATGACCTTCCTTGAGTAATGATGACAATTCGTAATTCGTAATGGAACTCATGCGCCACTTGCTTCTCCCTTGGCGCTAGCGTCTCCCCTTCTCCCAAAGGGGAGACGCTACGCCTAGCTTGTTTCTCGCCTTTGGCAGTATTACTCATTACGAATTATTTGGAAATCTCTTAACAGGTTACAGACTAGACATTACATCCCGTGCAACTGCTAAAGTTTGGTCAATGTCTTCTTCAGTGTGAGCAAAAGATGTAAACCCAGCTTCAAATTGAGAGGGTGCTAAGTAAACACCACGCTCTAACATACCCCGATGGAAGCGTCCGAATTTAGCTGTATCAGACTTTTTCGCATCTTCATAGTTGTGAACTGGGCCAGAAGTAAAGAATAAGCCAAACATGGCGCTAATTTGACCACCACAAGCCGCATGACCAGTTTCTTTAGCAATTTGCAGCAAACCATCTGCAAGCTTTTTAGTAATCCGCTCAAGATAATCGTAAGTACCTGGCTTTTGGAGCAATTCTAAAGTCTTAATCCCAGCAGTCATCGCCAAAGGATTACCAGAAAGAGTCCCAGCTTGATACACAGGGCCAGCAGGGGCAACCATTGACATAATATCTCGCCGACCGCCATAAGCTCCTACTGGCAAACCACCACCAATCACCTTACCCAAGGTGGTTAAATCGGGAGTAACCCCAAATTTTTCTTGAGCGCCACCGTAAGCAATGCGGAAGCCTGTCATCACTTCGTCAAATACCAATAAGGCTCCATACTCGTGAGTTAGTTCCCGTAATCCTTCTAGGAAACCTGCGTCAGGGGCAATAAATCCAGCATTACCCACAACTGGCTCAAGAATAACGCCAGCAATCTCGTCGCGGTTTTCTTCAAACAACGCTTTGACGGATTCTAGGTCATTGAAAGGCGCGGTTAGAGTGGTGCTAGTTGCCGCTTTCGGAACTCCTGGTGAGTCTGGTAAGCCAAGTGTGGCAACACCAGAACCTGCCTTCACTAGAAATGTATCTGCGTGTCCGTGGTAGCAGCCTTCAAATTTGATGATTTTGTCTCGGTTGGTGAAAGCCCGCATCAGTCGCAAAACTCCCATACAGGCTTCAGTTCCAGAGTTAACAAATCTGACCATTTCGATGCTGGGAACGGCATCAATGACCATTTCTGCCAAAACATTTTCTAGGGCTGAGGGAGCGCCGAAACTGGTGCCTTTTTCTAAGGCTTCATGCAAGGCTGCAATTACTTCTGGATGAGCATGACCGCAAATAGCTGGGCCCCAAGTGCCTACATAGTCTATATATTGGTTGCCATCTACATCCCAAATATATGCACCTTTAACACGATCAAAAACGATGGGTTGTCCGCCCACAGATTTGAAGGCACGAACTGGAGAACTGACTCCTCCGGGCATGAGGTTTTGAGCAGCAGCGAAGACTTCTTGTGATTTTGTTGTTTTAATTGTGGTATTTACCAAGGTTCTCTCCTACATAGTGGGCAATAAAAAGCTCTATCTCAGGATAGGGTCAAAAATTGCTTAGAATTTCTATCCTATAGAATTAATAGAACCAAAAAAATAACAATATGTTATACAAGTGCAACAAAGACTTGCCTCTAGATATTCAAACTCGATTATCTGAAGCATACCAGGATCTTTACCGAGCAGCTTTTAACTCGGCCATCCATTGGTATGGTGAGGCATCAAAAGCTCACAAAGTTGCGTTAAGTGCTGTCAAGATGCAGTCTGCTATGGAGCGGAATGTTCTTGTTTCGAGCTAGATAAGATAGTTTAATTCAAAAAACATACCAGTTGCTCTATTCAGAATGGTATCGTGAATCCATAAGTTATTCTCATTAGAGCAAACTAGCTGGTATGTCTTCTAACGATTCGCGATCGCTGCATTACGCCATCCCTGTTGAAAAAATTCGCTACGATGAACGGGGTCTAGTGCCTGTAATTGTCCAAGATTATTTGGATGGTACTGTCCTAATGATGGCGTGGATGAATCAGGAGTCGTTACAAAAAACTTTAGAAACTGAAGAAACTTGGTTTTGGAGCCGTTCCCGACAAGAATTATGGCACAAGGGAGCGACTTCTGGACATATTCAAAAGGTGCAGAGTATCCGTTATGACTGTGATAGTGATGCGCTACTCATAGGGGTAGAGCAATTAGGAGATGTTGCTTGCCATACTGGAGAACGCAGTTGCTTTCACCAAATAGAAGGGAATATTGTCCCACCACCAGGGGATACATTGTCGCAATTATTTCAAATAATATGCGATCGCCGCGATAATCCTACTGAAAGTTCTTATACCTGTAAGCTATTCGCAGGTGGTGATAATAAAATTTTGAAAAAGATCGGTGAGGAAACCGCTGAGGTGGTAATGGCCTTTAAGGATGATGAAGCAGATGCGATCGCAGGTGAAGTGGCTGATTTGCTCTATCATACTTTGGTTGCCTTAGCTCACCATAAAGTTGATTTAAAATCGGTATATCGGAAGTTGCAAGAACGTCGTCAATAGAGTTAGTCCTACTCAGGTAAAATCCGATTGAGATACTGTAAAATCACCACGACAATCAGCACACTCAAAGGAAATCCTAGCCAGTAACTATCAGTAATAACTCGCGGTTGATCTAATGCCCATCCACCCAAGGGATGACCAATAAAAGACCCAATAGCCCAGCATACAGCGTTAACGGAGAAATAAACGCCGCGTTGATTTTCCGGGGCTAACTCAGTGACTAAAGAGGCGGCAGATGGGGTATAAGAAACAATTGCAACTGCAAATACTCCCAATGCTAACGCTACCCAAACCAAATTATAAGATGGGGCAGTGCCGCTTACCCAAATCAATCCAAAACCAACTGCCCAGAAAATCGCAGAAACGGTAAGCGCGAGTGTGTGAGAACAGCGTTTTAATATACTGGTGACAGGTAATTGACAAATTATAGCTAGCACCAGATGCCAAGCAAATAGAACGCTAATCGTAGTTTGAGCAAATCCTTCGGTAGTACTTTTGATAACAAAGTTTTTGAAGTAAAGCGGCAGGGTGCTGTGGATTTGAGAAATATAGATTGTAAAGAATATATTAACTGCTATGTAGACCAGGAAACGGCGATCGCTTAATACTGCCATCCAAGAAGCAAAATGTTCTGTCTTTTCAGATTTCCCCAGCTGCGGTTGTTCGGTTTTACTAATTCCCACATAGACAACCCCAAAAAACAGCAGAAAAGAAATGGCATCAATGACAAATAGCCATCGATAACTCCCGATGATCGAGATCAAAAACCCAGCAAACACAATTCCGATCGCTAACCCAAGATTATCAGCTAGTCGTGCTAATGCAAAAGTTTCACGGCGATTGTCAATCTCGCTAGCATCAGCAACAACAGCTTCAGCCGCTGGCC
The DNA here is from genome assembly GCF_026127265.1 of Nostoc sp. KVJ3. Lineage (GTDB taxonomy): Bacteria > Cyanobacteriota > Cyanobacteriia > Cyanobacteriales > Nostocaceae > Nostoc. The sequence continues at coordinate 3,053,588 of NZ_WWFG01000001.1, forward strand.
AATAGAAACCTATCCCTAAACTGCTAATCAAGCTACCAACTACCAAAATAGTAAAATTATTGGTTGCAGCTAAAACTAGAGAACCAATTGCTGAAATCGCCGTCGCTAGCAACAAAGTACGGCGGCGACCCCAGTGTTCAGAATCAGCCAAAGAACCACCTACAATCCTCCCCACAATGCCGGAAATCGAGGCGCTACCCAAGGCTACCCCAACACTGGTTGCAGATAAACCAACTTCATTGACAAAAAAGATGGGGGCGTAAAACAGGGTAAAGCCGGTACCAACTTCCGAGAGAAATCTACCAATCGCGAAAATCCAGACTTGGGGATGTATCGAGGGCATCCACGATGCTAGCTGAGATTGAGAAGCTAATTTCATGAGTTTAGATGTCACAGTTCCATGACATTTTTGTAATTCTTATCATTGGCTGCTATTTTTCTTACTCATTCCACAGGGTTTCCACAGGGATTTTAACAGTTTTCCACAGGTTCACTACGAACTAATGGGCTTCTTACCCTCTGACTGGGGATTGTTAATTAACAGTGGGAAGGAACTTCAAGGACTGAGTTTTTATAAAGTAAAGTAACGAAAACGCGACCAAAAGGCTGATTATTCTGTTCGTATTTATTTTTTATACCATCGTTTTTAACATTTCGCAGCATTGACAAACCCACCCCCTCTTAGCGCACAATGATTCGGCTTGCTTTTGTAATTCGTTCAACCGTTGGCATCAAATGCGTAAAATATATTACCTGAGATGTAGGCGCAGATTGTCGGGCTAGCAAAAGAGTGGTGAGGAAGCCTGATTGCTGCTTCACCGCAAGCAACTTGTCCCTCTTGATTATCCTCATAGGAGGAAAATCTCATGAAATCAACGGTTAGCATCTTTACAGAAATTCCCGAAACACTCCACGAATCCTTAAAAAACTACTTAGAAACCCACCCCGATTGGGATGAAAATAGGGTATTGACGGCGGCACTATCATTGTTTTTACTCCAAAATGGGGATAGCGATCGCCGTGCTGCCCGCGTCTATCTGGAAACTTTATTCCACCACTCCTCAGTAGAAACGCCCGGCATCGATTCACCCGTAACAGCTAATCTATTAGATACCCCATAGGTACGGGCGTTATTCTGGCTTATTCCAAATATGGACATGTTTTACAGCACTCCATCAATGGGATTTTGATCTAAAGCGATCGAGCATATCGGGGCAATACTATACCAATTCAAATAATATTTGCGACACATAAATTATTCGTAAGGGCACAACAATATTGTGCCCCTACCTATCTGTCGCATTATTTTTTCAACTTGGTATTACAACAAAAAAGATCAGTTGACTCTCAATACGGTTCGGTTAAGGTTATTTGATGAAAATATATAAATCCTAAAGATGCGATAAATCGCTGTCAGGATGAAGGACTGATTATTGTAAAGACGGCGATTTATCGCGTCTCTTGCCTTAACCGAACAGTATTGAGTCGACTCCGATCTAGAAATTACGCAAAACTACGCACAGCAGGGGCAATTCATGAATTGCCCCTGCTGTGTGTGCGTATTTTTTTACATTAGTGTCAACTTAGAGCCTGAGCAAATACTTTGGATGCAACTACGTTGCTGTTTCTCAGGGGTTTTCAGCATTTTTCTTATAAAAACTCAGGACTTGGCTTCCAACTGTTGAGGGTGAGCAGGAGATTCAAACTTATAGCCTACGCCACGTACAGTTTGAATCAATGCTGGCTGACTAGCATCAATTTCAATCTTCTTGCGAATTTGACCAATATGTACATCTACAACCCGTTGGTCGCCGACATATTCATAGTCCCACACCTCTTGAATTAGCTCTGCCCGCCGCCAAACTCGACCGGGATGACTTGCTAAAAAATGTAACAAGTCAAATTCCAGAGCAGTTAAGGGAACTGGTTGGTTATTAAGTGCTACCTCCCGTCGCACTGGATCAATCATAAGTTTTTCAAATACCAAGCGTTTCTGCTCGGCAGTAGTTATCACTCGCTGCCGCCTCAAAATAGCTCCGACTCTGACTTCTAACTCTCCCAACCCAAAAGGCTTGGTGAGATAGTCATCAGCACCTTTGGCAAAGCCGCGAATTTTGTCAGCTTCGTCAGCACGGCTAGTCAACATCAGAACAAAAACACCATTACGACTTTGCATCTCTTGGCAAAGGTTAAACCCCGTTACATCTGGTAAATTCACATCTAGAATCACCAAATCAGGGTTAAATTGCTCAAATAGATTTAAGGCTGTCTTTCCATCTTCGGCAGCCTCCACCTGGTAGTTCTGCTTAATCAAAAAGCGTTGGATTAAATTCCGAACCGCAGGGTCGTCGTCAACTACAAGAATCTTGGCAGGAGCCATGACCATTACTTTGCACAAAAATTCGTAAGATTAACAAGAGGGGTTGCGTAAAAACGCTGTTGCCACTTTTGGGACTAACTAAGAATCTACATGGCTACGGTATAAGAATCCCGATAGTTCAAAAATAAATACTGTAATCAGGATTGTGGGCGATAAGAACGCGAAACTTCTGTTAGCCACAGAAGATCGGCGTTATGACTTTAACCGCAACAGTTCTTAACACCAAAACACCTTTTCAATCTTAGTTAGGTGGCAACTTAAAATGTCTCAATTTTAAATCGATATGCGGATATATACCACAAGCGATTATTCAGTATAATTAAAAAAACTCTATTAAGGCACAGTAAGTTGCCAAATTGGAAGCAGTAAAGTTGATTTTTTCATAAAAACTATGCATTTTAGGTACTCTCCGTTCAAATTCTAGATTAGAGCCAGAATTAAACAACGACATGAGGGTATACACGGAGTTATAGCGATATGTTAAAGTAACTATAGTTGAAATTAAAAAGTCAATGAAACTAACCCGTGCTACTATCCTCTTAGAGCATAAGATAGGTCGAGACTTTAAGTTTCGATGAAAAAAACCTAAAGCTGTTTTTTATTCGACAAAAGACTGCCGCTGACTGAGGCTGAAGTAACAAACTCCCATGAGCGATCAAAATCCCTACGAAAAACTTGGGGTATCAGAAGAGGCTAGCTTCGATGAAATTCAGGATGCTCGTAATCGCCTATTCGAGCAGCATAGTGGCGATGCCAAGCATTTAGAAGCAATTGAAGCAGCTTACGATGCGATTTTAATGGATCGCTTGCGGATGCGCCAGGAAGGTAAAATTAAAGTCCCTGAGCGTATCCGATTTCCAGAGTTGCGAGTGCAATCACCTCCTAAAGAAAGTCCAACCCCTCGTGAGCAGTCACCTGCATGGCTGCAACGGATGCTGGATCAGCCAACACCTGCGGATATTTTCTTACCAGGAGCTTGGTTTCTTGGTTTGAGTTCTATTAGTGTGTTTTATCCAGAGGGAGGCGACCAGGTTTTGCAGTTAGCATTGGTGGTTGGGGTAGGCACCAGTATTTTCTTTCTCAATCGCAAGGAAGGCAAATTTGGTCGAGCAGTTTTGCTCACCCTGATTGGTTTAATCATTGGCTTAATCGCTGGAGGATTAGTTGCTAGCTGGCTTTTACCACAAATATCACTTACTATTTTGGGAACGAATCAGTTTTCTACTGTAGTGACGTTTATATTGTTGTGGTTGGTTAGTAGCTTTCTCCGGTAAATTGCTACCCGTAACCTAAGCAAGCTTTTATATTAAGATAATCAGGAGTCAGAATAAATATTCTGACTCCTGATTTAATTTTGTGGTTAATTCAATTTGTTGCGTACTAAATCTACAGCAGTACTGAAATCCTTAACGATTAAGTCGGGGTGGTAAAGTTCCAATTGGGTGCGATCGCGGATACCACATTCCACAGCCATCACTTTGATATCATAATTTTTAGCTGCGGTGATGTCGGCTTCCGTATCTCCCACCATCCAGGTATCAGCAGCTGGGGGCAGTTCTTGTAATGCCCTAGCCATTAACAAGGGCTTATCTTCAATATCACGAGTTTTAACGTAGTCGTTACTTAGGCAATAACAACGATTTTCTGGGAAAAATCTCCCTAAATCATATTTTTTAAAAGCATAATCTAGTTCTCGAACTCGGCGCATGGTCATAACTGCTAAATCAATTCCAGCTTGTTGAATTTTTAACAGTGCATCCACAGCACCAGGCGCGAGAGTGTCATAGTTGAAATAATGTTCTGTATGCACAGTTTGCCGTCGTAATTGGTCAAATTCTTGGGCTTGAGCCTCGTCTAACCCTGAATTTAAGGCAATTTGTTTTTCGGGAACGCGCGATCGCTTTAACTGCCAAAATTCCGCTTTTGGAAGTTCTTGCACTTCTTGGTTTGGGCGACGGGTTTTCTCTAAACAGAATTGATAAACACGGTAGTACCGTTCGGAAACATCAATAATTGGGCCGTCGAAGTCAGTAATAAGTCTTAGCATCGCCGGAAAATGTTAATTTTTATTAAAATTATCTCAGATAGATGGCTATTTTTTGAAGGTATCAAGTCTAGCTAAGGGTTATTTTGTAAACTCTTTTTAAGAAAGAATCGACGATGGCCTATAGGGAAATCTTCTAACTCTCCAAAAACTTCATACCCCAAGTGCTGATAAAATTCAGGAGCTTGAAAACTGTAAGTAAAAAGATATACGTTTAAGCAACCACGATTAACAGCCTCTTCCTCTCCTGCTAAAAGAAGTGCTTTTCCATATCCATAACCTCTTAACTCCTCTGCAATCCAGAGAGTAGCGATATGGAACCATCCCAAGCCAATAAAACCCTCCAAGCCGCCCACTACATTTTTCTCTGAATCACGAAGCAATAGGAACAATGACGTATATTGGTAATCTCCAATTTCACCTACATTGAATTGGTGAAGTTGCTTGTCTACAAAATCAACTTGTTTTGGATCTGGCTGAATTTCAATTGATATTTTGTATTCAGGCATCATTGCAGAGTACCGCGTTTGATTTGTTCGCTTTCAATGGCTTCAAATAAGGCGCGAAAGTTACCTTCGCCAAAACCTTTAGCTTGGAAACGACGCTCAATAAATTCAAAGAAAAATGTCGGCTGTTCAAAAATGGGCTGGGTAAAAATTTGTAGTAATAAAGGCGCAGTGTGTCCTCCATCTAAAGGAGTATATTCTTGCCAGTCTACGAGAATTTCTTGTTGCGCGATCGCTTCCAGTTCTAAAATTGATAGAGGCAAGCCTGGACGCTGTTTAAGCTGCGTGTAATAGCTTTGAGGAACAGAGAGTAAAGATAAACCACTGGCACGAAATTTAGCGATCGCACTGACAAGATTCGTCGTCCGCAAGGCAATATGTTGAATTCCTGGCCCCCGATTGACATCTAAAAATTCCTGAATTTGGGAATTTTTGGAAGCTGGTTCATTAATTGGCAGTTGGACGCTGCCATTGTGCGAAATCATCACCTGGCTGTGTAAAGCAGAACGATTGGTTTTAATTTTAAAAGCTTGCTGGGGTTGAAAATCTAAGATATTTTCGTACCAAGTGACGGCATTTTCCAATTCACCAACTGCCACATTTAACACTACGTGATCTATGGCGGTAAAAGTGTTGTCATTTGTCATTTGTCCTTTATCAAAAACCAATGACGGATGATTATTGACAAATGACCTTTCTATTAATGTATGAGTCAGTCCACCCCAGGCGGCAATTTTGCCACACTTGAGGAATGCCGTACCTATCTGGCGTTCCTGGATGGGTTGGAGGATTGTCGCACCGTGTTTTTGGGCAAGTGCGATCGCAGCTTCCACATCTCCCACAGCAAAAGCGACATCTGCTACACCAGGTGGATATTGACGCAAAAACTCCGCTACTGGACTTGTGGGTAACAGTGGTGAAGATAGAAAAAAGCAGACAGCACCACTTTTCACCACTTCTGTACAAGTGTGAAACGAACTGACGCGATCGGCTACTGGTTGAAAACCAAGATGGTACACAAACCAATCCCGCCATACTTTGGCGTTTTCTACATAGAAATGAACGTGATCAATTTTCATAGATACTGAAAATCCAGCATAACAGTTTATATATCTGTAAATTTTGCCTTTTTTGCTAGATTTTCACGTCCTTCCTAAGCAAGAATTATGTAGACGTACTCCCACATTAAAAAAATAGATGACTATCGGGTTGAATGTTAATTTCCATTGGCACAGCTTGCGGTTCGGCAGAAAGAGCATAGAAAATCGCATTGGCAGCAGTTTCAGGACTGAGCATTTTTTTCCGGTCTACTTTTAGGTTGACATTATCCCAGAAAGGAGAATCTACCCCACCAAAGTAGAATAGCGTGAACTTGATACCAAAACGCTTGAGTTCCTCTGCTATACACTTGCTAAAACCGACAACACCAAACTTAGAAGCAGAATAAGCCGCAGCCATCCCCATCGAATGCTTACCCAAAATTCCTACCACATTACAGATATGGCCAGATTTGCGCTTTTGCATCTCTTTAGCAGCCGCCTGAGTAGTGTAAAAACTGCCTTTCAAGTTGACATCTAGCATTTTGTCTAAATCAGCCGGTTCCAAGCTGTTGTAGGGCTTGAGTATACCGGCACCGGCTGCATTCACCAAAATATCGATTTGACCAAACTCAGCGACAGTTTTTTTGATCAAAGTATCTACTTGTTGGGGATCGGTAATATCGGTAGAAACGCTCAAAACTTGTCCTGGTAAATCATCTGCCAATGTTGTTAAACGATCTGCATCTCTTGCAGCCAATACCAACCGGACTCCGGTAGGTGCAAGTTTGTGTATTAATGCTGAACCAATACCACCAGTAGCACCGACAACAACAACGACTTTATCCTGCATCAGATTATTTTACATTTCTTTACATCTTTTTACATAATACTGAATTATAGCTCAGGTTGTACGTAGATATCTTACAAGTATTTACTCGTAGAGTAGCGATCGCTAATCAGATATCCCTACTTCATATTCTTTACCACTTGCCTTCAATGTAAATGTGGGAGACAATTCTAAATATTTGGTAAAACTAGAACCTAACTTTAATTTTTTTAGAATTGAATTAGGGGATTGCCCGGTTATCAGAGAAATGGGTTTAAAACCCCGTCGTAAAACGACGGCTTTATATTGTTGGTGTAATGTTGTATATTTAAAAAGTTGGGACGATAACCAAGTCCAAAACACAAACATTTTTCTTGAATACCGTAGGGCTTGCGGGAAGGCATAAGCCTAAAGTCTGTGGAGCGAACATAAGACCGAAAAACTCCTTGAGGGTAGAGGCAGTTGCGAAACCCCAGAAATGGTGAGTCCGGTGCGGTCTTGGGGTCTCCCCAAGTGGAGCAACCGGCGAACCCAAAGGGGAAGAAGCAGAAACCTAAATCGTGAGGTTTGGGAATCTTCGCCGTTATACGGCGGAGAGGATGTCAATTTCTGTAACTCTGTACCTAGCTTAGACACAGATAAGAAGAAAAACTTAAAGCAAAGCAGAAATTAAATTCAACTTTAATTTCCGCTTGCAGTATGTAGTAACCGCTTCTACCCGTGTAAATATTTATAATTTAAGAAAAACTTCAACTGACGCGGGCGAAAATGTAGTCGCGCGTGCGAGAATCCACGGGATTAGTAAAGATTTTATTTGTAGTACCAAATTCAGCCATTTGAGTAATACGATTTTCATTACTATAAAAGAAAGCGGTATAATCAGATAGGCGGGTAACTTGCTGCATATTGTGAGTAACAATTACAATTGTTAACTCAGAGCGCAAGTTATGGATCAGATGCTCAATTTTCATGCTACCCATAGGGTCAAGACCTGAACAAGGTTCATCCATCAACAGAACGTTCGGTTTAACTGCTAAAGCACGGGCAATGCATAATCTTTGTTGTTGACCGCCTGAAAGCTCTAAAGCAGATTTATGCAGCTTATTTTTCACTTCATCCCAAAGATCGGCAGCTTTGATGGCAGATTCAACAATTCCATCTAATTCTACTTTTGGATGCCATCCAACTAATTTCACCCCATAAGCAACATTATCATAAACGCTCATGGGAAAAAGGTTTGGCTTGGGAAAAACCATACTAACTTGGCGGCGTAACCGATTGATATTGACACGACGCTCATAAATACTCTGCCCAAAAAATTCTACTCTCCCTTCAACCTTTACTTCTGCTTCTAATTCACTCATGCGATTTAACGATTTAAGAAAAGTAGACTTGCCACAACCACTAGAACCAATAATTGCCGTGACTTGGTTTTGGTAAATATCCATTGACACGCCTTCAACTATCTTTTGAGTGTCGTAATAGAAGCTGAAGTTTTTGACTCTGATAGCTGGAATTAGTTTACTCATATTCCCAAAACGTGTGAAACGAAACTTGACTAAGTAAAGCAGTACAAATCAGCGGCACTGTTTCACTATGTTACTCCCAAAAGGAGATATTCATAGAAATTACGTAGTTATACAGTAGTCATACAGCAGATAAACTGTTAATAAGTAATTTATATTAAGACTGTGTTCTAAAGTTTATCTTTTACAAATTTTTTATACTTGAGCATACTTATCCCGGCGATATTTTGCCCCGAAAGAGTCACCTAACAAGCCACTGGCGCTACTTGTGGAAATTCAAAATGTTCGCTGCGTTTCTTTGTTTTTACTTTTTACTTGCGATGACAGACCAATAAGTAGTAGTGCAAAATTAAATATACATTTGTCATTGTGAATGGAGCAGAGCGGAATGAAGCAATCCCAAGACCTTGGGATTGCAACTCTTGGAGACGCTCCACGTAGCAAGATCCCCGTAGGGTACGCTACATTTCATTCCGCTCGCAATGACATAAATATTTTTGCATACGCACTTAGCGGTTCATCGCGTTAATTCTGATGGGTTAAGAAACTAACCGAAACGCCCTGAAATATAGTCGCGGGTGCGGGGATCTAGTGGGTTGTTAAAGATTTGCTCTGTAGCACCAAATTCAACCATTTGACCAATGCGACTTTCATCAGTGCTAAAGAAAGCTGTAAAATCAGAAACGCGAGCAGCTTGCTGCATATTGTGGGTAACGATCGCAATTGTCAACTCAGACCGCAAACTATGGAGCAGTTCTTCAACTTTCATGGTAGCAATGGGGTCAAGAGCCGAACAAGGCTCATCCATCAGCAGAACTTTCGGCTTGACTGCTAAGGCACGGGCAATACATAATCTTTGTTGTTGACCACCAGAAAGCCCTAAAGCTGATTTATCTAGCTTATCTTTCACTTCATTCCAAAGAGCAGCACTTTTGAGGGCAGATTCAACAATTTCATCTAATTCAAATTTTGAATACCTACCTGCTATTCTCATACCGTAGGCAACATTTTCATAAATGCTCATAGGAAAAGGATTCGGTTTTTGGAACACCATACCAATTTGGCGGCGTAACCGATTGATGTTAACACGAGAAGCGTAAATATTCTGACCAAAAAATTCTACATCTCCTTCAACTTTTATAGGCCCTTCTAATTCGCTAATGCGATTAAGAACTTTGATGAAGGTAGATTTACCACAACCACTAGGGCCAATAATTGCGGTTACTTGATTCTGACAAATATCCATTGACACCCCTTCGATCGCCTTTGTTGTGCCATAGTAAAAACTGATATTTTTAACTTTGATAGCTGGAATTAGATTACTCATGCTTTCTCAAGGTGCGAAACAAAACAAACAATTGATTTTTATTTTATTCTTCTTTGTCTAATAACTAAGCGAGAGAGAATACTCACAAATAAAATTAAGCTGAGTAGAACTATAGAAGTAGTCCATACTAATTGGTTTCTTTGCGGATCGGGGTCATTATAAAGGTTAAAAATTAATACTGGTAAGGAAGCTGTTGGACTTAATAATCCTTCTGACCAATCTAGACTAAATAATGCGGTAAAAATTAAGGGTGCTGTTTCACCAGCAGCACGAGCTACAGCTAATAAAATGCCTGTAGTAATTCCGGGAATTGCAGCAGCCACAACGATGCGAAGAGTGGTTTGAAAGCGAGTTCCCCCTAAAGCAGAAGAGGCGAGGCGTTGAGATATGGGAATAAGTTTTAAGGATTCTTCTGTTGTCAGTATAATCACTGGTAACATAATCACCCCTAAAGCAAAACCACCTGCGATCGCACTAAACCCTTTAGTAAGCAAAACAATTATACCGTAAGCGAATATGCCCACAACAATTGAAGGTACGCCTGTCAAAATACTGCTGATAAAACGAACAATTCCAGCGATTGAGCTAGTTTGACCAAATTCCGCCAAGAAAATTCCTGTCATTATTCCGGTAGGGATGCTTAAAATAGCCCCAATTACTACCATAATTATGGTTCCCAGGATGGCATTGCCAAAGCCATTGTCAATAACTGCTTTGACAAACATATCTGATTTCAATCCAGATATTCCCCGATTCAGAATTTCCCACAATATTGATAATAAAGGAATGAGTGCTAGACCTGTCAAACTAAAGGCGATCGCATTCATTGCATAAGTAAATATTACCCGTTTTGTTGGCAGAGGACTGCATAATTCTGCCGCCAGAGATTCATCAGTTTCTGACTGGATGTAATCACTCATAACTTTTCCAATTTTTGATTGATAAATGTCTTACTACACTGAGATAAATTACACCAAAAAGTAGTTGAGTCCTTGATTTACAGTAGATGAAATTCGTGAGTTACACCTACATTTTGGACTTAATGGTTAATTCATAACTGAGATAAAAATTACTTATTTTTGTTAACATTGATGTGTGCTGACTAGCCACAAGCTGATTATTTATTTTTTCTGCCAACCCACTTCACCAATAGCACAGCGCCAATATTTACAGCTAGAGTCAACCCAAACAAAATCAATCCCAAATAGCTTAAAGCACCAATATGCAATCCCGGTTCAGCTTCGGCAAATTCATTAGCTAAAACAGAGGGAATTGTATAAGCTGGATCGAGTAAAGAAGCACTGATTTGAGCAGAGTTGCCAATCACCATAGTGACAGCCATTGTTTCACCTAAAGCACGTCCTAAAGCCAGCATTGCTGCACTTACCATTCCAGAAAATCCAGATGGTAGCAAGACCCGAAAAATTGTTTCCCAACGGGTACCACCCAAAGCCATAGATGCGCTACGTAATTCTTTAGGGATAGCCATTAAGACATCACGAGTAATTGCTGCCATTGTGGGCAAAATCATGATAGCTAGAATAATTCCAGCAGTTAACATATTTGTCCCAGAAGGGTCTTGTGTATTAAACAGTGGTATCCATTTCAAAGTGCTGCCTAACCACTTTTGTGGAGGTTCTAAAACTGGAATAAAAACAAAAATTGCCCACAAACCAATAATTACACTGGGAATTGCTGCAATTAATTCCACAACAAATGCTAAGATGATTCGCAGTGATGCAGGTAAAAAGTTTTCACTCGTGACTAAGGCTACTGCTATTCCCACAGGGACGGCGAATAAAATAGCGATCGCACTACTTACTAAAGTTCCATAAATATAAGGTAGTGCGCCAAAAATCTTATTACCTGTATCCCAATCTTGACCCCACAAAAACCCCAATCCAAAGTGCTTAATAGCTGGTAGGGCTTCCGAGAAAATTACCCAACTCATCACAAATAGGACTGCAACAGTAATCACGGCAAAAAAGTATACCAGCCGCGAAAAACCTTGGTCAAACCGGATATTTATGTCGCCAATAGCTGTGAGATCGAGATTTTCATCGCCTAGATTTGAATGATGTGATGAATTTGCCATTACAAATCAATACAATAGATTTTTTTAGTACCAATGTAGTTGAAAATACTGCTCGGTTCAGAAAACTCAATAACCTAAAATATTAGTAGAAAAGCAAAATTTGATGTTTCTACTAATATTAATGGTAACAATTCTTAACCGAGCAGTATTGATTAGGTTGGGCTATTTGCCCATCCTAACTAGGAGAAGAAAGTAGGTAAAACTATAAATTAAGGCTTGACAGTGCTATTCACGGTTTGAAGTACCCGATTTGCTACATCAGATGGAATCTTGGTGTAGTTAAGGTCATCGTTATACTGTTGACCATCTTTCAATACCCAATTAATCCATTTCTTAATCGCATCAGCTTTAGCAGCATTAGCATACTGTTTGTAAACCATAATCCAGGTAAGACCAACAATTGGATACCCTTGTGCTGGCTCTCCTACAAAAACGCGGTAGTTGTCTGGGAAAGTTACAGTTGACAAAGCAGCATTTGCAGATTCTAAAGAAGGAGCAACGAATTCTCCTCTCTTATTTTGTACTAGGGCTGATTTCAGGTTATTTTTGACAGCGTAGGCATATTCTACATAACCAATAGAACCAGGAGTGCGAGCTACTATTGCAGCTACGCCTGGATTACCTTTACCTTTGAGGACATTTGGTAAATTCCATTTTGGAGCCGTGTTAGCTCCAACTCTACCTTTAAAATAACCACTGGTAGCACTCAAGTGATTAGTGAAAATAAAAGTCGTACCACTACCATCGGCGCGAACAGCAAATTTAATTGGTTGATTTGGTAGATTCACACCTGGATTATCAGCTTTAAGTTTTGCGTCATTCCAATTGGTAATTTGACCTGAGAAAATTTCTGGTAATGTCTTGCGAGACAATTTCAGTTCATTAACGCCCGGAAGATTGTAAACAACAGAAACAGCACCACCTGCTGTAGGTACTAAGATTACACCGTTCTTGACTTTACTGATTTCATCATCTTTCATTGCAGCATCACTACCGCCAAAGTCAACGGTTCCAGCAATAGTTTGACGAATACCGCCGCCGCTACCAATTGCTTGATAGTTAATTTTCAAGTCTGGATATTTTTTCTTAACTTCACGAGCATAGCGTTCGTAAAGGGGAGCCGGAAAAGTTGCTCCTGCACCATTGAGAGTTTCAGCTTGTGCGATTGCACCTAACAATGGACTAAGTGCAACAGAAGTTGTCAAAAATGAAGTAGCAACAACACGATTCAAGGTGGTGGTCGAAAAAATCATATTACCTCTGATTAAAGGAATATCTTCCTGCTGTAATTCCAGCCTTAATCAAGTTACATTTGTTATGGTTAAACTTTATTTAACGATTGATAAACAAAAAATTAAGATGCGTTTAAATCTTACTTGTAAATATTTTTTGCTTATTGATATTTGATTGGCTAGATTAGTAAAAATATGATGATTAAAAGTTTAATGCAAAGTATTTACCTGATTCTAAAAGATTTTTCAATTTACCAATCCGCCGCCAACTAAATTAATTAATGTTTTCTTGCGGCTACAATACAATACCAAAAGTATCAATAATCCTATTCCTGCGAGATATTTAATTGCATCAGGGACGCTGGGATTAGGTGAAAAGAAGCCTTCGATTGTACCAGCAATAACCAACATTGGGACAATCCCAAATACTAGCTGCACCGCCTGAGAACCGTAGATTTTCAATGCATCTCCACGGCGATATTTGCCAGGAAATAAAATTGCTCTTGCTAATAAAAATCCTGCACCCCCAGCAAAAAAGATCGCGGGTAATTCCAAAGAACCATGCGGAAGCACAAAGGCCCAAAAAGGATAAGCTAGATTATTTTGACCAACCAAAGTGCCAACAGCACCAATTAATAAGCCATTAAATACCATCAAAAAGGCTGTATATAGCCCAAAGGTGATGCCACCGGCAGCAGCACCAAAAGACACAGACAAATTATTGATCATGATACTGCTGGATGCCAGAGGTTCAACGCCGACAATTGACCCCATCCACAATTGATGCTCATCTCGCACCTTGGTAATCAAACTTTCAGGCACAATCAACGACATAAAGCTGGGATTTTGCCAGGAATACCACCAGGCTACTAGTCCCCCAGTAGAAACAGTGCGATCGCACCAGCAATATATGCAAATGTTTTCTGAACTACAGATGGTAATCCCCATCGGTAAAATTCTAGAATTGCCTCCCATTCTTGTCGCCGCGAACCTTGATAAATCTGCGTATAGGCACGAGTTGTTAAAGATTGTAAACTTTGTATCAAAGTATTACCGATTTGCTGGGTGCGGGCACGAGCTAAATCTGCCGCTACTGAACGATATAAACTCGCCAACTCTCTAATCTCTGCTGCCTTTAGAGACTTTAGCCCTTTTTTTTCCATCTGCTTTAATAAAGCATCCAGACGCTGCCAATTTTGTTCTCGTCGTGCAATCCAACGTTGAATATTCATGAATTTTGGGAACACTGAGTTTAACTTAGCTTAAGATAGCCTCAAATTCATCTCCGTAGTTTCAAGGTAAATTTATCATTATGTCTGAAAACTTTGGATCTTCTAGTCAGATACAACCACTGAGTGTAGGGAATGTTGTCAGTGCTGCGGTGCGGTTGTATCGTTCTCATCTGAACACTTATCTGAGACTAGCTGCGATCGCTCACTTGTGGATTATAGTACCGATCTATGGCTGGGCAAAATATGCAGCCATCTCTGGACTAATTTCACGTTTGGCTTTTGGAGAATTGATTTACCAACCTGAAAGTGTCCAAGCTGCCAGCAGCCATGTTAATCCGCGTCTGTGGTCATTTTTGAGAGTTGCTTTTCAGGTAGGAATATCTTTGTTGGTAATTTATTTTGGATTAGCGATCGTCGGTGGTATTGTGGCTACCTTACTGGGAGTATTATTAGGAGGGATATTAGGTGGTAGTACGGGTGTTGTAGTTGTAACCACACTGGCAATAATTGTAACAGTCATTATTATGCTGTTAGGACTAACCTGGTTCTACTCTCGTTGGATAGTAGCTGAAGTACCGCTAGCAGTTGAGGAAAATATTAATGGTGGTGAAAGTGTTGCTAGAAGTTGGGAGTTAACAAAAGCATCGGTACTTCGGATTCAGGGCGTTGTTTTAGTTGCTTTTATCGTTACACTACCGTTAGTGGTTGTCTTAAACTATATACCCAGCTTATTCCTCATAAAACTTGAGCAAGGTACTGTTATTTACGGAATTGTGTATTTTATTTCTTGGATAGGCAGTTTGGTCGGTGGCGTTTTTATCATGCCATTCTGGCAAGCCTTAAAAGCCGTTTTATACTTGGACTTGCGGACTCGGCGTGAAGGTCTAGGTTTGCAGCTACGAGAACCTCCCAAGCAGGATTTTCGTTAACTCAACACCTTAATTCAACTAACTCTATTAATTTTGAATTAGTACTAAATAAATATGCGCTTTTTTAATCGCATCACATTCCAGACTCCAGAAAGTGTAGAGCTGGAATTTACTTTAGCGGGAATTGGTAATCGAGCTTTGGCACTGCTGATTGACTATACAGTGTTGGGTGTAAGTTTGCTTTTATTTGTCCTTGCTTGGACTGTCTTCTCGACTCAGTTGTTAAATTTTATTGAATACTTTTTCACGAATTTACCAAATTTAGACATTTGGTTGTTAGCAATTTTCTTCATTATCGCCTTTGCAATTTACATCAGCTATTTTGTATTTTTTGAAACCTTATGGTTTGGACAAACCCCCGGTAAACGGTTTGCTAAAATTCGCGTAGTTCGAGATGATGGCAGACTCATCGGGTTACAACAAGCAACACTACGTGCCTTACTGCGACCTTTTGATGAGACTTTGTTTATTGGCGCTTTCTTAATTATGTTTGGTAGTCGAGAAAAGCGCTTAGGTGATTTAGCCGCTGGCACAATTGTGATTCAAGCCCAAGCACCTACTGCATCTGCGACATTGATAATTTCAGAACAGGCAAAGGTACTTCATGAACAGTTAATCCCAATTGCTGACTTATCACTATTGATGCCAGATGATTTTGCTGTTATTCGTGAATATTTACAGCGACGTGGGGCAATGTCATTAAAAGCAAAAGCCTCACTATCTCTAAAGTTAGCCGAGCAAGTAGTAGCTATTATTAAATTAGAAAAGTTACCAGAACTTGTTACACCTGATGTTTTTTTAGAAGCTGTTTATCTGGCTTATCAACAACCGGAATTTTAGGCTAGAGATTTGATCTCGAACATTGACAAAAAGCTAGGTTTACCTAAAAGACAAAATCATCGGATTTATATTTGAGCTTATTTTCTCTGCTATGTCTACAACTAGCGCATAATTACGGGTTATTGCTTTCCAACTCAAGCACCACCAAAATCCTCAACTCCGTCACCCGCTTTAAAGCTGCATCATTGGTCAAAAATGCCTCACAATCAGCAATTATTGCCGCCGCTGCAACGCATCGGGTAACTGAAGGTTATAACGTACCCGAATCCTCTTTTCACTTTAAACTGTTTAGACAATTGCTTTATTTTCAGTAAAACATAAATCATAATCAGTAGTTAGTTGTCAGTGAGTGGAAACTCCTGACTACTAACTACCGAACTAATGACTTAAAAATTTAAAATCGGCCAGTCTGGTTCACGATAATAGCGTGTCATGTTGTCAAACTTTCGCAATTCGACGCGATTGATCAAAAAATCTGGCAAATTAAACAGCCATTTTTCATTTAATTGAGAAAGCATTGTACTGAAGTTTGCGCGGTCTAAGTCAGATGAAACCTCCCCAAAATAGGCTAATGTAACATGGGCTGTGAAATGATAATGCTGCTCAATACCCAAGGCAATTAACTTAGGATTTTGATAAATTGTTCGGCGAAATTTAATAATTTCGTCATAGCAGCTTTCATCTTGAGGTACTAGACAAACAGCTATAGCTCTTGGCATTAGTATCAGTCCCAGCATTTGCCATTTAATCGGATGACTCCTATTTGTCATCAATTGTTGATATTGCTGAAACATTTCGGCTAAACAAGAGGGTAACTCCTCGTCAAATTTGGGATTTTTTTCGCGGGCATCAAGGTAAGCACCGTCCCAAATTAAATCCGCTAAAGTCAAATGGAAGCTAGCAGGAGGTACAGGTACAATCAAATTACGGTCTACAGGTAACTGTAAAATTTCCTGTTGATAAGTCTGTAATTTGTCATAGAAAGCAGAATTTTGTGATTCTTCCTCTGCCGCAGGTGTGGTAATTAGCGTATAGCCAGGGAAAGATGTTGCTTGTCTCAACCCAGAATTTGGCTGAAATTTAGAAGATTCCTGAATATGCTGGGCTTGGGATCTGTAGGCTTCTGGCAGCGTCAGTCGTGCTAACCGATTTAAGTAAGTTTGATAGTTGTCGTCCAATCTTTATAGCCTCACGCTCTCACTTGATAGATTTTAGGGAAAATTACCCCGATTAACAGAATGATTTCAAAAGTATTTAATTTTTGGGAGTGGGGAGTGGGGAGGATGAGGGAGCAGGGGGAGGGGAAGCAGGGGAGAAAGAATTAATATCCAATGCCCAATGCCCGATTGAGGTATAATCTATGCCAATCTATGTTTACTGGGGTGAGGATGATTTTGCTATGGAAAAGGCGATCGCACTTTTGCGCGATCGCGTCCTCGATCCCGACTGGATAAGTTTTAATTACACTTCATTCACCCCCGATCAAGCTGATGCCGCTATTCAGGGGTTAAATCAGGTGATGACACCGACTTTTGGCGCTGGTGGGCGCTTGGTATGGCTGATAAATACTACTTTGTGTCAGCACTGTCCAGAGAATGTATTAGGGGAACTGGGGCGATCGCTACCTGTCATTCCCGAAAACTCATTTTTATTACTTACCAGCCGTAACAAGCCAGATGAACGTCTCAAATCCACGAAATTGCTAAAACAGTTTGCCACCGAATTCCGAGAATTTCCCCTCATTCCCCCTTGGAAAACAGAATTATTGGTGCAATCTGTAACTCAAGCAGCCCAAACTGTGGGCGTAAAACTGACTGCCAATACTGCCCAGTTATTGGCAGAATCCGTAGGAAATGATACGCGATTACTTTATAATGAGTTAGAGAAATTGCGGTTATACGCCCAAGGTAGCAACAAGCCTTTAGATGTAGATACTGTTACTAAGTTAGTAAGAAATACTACTCAAAATAGTTTACAATTAGCAGCAGCAATCAGAACAGGAGATACAGCGAAAGCTTTGACAACCTTGGCAGATTTGATCAATGCTTCCGAGCCGGGATTACGGATAGTTGCCACATTGATTGGACAATTTCGTACCTGGCTCTGGGTCAAGATTATGATAGAAGGTGGTGAGCGCAATCAACAAGCGATCGCTATTGCCGCTGATATCGGTAATCCCAAGCGGATCTACTTCTTACAGCAAGAAATCAGGCTCCTTTCTGTGCAACAGTTAATCTCCTGTTTACCTCTACTATTGGAGTTAGAAGTGAGCCTCAAGCAAGGAGCATCAGAAATGTCAACACTTCAGACTAAAGTCATCGAACTTTGTCAAGTATGCCGAGGAACTTGACAATCAAATATAAAACCTTGATGTATTGCAACGTTGCCGGAACTTCCAACTCCGAAAATAATTCAAAGTCCTTATAATATCCCTGATGTAGTTTTGTGTCACATACTATATGAACAAAATTTCTGATTTCTTTTCTCGAACTAGCCGAAAGCGAGTCCTTTGCCAATCATTCTTTTTCGGCGCGATCGCTACTATGGGCGTGATTTCTAACACTTTTTCATTGGGTTCAAAAGCTTATGGTCAAACTCCAGCACCAATAGCTAATAATACTCAAATTAATAGCTACGCTCAAGCCGTGTTAGCAATGGAACCAGCCCGTCAAAATGCCTTTGAAGAAATTAAAAAACTTATTGGCAATGGCGAAATCCCCAAAATTGTTTGTAACGATTCTAATAGCATAAATGGTCTTCCTAGAAAGGCCCAAGATATCGCAGTGAATTACTGTAATCGCTCGCAAAAAATTGTTCAAGATAATGGGTTGAGTATCGATCAGTTCAACAAAATCACTATAGAATTACAAAATAACGATATTTTAAAACAGCAGGTTTACAATACTTTATTACGGCTACAAAAAAGTCCTGATTCTCCTTAGTTAAAACTTCCATAGAAATTAGAGAGGATCGCCAAATTAAGGATTGATTCATAAAATACTTGTTTGTGCATAATAGGTTAATGACTAATAACCTATTGCATTTTACGAATCAGTTTTTGTTGCGATTCTCCTATTCAATTATAAGATAGGTTTGCTTGTCGTTTGGTATGAATATTTTTCATGTGCTTCTTTACAGTATTTATGGTGATGTAAAGCTTAGTAGCAATTTCTTTGTAGCTATAATTACTTCTATAGAGAAACCAGATTTCAGCTTCTCGCGGCGTGAGATCAAACTTTTTAACTTCAGTGAGTGCTACATTTTTCACAGACTCATATTGGTTTTCTATAGTCACTAATAAGCAAGGTAATTCAAACCCATCTAAATTTAGTAGCCTCACCCTAATCCGAAAAATATTTGACTTATCAAGCACAATTTCATCCGAGAGAATCAGAAGTTTATCAGAAAACAAATACCGACTACTCAGCAAAAATTCACAAAGATGCCAGATGGCTGAGGGGACAAAATTCTGCTTGAAATTACCTTGATTAAATTGACAACAAAGGCGATTAGCAGATGCATTAGCATGAACTACTTCACCCATTTGGCTTAAAATTAATATTCCGTCTTCTAAGCCTTCAATTACTTCTTGTAAAAAATCAGCTCGCTTCGATTCATGTAAGTTAATACTATCTAGCTGTTGTGCTTCAACTACCGTTTGTACTATTGTCTTTCTGAGGGCGATCATAGGAGGTATGTTAATGTATAAAATCATGCTTATTTTTTGACGATCGTGCGAGTTGGAAGATGCACCATCTATTTTTTGCATACATGATTATGTGAATGAATTGGTTGAATATCACAGACCAATTATGCTAATTACAGTAAAACTAAGTGTTTTTTTACACGATTTTCTTAAAATACTCAATCCATAATTTATGTAGCTTGTTTGAATTAGTTTAGGTTACATATCTTAAATACAACCCTGAAACTGCTTATTTCGGAAGATGCAAAATTTGACTTTGTTCAGCTACGCCAAAGCATCTCTTCTAGATTAATTGTCTTAACTCAAGCTTATTGTTTTTAAGGGGAGCCATTGCGTTGCCTATTGAAGTCGCTTACACTAAATAGCGATCGCCCCAATATACAAGAATTATTCATATTGAAATAAAAATATATATATACATATAAATATTTATTTTTCTAATACAGGTATTCACCAAGTATGCTAAATTGCAAAAAACCGCTCATATCATGTCCGGTTAAACAATTGTCATTGCGAAAGAAGTGAAGCAGGGGAAAATGATATTTCCGGTTCCCTCCCCTTTATAAGGCTACGGTGTACACACAAGTCCTTCTAACCCCCTCTAACTCCCCTTGGCAAGGGAGAGAACCGGATATTTCCCCCCAATACATCGGGGGGATTAAGGGGGGTAAATCCAGGATTTGGGCTTCATTACCAAGATGTGTGTACACCGTAGCTTTATAAGGGGAGGGTTAGGGTGGGGTAACGCGGATCGTGATGGGAAGTGAGTGAACTCAATATCCGGTTTTTACATGGGTTTCACGTTAAGTTGACACCTATGTTCATGAATTGCCCCTACGGGTGTACCTCACATAAATGAGAACCGCTATAATATTTAGCCCCTCATGAGTTCTAATACCCATTCCCAATTGTCTCTAAGTCTCTCCAACAAGGCTGGCGATTACTGTAGCTAACTCAGCTGCTTCAATCGGTTTAGGTAAATGGATCTGATAACCTTCTTGTATGGCTTGCATTTGATCCTCTGCTCTAGCATGAGCTGTCAACGCCACAGCTGGAATATTTCCCCCTAATTCTGGTGGTTGCGATCGCACTTTATGGATCAGAGAGTAACCATCCTCATCGGGCATATCGATGTCGCTCACTAAAACATCTGGATTCCACTGTTTAATTACCTGCAATGCTGCTTGAACTGATGATACTGCTTTAACATTAGCTTGGTACTGTTCAAGGACTGTGGTGATAAATTCACGGGTATCGCTTTGGTCATCTACAACCAGAACGCGCACGCCAAGAAGGGACAGAGGAGCGGAAGGGGAGAGGGGGAGAGGGGGACTCTTCAGAAGTGGTAGCTTGATTGTAAATGTTGCTCCTTGCTCTTTACCTGGACTATCTGCGTGGACAGTACCGCCATGTAATTCTACTAAATGACGTACGATCGCTAATCCTAGCCCTAATCCACCATAAGTTCTAGTGTTAGAACTATCAGCTTGACGAAAGCGATCGAAGACGTAAGGAAGAAAATTAGGACTGATGCCAACACCGGTGTCAATCACCTGAATTTGGGCATACTTATCTGTTTTCTGCCGTTTTTTTTGGTCAGTGACTATTGACAATTGTACCTCTACCCGTCCTCTTGTAGGTGTGAACTTGATGGCATTGGATAGCAGATTCCAGATGATTTGCTGTAAACGCTCCAAATCCCCGAAAACTAAGAATTGAGAATTTTCGCCCAGCAAGCTGTCCTTTAAGTGTTGACTGGTTTGGGATTGTGATGTTAGAGATTCTAGATTTTCACTACTGAATCTTAGTCCCCAATCTGAATTTAGTATTTCTTTTGAGGGAATGAGGGAAAATCTTAAATCGATTTCCTTGGATTGGGCGGCTAGACTAACAGTCTCGATAGCCGACTCAATCATCGGAATCAAATTACAAGTACGGACGTTGAGGCGTAATTTACCTCTAATCATCCGCGATATATCTAGCAAGTCTTCAATTAGCTGGGTTTGCGCTTTAGCATTGCGCTCAATTGTTTCGGTAGCCCTAGCCATTTGGCTGTCACTCAGCTTGCTTCGTTGCAGTAATTGCGCCCAGCCTAAAATAGCATTGAGAGGCGATCGCAATTCGTGAGACAATATCCCTAGAAACTCGTCCTTCATCCGGTTCGCCTCTTGCAACTGCTCAGTTTGTTGTTGCAAAGAAGCAATTAAACTAGACCGTTCCATTGCGATCGCTATTTGGTCGCATATTGCTTGCATCATCCCCTTTTGAGTCTCGGTGAAGCTGAAGCGAGTCCGGCTACCAAAAGAAAGAGTACCTAACAACCGTTCTTGGGCAATCAACGGATAACTATAATAAGCAGTAATGCCTAAAGAACGAATCAATTCTGTTTTTGGGTCAATGGATTGCTGTACATTCTCTAGAGCTATTGCACAACGCTCCTTGGCTACAGTACCGCAAACCGCTTCACCATAAGCCAAGGACTCGATTTCCTTTGCCAGTTCTTGAGAAATGCCACTGTAAGATTCTAGTCGCATTATCTGAGAATTATCCTCAACCAAATAGTTAAAGTAAACATCTAAACCAATTTGGTCTTTTAGTTGGCGGTAGACGCTATCGATTAGTATTACTGGTTGCTGACTTGAGAGTAAATTGCTAGCTGTGTCGAATAGTAGCTTTAGCCTTTTGTAACCTAACGATAGCGCTTTTTGTACCTCTTTGAGATTGCTAATCTCTTGGAACACCAAAATACAGGTAGCCGGATGACCATGCATTGCTGGCAAGGTATCAGCAAATATCAGTAGAGAGCGGACACCAGAGGGAGTATGCCAGTCTACCTCCAAACCATTGAGACGTTCGCCAAGGGCAACCCGCACTCCTGGCATTTGTTCATTGGGGATGCGATCGCCCGCTGCATTTGTATAGTGATAAACTGTATGATAATTTTCTGCTGGTACACCTTTAGGAAACTCGCCCCCAGCTAATTCATTCGCAGAGCGATTGGCAAAAGTGACTCGCGCCGTTCCTGGTTCGATAAACAGCAACGGTCTTGGCATCAGATTTAACACATCTTCCAGCCATTTTTGCTGATTTAGAAGTACTTCCTCTGCCTGTTTGCGCTCCGTAATATCTAAAAAGGCACCAACACTTCCTCTCGTTTTTCCCTCTTCATCAAATAGGGGGGCAACGTACTCTAAGAGGTTGACAACTTTTCCATCTTCATGGACTACATCGAGTTCACAACCTACAACTTCGATACCATGAACAGCAGAGTATTGCATTGGCAGTTCCTCTACTGAGAGTTCCCTTCCCTCACGGTAGATTTTAAAGCTTGTCGGGTTTTCGTCACTGGCAGCACCGAGGGAGGCATTAGTATCTGGCAATATCCCCAACTGCTTCGCAAAAGCAGGGTTTACCTTGATCTTTTGGCATTGTGGATCTTCCGCAATGCCAATTCCAACCGGAATTACCTCTAACAAAGTTTGTAACTCAGTAATGCGGCGCTGTAGATCCTTATTTAATCTTAAGATTTGTTCTTTAGCCTGTTTTTGTTCGCTGATGTTGCGAGTCACTGTTGCTAAAGCAATTGGCTGACCTGTGTTGTTGTCTGTAACAGTAAAGATATTGTAATCAACTGGTATTGGTTGACCTGTTCGGAGATGCCGAAAGCAGAATTCTCCCTGCCAGCGACCTTGTAATAGCACACTCGGCAGTATATATTCTTGAAAATAGACTTTGTCTTTGGGCATGAAGTAATCTAAGACTACTTTTTGCCTCACTTCATCAAGGCTGGCAAGCCCTACCAGCTTTTGACCTGCATCATTTATATAGAGTAATTGACCTTCAAGGGTGGCGATGCCGATAAAGTCAGAGCTATTTTCTATCAGCGATACTAATTTTTGTTGTTCTGCTTCTGCAAGCTTACGTTCGCTCAAATCGAGGATAAACGCTACTGACTCTTCCCGTTTTTCTCCTAACAGCACGTAACCAATTAAAACCGGGATGCGGCTACCATCCTTGCGAATATATTCTTTCTCGTAGGGTGTACAAGCACCGTTGGCACTACCTTGTGCTTCAGCGATCCCTCGCTCATCCAAGTATAGATCCTCTGGTGGTGTGATATTGCTCCAACTTAAGTTATCCCCTGACAAATCCTCTTGTGTGTAACCAATCATCCTCAGAAATTCGTCGTTTGCTTGCTGAATGCCGCCATACACGTCGCCAAACAAAATACCAATGACGTTAGAATCTACGAAACTCCCCAGTTTATCCTGGTAAGTTCTCAGTGCTTCCTGAGCAAGATCGCGTTGATGGCTAAGGCGTTCAATAACCCTGGCACTTTGCCAAATTAAAATAGTAAAAATCACAATCAGAACAATAGCAAATACCGATACCGCAAAAGCTGGATCGTATTGTCCTGCGCGTTGACCTTCAACAATTACCCACCCTAATATAAAAGGGACTGCGATCGCGGCAATTAATAAACGACGTGCAAGTAAGCCGCCATCAGTATCACTTGTAACTATCCTCATTAAACCCTGTTCTGCCCGTGCCCACAGAATACCAATACTTATCAAAGTGAACAACACCGCCGTATGTAAAGCCATTGATGTTGTATGAGGGGCAAGTCCGTAGAGAACTTTCACTTTGTAGGCATAGCCCATCAGCGCCTGAAATGAAATTAAAGTAGCGATCAGAGCGATAATCTGAGCATACCAATAACTACGGTAGTTTTTTGGATTAATCAGAATCTGTAGGGCAACGCTAACTAGGATAAAGTTCAGCGCTGTGTTCACTCCCATTCGCCCCGGATGTGATGTCGTCATACTAATTGGCAAATCAAGGAACAACACCTCGTCAATGCCAAAATTCCAGCCGAAAAGATATTGACTAAGTGTGAGTGCAGCAATTGTAGTCACTGCCATTGCACAGACGCGAGAAATGATCGGAGTCGGGAAATAGAGAAGTCGAGGAGTCGAGGAGCCAGAAGAGTTTTGAATTGTTCTTTTCCTCTTACTCTCTCCTCTTAAAAACAACCACAATGACACACCAGAAAGCACAAAGCACAAAGCTGTATTGACTTTCATCGTGGCAGGACTACCAGGGAAGCCGCACTTGAGAACTTCGATGCCAAGCCACCAGCCAATTAGCACCAAACTGCCAACCATTATAGAGACTACACTTGCGACTTTTGCCACAAGTAGATTTGTCGGGATTTTGAATATCTCTTGCAGCCGCAAGCGGTTAACTTTTAACATTGAGTGTTCTCTAACCGCATCTATCTAGCGTAGTAAAGTTCCGTATTTCTTACGGTTTAATTATTTATACTGCTTGTATTTTATGTTACCCCTTGGCTGAATTTTCATCTACCCAGATGCATATTTTTTATTGCACAACTTCGAGTAATAATAAGGGTTAATTCAAAAAACCACCTTTGTGAGGATTTCAGAATTGCAAGCCATGTTATTTACCCGAACTAAATTTTTGGGCAGAAATTCCCAGATTATCTGAAACTTTTAGTTTTAATATAACTACTGCTGTGGTTCTGTTTGCAAATCTTGTAATACCCCCTGTAAAAACTTACCCCATTCTGCCGCCAAAGGGATTTCGGTAAATGGAACGCGCACTGAATTATTAGATTCGGAAAAGAGAAATTCTAGCTCTATAGAACGACCTTTCGGCGGTATATTCTCCACATCTACTGATTTTTCGTCTACTACAAGGTGAATTTGTTTAACATCAAGCAAAGAGAATGTTTCTAGTTTAATAGGCCCTTTAGACGTGGGTTTTCCCCAAGTTAGATTATTATCTTTTTGACCTAATACAGCATAAATATCGTACTTAGCCCTTTCAAATTGCTCTGCCCAAGCGCGATAGGCTTCAACTTTTTGATATTCCTTCGAGCCTTGCCAAGCCAGCCAGAAAAACATTACTAATAGAGGCAACCACAAAAGACCACGTTCCATTGTTTCAAAAAGTCCTGAGTAATGAAGTGAAGCTTGTAACTAAAAGTGCAAAATCCACCAATAAAAGATGGAGATAAGTTATGGTAGTGAGCAAACTAGCAAAAAAACAGTGCTGAGTTTACCACATACCCCGCATTTGTATGAGAAAGCTTATATTATTGTGCTTGTTTGTCATTGGGCTGGGATCTGCCATATTTGGTTTCCTGAATTTCCAGGGATTGGCAGCCAAAGGAGAGTTTGAAACGATTTTGCTTGATTTTCGCGAAGATATTCCATCCTTGGTGGTGGAGCAGGATCTGCAAGCGATCGCTAAACAATACAACGTTACTCCCAAATTAGACAACAAATTTTCAAAAAAAGATAATGTCTATATTATCAAAGGCGATCGCCAGCGACTCCAAGAACTGAAAAAATCTCAGTTTGCCCAAGCTACAGAATTCATTGAACCAAATTACATCTATACAGATATCCCACAACCCGGTAAAGTAGCTTGGTTAGGAGAATTTTTAAGACCCCAAGAAAATGGTGATGAGACAAGCCCCTCGTTAACTGGCCCCAATGACCAATATTACAGCAAGCAGTGGAACTTGCACAAAATCGGCATTGAAGGCGCATGGAGTCAAACCAAAGGTAGCGGCATTACAGTTGCGGTAATTGACACCGGGATTACTAAGGTGCGTGACTTATACGAGACAAAATTCGTCAAAGGCTATGATTTTGTTAACGACCGAGAAGAAGCCAAAGACGATAACGGTCACGGTACTCACGTTGCCGGAACTATTGCCCAAGCCACAAATAACAAATATGGCGTAGCTGGAATTGCCTACGAAGCCAGCCTGATGCCGCTAAAAGTACTCAGTTCACAAGGCGGCGGTACCGTTGCCGATATTGCCGAAGCAATTAAATTTGCTGCTGATAAAGGCGCAGATGTGATTAATATGAGCTTAGGCGGTGGCGGTGAAAGCAAGTTGATGAAAGAAGCGATCGAATATGCCCATAGAAAAGGTGTAGTTATCATTGCCGCAGCCGGTAATGAAAACACCAATGGGGCAAGCTATCCAGCCCGCTATCCTTATGTAATTGGCGTTTCGGCAATTGGCCCAGATGGCGAAAGAGCGCCCTATTCTAACTTTGGTGCTGGGGTAGATATCTCGGCTCCTGGTGGTAGTGAAGCTGGTAAGATTCTCCAAGAAACCATCGACGAAAATGGCGAAGGGGTATTTCTTGGCTTCCAAGGTACAAGTATGGCTGCTCCCCACGTTGCCGGCGTTGCAGCCTTAATCAAAGCTGCTGGCATCAAAGAACCAGATGAAATTTTAAAAGTCCTTAAACAGTCAGCGCGAGTTATCCAGGATGATGGCTTGAACTATTATGGCGCTGGACAACTCAATGCGGAATCAGCAGTCAAACTAGCCTTTGCAGGGCAAATCAGTTTTCCAGATTTCTTCCGATGGTTACGGGATAACGGCTATCTAAACCCCGGCTTTTGGATTGATGGTGGCGCAGTGGCACTATTACCCAAAATTTTAATGATAGTTGGTTCCTATCTGCTGGCTTGGTTTTTACGGGTTTACTTACCCTTCCCTTGGAGTTGGTCTTTATCTAGTGGATTAATTGCTGGCAGTTCTGGGTTATTCTTCCTCAAGGGAATCTATATTTTTGATCTTCCCCAATGGCCTTTCCGGGTTTTGGGCAGTTCAATTCCCGAACTAGGCAATACCCTCCAGGGAACCAATGCGTTGAATCCCCTATTTGCCAGCGTACTGATTCCTATTCTGTTAATGGCATTCCTGTTGGGACATCCTAGTTGGAAATGGTTTGCTATTGGTTCAACACTAGGCGTAGCAGCTTGCTTGACAGTAAGTGCATTTTTAGATCCGGCTGTTTGGGGTTTGGGAAGTGGTAACTTAGCACGCCTCTTCCTCATCGCTAATGCCCTAATTTGTTATGGACTTGTTCGTTTAGCATTGAAAAATGAGGAAAAAATAGCATAAATTGGGCATTGGGCATTAATCACAGACGCGATTAATCGCGTCTCCATGCACTCACAACTCAGCATTGTTATATGAGCATTACACTTACAGGCAAAATCGAACGCCGTGATATTGGTACAGGCGCATGGGCGTTAGTCACAGAAGAGGGTGTCACTTACGAAATCCTCAAAGGGGCCGACAAAGACTTACTCAAAGACGGACAAAAAGCAAAAGTTAAAGGACAGGTGCGCGAAGATATCATGACAATTGCCATGATTGGCCCTGTGCTAGAGGTTAAATCTTTTGAAGTTATTTAGTTGTGACTATTTGTGGTATCTAGAACCTCTTGAAGACGGCTTCTAAATTCCCCTTTGGGATGACCCCCTTTTACTTCACCCACAATCTGAAATTCCCCTTCTGGAGAATTGCAGATGATGTAAGTAGGCCATCCCATTTCTGATTTATCGGGATACTGAGTCAATAAAATCTTGCGATACTTGCGGTAAGCAGTTGTATCCTGCATTTTCACATCAATAAATTCTAAACCCAGTTCTTCAGCCA
The DNA here is from genome assembly GCF_026127265.1 of Nostoc sp. KVJ3. GTDB lineage: Bacteria > Cyanobacteriota > Cyanobacteriia > Cyanobacteriales > Nostocaceae > Nostoc. The sequence continues at coordinate 3,081,768 of NZ_WWFG01000001.1, forward strand.
CCTTTTTGTCATAAAAAGACATTTTGTGGCAGATGCCGCATTCTTCTGAAGAGAACTTAATTACAGCTAAACTCATGGGTTGGCGACTTTTTGGTTTTCGGCAAACCATCATACCACAATGCCATGAAATACAGACATAAGTGCGTATGCAAAAATATTTATATCATTGCGTCAAAATATAGAAAAAAAATTAAGAATGTGATTAAATATCATAGCAATCATTTTGATGTGCCATCTCTAGCTCACAATAAAAAGAAAGCGATTCAGGAATTGAGTGAGCAGATTATCGCCAAGACTACGACTCCCTCACAACTACGCATCTAAACCAAAAAAAACCCCCAGTGAGCGTTAGCCAACCAGGGGAGTTAGTTATCAGGGTGCATCTACCAATTAAATGTTCTCAGGTTAAACGCCACACTCCGGATAAATTTGGACAAAGGCTAGTTATTTTTTAAATAAAAACCCCCAGATGATGTTAGTCTTCTAGGGGAGTTAGTTATCAGGGTGCATCTACCAATTAAATATTCTCAGGTTGAACACCATACTCAGGATAAATTTGGACAAAGGCTAGTTATTTTTTTAAATAAAAACCCCCAGATGATGTTAATCTACTAGGGGAGTGAGTTATCAGGGTGCATCTACCAATTAAATATTCTAGGGGCAGCGAGTATCTTCCGGGAATAAACGATCGCAACTAGGGTTGATAGCGATGTCTACGATGGCTATTCGGTGTCGCAACTAGAAAAAACCCCCCAGTGGGTGTTAGCCAACCAGGGGAGTGAGTTATCAGGGTGCATCTATCAATCATCTTTTCTAAACTAAATGGGTAGCTACCGGATAAATTAGCAGAGGTTGAAGTTATCGCTGTTTACTTACCAGAAAAAACCTCAGCAGGTGTTAGCCAACCAGAGGGGTTAGTTATCAGGTATTGGTGTAAACTTAAGCTAAAGTCCTTAAGAATCTCGTTTCCAAGTTCTATCTGTAATTGATACTCCTTGGGCTGCTAGTGCAAATTCGGGAAATACCAGCACCCATAAGCATTAAAAACTAGAGACTCTTAAAGAGCAATCTACCGAATAAATAAGCATTTACCAGAGAAAACGCCCAACGGGTGTTAGCCAACCAGGGGAGCTAGTTATCAGGGTGCATCTACCAATTAAATAACCAGTGCTATACCTTAAAAATTTGATGCGTCGAAATGATTGCTGATTACTTCATAAAAAAACCCCCAGTGGGTGTTAGCCAACCAGGGGAGCTAGTTATCAGGGTGCATCTACCAATTAAATGTTCTAGGTTTAACTACCATACTCCGGATAAATCTACTAGAAATTTACGCCAACAAAACTCTATAGGACTCCTATTTGATTTTTGAACAAAATTAGGTATTGTAGGGGAGCCAGTGCGTTGCGGTGAATCCAGCGCTGTAGGCGGGTTTCCCACCGTAGGCGACTGGTGAACCCGAAGGGAGGTTCCCTCCGTTGTAGCAACTAGCGTTGTGTTAGAACGAAGTTCGTAACGCACCATTATCGAGGGTTTGGTGCCGTACTCTTGGCGATAACACCCTACTAGTGTGGCAAGCCTAAAATGGTGTAATTAGCTAAAGGCTCGTAGTAGCGCTTTAGCCCCAAGAAACCATAAATCTAATGCGCTATTTTAGCCTTGCCACGCTACTACGTATCTTTTCTCCAAATCAAACCGGATTCCTATAGTAGAGATTAACGGAATTAGGGGAGTTAAAAATCAAGGTACATCCATCTATTAATCAAGTATTCTAGGATTAAGCACTATTTTCTGGTAGAGAATATCTGCGTCAAAAGTTGCTGGTGTTGGCCAAAACTAAAAAAAACCCCCAGTGGGTGTTAGCCAACTAGGGGAGTTGAAGATCAAGGTGCATCTACCAATTAAGTGTTCTAGATCCAAGTAATCCGATCCGGAAAAAGTTGTAAAGGCAGAAAAAGCAAAACAACACCGAATCAGAAACATTCAGGGGTGGGATGCATCTAAGTTATCAAAAGGAGCGAAAAATCGACTTGAAACTTTCGCGTTTCAAACCAGATTTAGGAAGCAGACAGGAGAAGTTGTGACCCAGGAATTTCACATTTCCGTAACCCCAGTAGGGCAAAATGACTACTTGGTGCGGACGGAACAAGTCGCGCCTGGGGTACCATTAGCAGAAGAATTGGTGACTTGGCCTGTAGCTGAGTGGTTGATAGCTGCTGGGCATTTGATGAATGACCCGTTGAAGTCGGTGTTGCAAGGAGATATATTCGCTTCTGGTGGGGACGAAAGCAATATTGCCAGAAACTCTGTTAATTTGGTGGCGTTGGGCCAACAATTTTATAACGCTCTATTTAAAGGCACTCTCAGAGATAGTTGGATTACCGCTCAAGGGATTGCCCAAAACCACCAACAAGTATTACGCTTGCGTTTGGGGTTAAAGGATACTAGGTTAGCTCGTCTACCTTGGGAAGTGATGCACGCTGGCGATCGCCCCCTAGCTACTGGGCCTTATGTGGCTTTTTCTCGCTTCCAAAGTGGTATTTTGGGAGGTTCTCCGTTGCGATCGCGAAATACTTTTACACCACGAGAAGAAGAGGCTGTGAAAGTGTTGATGGTAATTGCTTCTCCCTCAGATCAAGTCCGTCTTGACTTACAGAAACAAGAAGCGATTAAACTGCAAGCAGAACTTCATCGACAAACATCACGACTTGCCGAAGGTAACAATAATTTCCCAGAAATTGAACTCACGGTCTTAGACCAACCAGGACGGGAAGAACTGACGCAAGCCCTTGAACAAGGTAGATATCACGTTCTCCACTACTCTGGTCATAGTAATTTAGGCGGCAATGGCGGAGAAATTTATCTGGTTAGTCGCAGAACGGGCTTGACGGAAATCTTGACTGGAGACGATCTAGCAGGTTTACTCGTCAACAATAATATCCAAATGGCAGTATTTAACTCCTGTTTAGGGGCATACACGGCTGCATCCAATCCCTCTGGAGATACTGGCGAACGGAACTTGGCCGAAAGTCTGGTGAAGCGCGGAATCAGAAGCGTGTTGGCGATGTCTGAACGGATTCCTGATGAAGTGGCGTTGACGCTGACACAATTATTTTACCGCAATTTAAGTCAGGGATATCCAGTAGATTTGTGTGTTAGTCGAGTGCGCCAAGGATTAATTTCTGCCTATGGTTCTCACCAGATGTACTGGGCATTACCGATTTTATATCTCCAGCCAGAATTTGACGGTTTTCTGAATCAAGAAACTGAGTTATCCGAAAGTGCAGAATCGCGAAACCAGTATATTTCGCCTTTAGGAATAACTTCCACAATGTACTCAGCGATGTCTACGACGGGCTACGCCAACGCAGATGATGCCGAGATGCCTTTAGGAATGGAAGAAATGATTCCTGCTGGTTTGGTGCGAGATTCTTCTGGGTTGGACTGGCTGGGTGAAGATACTTGGGGCGATTTGGTTGATGAAATTGAGTATGATGACCCAAGCTATGAAGAAGATTCGGCGATCGTTTCAGATTTGTTTCGTCAGCTAGATAACCAAAAAGATCCAACTGAACTGGATCGACAAATTCCCGAAGCTAATTTTCCGCAAAGGCAGGTTTCTGAGGAAATGAATTCCCTGGAAGAGGAAGGAGATTTGTGGGGAGAAGTCCCAGCACCATCACCTCCAATTACTGGAAACCTGCAAGGAAATTTAGAAAATTCTGATTTTTCCCATAGGCGTAGCCCAACCCAAATATCGCAATCACCCCCACCAAAACATCGTACCCAACGCCGCCAGCTGTGGCCAATTGTGGGTATTGTGGGAATCAGTGCGATCGCAGTTGCGATCGGTTTAAATTGGTGGTGGCAAAATCGCTCCCAGCAGGTAACTTTGCCTAACATCCCAACAATTTCCACTGAGTCTTTACCGATTCAAAAGCAGCAAAATATCGACTTACAGACAGCATCGACTGGAATTGTCACTGCTACCGCTACAGAAAAATTGAGTCAGGGTGACTTACAAGGTGGGTTATTGGCTGTAGAAGAACTACTTAATCGTAACGCCCTGGCTGCGGCAGAAACTGCTCTTAAACTGATTCCAAGTAAGCAAATTGATGAGCCATCTGTCAACTTTTATAAGGGAAGATTAGCTTGGCAGTCCATCCAAGCTGGAGACAATAATTATAGCGTCGATGATGCCCGCCGTTACTGGGAAACTGCTGCAAAAGCTAAACCAGAATCACTTTTGTATAATAACGCTTTAGGATTTGCCTACTACACAGAAGGTAATCTGAATCGAGCCAATGATTCTTGGTTCAAAGCTTTGAATTTAGCTCTGAAAGAACAGAATAAAGATTCAAAGACAGCAGTTCCTGAAGATGCTTTAACTTCTTATGCTGGTTTAGCGCTTGGACTGTATAAATCTGCACTGAGTCAATCTAGTGGTAAACAGACACAATATCTGAATGAAGCCATCAAGTTGCGACAAACAGTTTTAAACTCCGATCCAGGAAACTTCCAGGTAGATAAATTAGCTAAAAATTGGCTGTGGACAGAGAAGGCGATTGAAGATTGGCGATCGCTCCTCCAGGAAAAAGGTGAACAACAGTAGAGGTTTGGTGAAAAAGAATGTTGGTAAATAGATATGCGTCCTAGGGGCAATTCATGAATTGCCCCTAGGATGGATCTGGTTTTTCCAATCATCTATACTTGGTCTTTCCTGTCAATGCGTAAGTCCTAATCTCTATATTTTTCACAGTTTGACTTGCTGTAAATGACTGCGGGGATTATAAGTACGTATAGCCCGGATTTTTTCATAATATTCTCGCTCTTGTTGGCTGAGGTCTTTTGGTGGTGCGATCGCCACCTTCACCAACTGATCGCCACGTCCACCCTTGGCGAGGGGCCAACCCTTGCCACGTAAACGCAGTGATTGACCAGAACGGACTCCGGCTGGTAGCTTGACATTAACTAAACCATCAGGTGTGGGTACATCAATAGAGGCTCCCAGCGTTGCTTCATCTGGTGTAATTGCCACTTCGCACACCAAGTTATCACCTTCCATTTGGAAGAACGAGTGCGGTTGAAGTTCGACTTTTAAGTATAAATCCCCTCGTTGTTGAGTCATTGGGTTGATTTGACCTTTGCCCCGCACCCGCAACCGAGTCCCAGGTTTAGCCCCAGATGGGATACGAACATCTATTGTTTCGTTACCTAAGCTGAAGCGCTTTTGCACGCCGTTAAATGCTTCAGCAAAAGTGAGGGTGATTAGAGCTTCACTATCTTGGGAAGTAGCCGCGCCTGGATCTTGAAACCCATAATCGTTAAAGCCACTAAAACCACTTGTAGCACCTGTAGGAGAACGGTAAGAATAACTTTGTGAGTAACTTTGTCGCCCACCCCCACCGCGAGGGGTAGCACCGCCAAAGCGTCCTAGTAACTCATTAATAAACTCATCAAAATTGCCGTATTGACTGAAGTCAAAGCCGCTCATATCGGCACCGACACCGCCGCCTGGGAAACCTTCACCAGCTTGTTTCCAATATTGACCGAATTGGTCGTATTTTTTGCGTTTATCTACATCTGACACAACTTCGTAGGCTTCGCTAACTTCTTTAAAGCGTGCCTCTGCCTGTTTATTATTTGGGTTGACATCGGGGTGATATTTGCGGGCTAGTTTCCGAAAGGCTTGTTTAATCTCCTCCTGAGTGGCAGTCTTACTAACTCCCAAAATTGCGTAATAGTCTTTGAAGTCGGTTGCAGCCATCTACTAGCCTCCTATAGAAATTCCTGTTATGTTTTTTTTTAAGAATCACAGATATTTAATTGCTAGGTATAGTGCCAAGCAAAAGAATCTGATTTTAAATTAACAAAGAATATAGAAAATCAAGTGTGGTTCTCGCTCAAGATGCGATCGCAATTTCCGTACTCCGATTTTTCTGATAAGCGGATCAGCCCGTTTAGCCCCTCTTTCAGACTTGGGGGCGCATCCCGGAGTTGACGGTGCATCCGCAAAATAATTTCTTCTGGAACTTGGCGCGATCGCTTTTTATTCCGTGCTAAACACAGCCAGACTGGTGTATCCACCCAAATGCCCGTAATTTGGGCAAACCCCAATTCACGGGCTAAAGCAATAACTTCACGACGATGTCGGCGCTGGGCATTAGTGGCATCAAAAATAGCTGTATTTTCTGTAGAAATAGCTTGCTGAAATTGCCGTTCTACTTCCTGCCAAATCAGTAGCCACGGCCCTTGAAGGGCTTCTGAACCGAACAATTTCCCCCGGATGGCATCTGTAGAAATCAGCGACATCTGGGGGTATTCTGCCAGTAATTGTTTTGCAAAAGTTGACTTACCGCTACCTGGAAGACCAATCAGTAATAAAAGTGAGGAGTTAGGAGTTAAAAGTGAGGAATTAAAAGTAAGGAGTGAGGAGTAATCAGAATTTTTATTCATAACTCCTAACTCCTAACTCCTAACTCCTAACTCCTAACTCTTAAATGATCGTTCCATCAGGAATTACAGCATTTTTCAGGACGACAACGATACCACTGCGGATGTAGAAACCTTGAGCTTCGCGTTCAGCTTCTTGCACATTATCTTTATTGATAATTTTCACATCGTGACCGATGCGGGCATTTTTATCAACAATTGCACCACGAACGATTGTATCTGTGCCAATGCCTACAGGAATATCATTTTCTGCTAAACTACATTGGCGTTCCACAGAAGCTTGGTAAAAATCTGCACCCATCAGCAAAGATTCTTCGATGACACAGCCAGATTCAATCCGCGATCGTACTCCTAAAACTGAATGTTGGATGCGGCAATTTTTCAGTATACAACCTTCGCCGATAATTGATTCTGTGATGTGGCAATCTAAAAGTTTAGTCGGAGGTAAGTAACGAGCGCGGGTATAAATTGGCGCTTTTTCATCGTAGAAACTAAAGGGCGGCTGGGGTTGCTGAGTTAGAGCTAAGTTGGCATGATAAAATGCTTCAATTGTTCCAATATCTTCCCAGTAGTCATCAAAGAGATAAGCTTGAACGTTGTAATCTTTAGAGGCATCAGGAATAATTTCTTTGCCGAAATCAGTCCTTTCTATACCTTCTCTCAATAACTTGAACAAAACCTCTTTTTTAAAGACATAAATCCCCATTGAGGCGATGTAAGGCTGTTGCTGGGCTTGTTCTTTTGATAATCCCAGTATGCTTGTATCAACGCGCATTTGGATTAAGGCTTCACCTTTAGGTTTTTCGCTAAAATCGATGACTCTACCAGAATCATCAATTTTCATCAAGCCAAAATCTGAGGCGCGGCGCTCATCAATGGGGATGACTGAAAGAGTAATATCAGCCCCTGTTTCCCTATGGCGCTGGATAAACTGGCGATAATCCATGCGGTAGAGGTGATCGCCTGAGAGGATCAAATATTCGTCTGCATTCCATTCTTCCATTAACCACAGATACTGACGCACAGCATCGGCTGTACCTTGGAACCAGTTGGGGTTTTCTGGTGTTTGTTGTGCCGCTAGGACTTCCACAAAGCCTTCGTTGAAGCCACTAAAGTTGTAGGTACGGGCGATGTGACGATTCAGGGAAGCTGAGTTGAATTGTGTCAGGACATAGATTTTGAATATTTCGGAATTTATGCAGTTACTAACGGGGATATCGATTAAGCGGTACTTCCCCGCTACTGGTACTGCTGGTTTAGCGCGGAGTTTGGTTAGTGGGTAAAGCCGAGTACCCGCGCCACCACCAAGAATGATTGATAATACTTTTTTCACAAAATTTCTCCCGACTGCCTTTCAACTCTCACTCTCAGTTTAGGACTGTCTGCCACCACAGGTAAGGGGGATCATCTGATTCTTTAGGATGAATTTTACAGAATGCTGGTAGTGTTGAAGGAGGTTATTGACTACTTGTAAATAAATAAAAAGTATTAATTAACATCAGTAATTAATCGTTATAAGGTACACCACTGTCACAACTACAGAATTACTGGATTTTCTGCTAAAACAAGTAATTTTGGAGACTTGTATTATTAAAGTACTTAAAGTTCCTTAGATAACTAAGTGGGTATTTATGCTTTTTAGCCTGCTCTCTAGATTTCTCTTGATGAACTTTCTGTTTTCGCTGTTGTAAGTTGGGAGTATGCTTGTTGGATAGCTGTGGCGATCGCACTCTCTGGTATCAGATTAGCGATTTCCTGTCCTTGTTGTACAATAAACTGTTTAAAAAATGGGTCTTTTTGAGCTTCATTTAGAATCACCTGCTGAATTAGTTCAGCTTGTTGATTGGTAGAAATAGCAACACTTTGACTCTGAAATTGATCCAACAAACTTTGGGCTACAGTCGTTGCTTGAGCTAAATTGCTACCATTAGCTACAAAACTGCGAATCTTACTAGCAGCTTCGTCATAATTAATTTCGCCAGAGCCTGCAAGGTTTGTAATTGTGCTACCAACAATAAAAAAACTATTACCCAAAGGTCTTTTATTTAACGCTTCTGCTTGATTTTCTGCAATGCCGAGAAGTCTATTAAATTGCTGTTCTTTGACAGCCATTAAAGTTTTAATATCATCGTAAATTAGATTGAGTTGTTGTTCAACCTGTTGCCGAGGAATTCCTTCTCTGTATGTTACTTTAACAACCCAAAGATCGCCGCGTTGTTCGACCCCTTTCAATTCTAATCCTAAACCGTCATCATCTAATTGTAATTTACGGAAAGCAAAGCTTAGAGCTTGCCAGTTAATGCCTTCTTTAAAAACTAACTCAACTACCTCTTCTACTTTTTGAAAGAGAGCTTCAAACTCTCCTTTTTCAAAGTTGCGACCAATAGGATACTGATCTGTACCCTCTCCTTTATCATCTAATTGGCGGTAGATATATTCACATTTTACCCCAGCAAAACAAGTCTGAGAATTAACGCTCCAATCTTCAATACAAATTCCTGTTAAATTAGCACCAGTCAAATTTGCTCCTGTAACTTGAGCGCGTACCAAAATACTTCGGCGCAAATCAGCCCCTTGTAAATCTGCTCCATTTAAATTAGTTCCTATTAAAGTAAAATCCCTCATATCTACATCTCGTAAATATGCACCTTGCAAATTCATTCTGCTAAAGTTCGTATCTTTACAATCTTCATTAGTGAGCAGTTTTTGTACCTTAGAGTTAGTTAAATCTAAATATCTATTATCCAGTCTAGCTCTATCCAAACCAGTAACTCGCTTGAAACAAGTCCGGTACAATTTTAGCGCTCTTAAGTCACTATTTGCTAACTGAGAACTAGTAAAATCAACACTACTCAAATCTAAGTTATAAAATGATGTACCACCCCAAGAAGCAACTGCGATCGCCCAATCTCGTAAAAAATATAAATGATTGCGATGTTTATCATTAAAATTTGTTGCAAATAAGTTAATAATTACCATGCCTAAACCTATACCTATACCACCACTTATCGAAATACTTTTTACTAAAAAACTATCCTCTTCTGGTTTATTTTCTAACCAGTGAAACTGATATGCTGCGACAGCAATAATTGTTGCAGAAAACAGGATAACGAAAATTACCCACCCTCGAAGTAAATATTTATTTTGAGGAAATAAAGTTGAGCTTAAAGCAAAAGCAAAGCTACCAGTCAAAATACTAATTGTTGCAAAAAGCATTCCAAATGTAGTGGCGGCTAAGTTTTGAATACTACGATCGATAACTGGTGGAATATCTGGATTTATAGTTGGTAATAAATTAAAATTTGCTAACAATGCTGTTATAAATAAAGCTATAAAAAAACTTATAAATGCTAATTTTAAACCTTGAGCAATACCTCTCCGTATAGTAGTAATTATCCAAAGGCTCACTACGACAATCATCCAAAGTAGTTCTATCCAGCCCTCGCCTTGTATACTTATGTTAAAAAATACATTTGCACCAAAAAATCCAGATACAATACCTGATGTTACATAGAGAACATTTATAAATAAAAGCAGCCAAGCTTTTACTAGTAGTGGTTGACCAGCAATCACACCACGTAATTCCGATTGCAAAGATTCTTGAGAGAAACGCCAACCTCGAATATTTTGTCCGGCTTGAATAAGGCAGGATAAGCGATGAGACTGCATTCTAATTCCACCAAGTAATTTTCGGATTTTACAAAACATTTATGACTATTAATATAACTCCGTCTCGAAGCAAAATATTATACAATTGGTTTTTACCTACCAGATTTTTTAAAAGAAGACTCAAGGTAAGTTCTATACCAATTAACAGTGAGCAAGAAGAATCACTTGAGTCTATTGACCCCAATGAGCTAGTAGAAATTATCAACTCGCGTTTTGATGTTAACCCAACATCGCGGATTAATGCGGTTTTTGGTCATCCAGATTTTTTACCATTTTCTTTTTTAGAACTAGGAGTAAGACGAGGCACTGCTGTATGCCGAATAGTTCGGAATTTTTCTGAACCATTCAGACAAGAAATAGTCAATATAGTTACTGAGTTTGAACAGGAACTTAAAAATAATAATAAAGATATTTTAACTAGGCAAGAAATAGAAGAAATATTCTCAATCTCAGAAAAAGAGCAAGGTTTTGCTGACGATTTTTTTTCTAAAATTGCTCAAGCATCTCCGTCATCTGTGCTTCAAGATCCAGAACGTTTTAGTAAACTGCTACCAATTCCACTTGCGACAGGGTTTTTAGTTGGAAACAGTTATTTACTGACTAATCATCATGTACTTCCAGATGAGCATGTATGTCACGAGATTATAGCCGAATTTGGGTACGATCAAGATGGTCTTGGGCGAAAAATTCCGCCAATAGCATATAAACTTGACACGAATCCAGATACAGGTTTTTTTGAAACTAATGAAAACTTGGATTACACCTTAGTGAAGTTGCAAGATAAACCTGTAGATCCAGACTTCTCTATTTTAGGTCGAGCAGGCGATCGCTTTGGCTGGATTACCTTAGATGAAAACCCAACAAGGATTGCACCGCCTGTAGATGAAGTAAAAATAAAAAATCTTCAACTCGACGGTTTCAAGATTAAAATTCCTCAAGGGAAATCTATGCTAGGAGAGCCTGTTAATATTATTCAGCATCCCAAGGGAAAGCGTAAGCAAGTTATTCTTTCTAGTAACCGAGTTCTAGAAATTTACAAACAATTTGTTCGGTATGAAGCTGATGCTGACTTTAGTTCATCAGGTAGTCCAGTTTTTAATCAACAATGGCAATTAGTGGCATTACATCATGCAGCAGTAGCAGATATAAATGACAGTAATATAACCTTTGAAATAAAAGCAGAAGAAGGTGTGAGAACTTGTGAAATAGTCAAGGATTTAAAAGCAAAAATAGAGCAATATGATGCAGAAGCAAATTTAGGTATTGAACAAAAATCAAATTCAAGAGCGCAAAAAATTCGTACTTTCATCACAAATTTTGTTGACACAGTAGATAAAAAAGCTGAGAACAATCCTACATATCAAGCAACAACTTCTATCTAAATTTCTCTCCATCAAGCTATTATTTGTAATTCAACATCCCAAATTATTGATTTCTTGCTCATAATTGGCAATTTGTTGTCGCAATCGTTCCTGTTCAACTTTGGCATTTCTACGTAATTTTGGATCGCTTGTTAGTCTTTCTTGTTGTTCAAACTCTTCTAGTAATTCTAGTGATTCGCTAAGATGATTGCGAACGCTTTGACAGCGCTGCTGGTTAGTTAATTGGTTAAGCGATGGAGATGGCGAACTAGAAGAATTAACGGTTATGTTGCGAATTTGGTTAGGAGCTTCATTATAGTTAATCGAGCCACTACCAGCAAAGTTTCCAATAGAATTACCAGACATGTTAAAAGAGTTATTAATCGCTGGTTGGTCTGACTCAGGTGTAGAAACTGGAGCCTGACTGCCTGTATGATAGGTAACTAAAGTAATGGAACGTCCCCAACCCATGCGAATCGGTTCTTGTACTGAACCTTTCAATTCGTTGCTTACAAAATCAAACAAGCGATCGCTGCTAATTCCCCTGCTATTACCTGCATTCTCAGCCGCTAATCCCTTGAGAACTGCACCTGTGAAAATGCTGTATTCTTCACTCTTAATTACTCCTGCACGTTCAAAGCCACGACAAGCTGTAATTAAGAAATAATCTTTTTGTGAACTGAAAGCGGTAAGAGTTTGTTGTACCAACTGTCTTTCCAAAAAATAGCCCCCATGACAACAATCGAGTAGCATTACCAAACTACTCAATTGCGAATCTCGAATTAATTGATTGAGACTATCAAAGGAAATGCCATATTTTTGTTCCACAATTTGGTTTCCCGCAACTTCAATCTGAGAATCAGAAGTTGCCAAATATCCCTTTTGTTGTCCCAAACCATCGCAAGTTATAAAACCGTGTCCGCTAAAATAAATCAACGCTTCATTATTAGCAGCTTGCTCTAGCAGGAATGTTCTGAGTTTTTGACCGATTTCAGCGCCAGTAACTTTTGAGGCTGCCATTTCATAGCCGTTTTTATCTTTATTCCAGCGCTGTGGTAGCCTTTGCACAGACTGGAAATCACCATATTGCTCTAGGAGTTGCGCGATCGCTTCAGCATCATTTATAGTCTTCGACAAAGGCGGTAATGAGCGGCTGACATACTCGGCGATGCCAATAACAAGCGCGTATCGTGCCATTTAACACACCTTATGTTGGTAAATGCGGGATAATCTTGACAGACACCATGATGGCTGTGTTACTAGAAACAATACCATTTGTTATTTTTCTGCAAGCAAGCTGAAATTTATTCAGATACGTTACAAAACTTAATTGAGGTAGCCCATGTCAGAAGTACAGCAACTATTTTTCCAAGCAGATGGGGAGATTGAGCAGATTGAGATTAACGTCACAGCTACCGAAATAACTCAGGAAATTGACGAGGACGACGATGGCATAGAATACAAGGATGTGCGAACAGATGCGATCGCTCGGATGCAACAAGCTCGGCAAATGATTCGCTCTTATACTATCTATGCTCTTAGTGCTTTTAAAGACTTTGATACTGCTGAAATTGAAGAGGTAAAACTTACATTTGGCATTAAGTTGGGTGGCAAAGCTGGTATTCCTTACATTACCGAAGGTTCAGCTGAAAGTAATCTGCAAATTGAGGTGAAGTGTAAGTTTCCAGAAAAACAACAACTTGATTTACAGTAACTGCAAAAAATTATCCGCGCAGTCTAGGGGTAGGCAATGCCCATTAAACACCCAACTTCCCTATATTTATTCTCTTATTAACCAAACGTAATTGGTGCGATCGCTTCAAATGCTTCACCCAAGATTGATCTGACAACTGGGAAATGGCATTGGGCGACAGGGTTGCAGTGAAAATATCTTTACCACTGGTAACACCACTAACGCCTAAACTTTCTAAAACAGCGATCGCGGCAGAGTCTAATATTGGTTCCGTATGGATGAAAACTACTAAACTCGGTTCCTCTGAATTTTGAACATTATTCAGTGCTGTAGCAAGAGCGGCATCTAGTTTCTGATAATTCATCAGCAATTCCTTGGTAAAAAGGGTAGGCTATTATTACCTACCCTAACTTATCAAAGTTATAGGTTTTTATCGCCTACCCTTGTGCAGAAATAATATCTACCTATCTCAGCCCAATTACAGATTTAAGGCATTAATCACTCCATAACCCCATTTCTCATCAAATGTACCTGCGGGTTTTTCGGGAATTGTACTATTTTTACGTAGCAACTCTTTCACAGCAGCCGGGTCGAGTTGAGAATCTCGCTGCAACAACAGTGCTACCAACCCAGTGACAAAGGGTGTCGCCATACTCGTACCAGCCATTACCACAAACTTGGAATTAATCATCGATGAGCGGTCAAAACTGGCATCGGCGGAAAGGGTGGAAACAATCATTGCTCCTGGTGCTGCTATATCAGGCTTATGACCATCATTGCGTAGAGGCCCTTCACTACTGAATTCCGAAATAGTATGCAATTCTAAGCCCATTTCTTGCACTTTGTTATCAATATCTGTGTACTTAGTTTTAGTAGTATAGGCGGCAACTGTAATTGCACTGCTGGCGGCTCCTGGCGAACCGATTTTTACCGCATCTTTCACACTTTTACCTGTGAAAAACACTGAGGAAGTGTCATCTAATGTCCACACATCTAAACGTGTGTCAGTTGCAGAAGTGTTGCGGACTCGCAGTTGCCAAATACCTCCCATGACTGGCGAGGGGTCAATACCCCGGATTTGCACAAAGAAATTATGGTCGCCGTTGGCTTTATCTGGCGCTGGTGTTGCTAATTGCACCCGTGCATCCGGCAACTGGTAATCTTGTGCAGCATTACCCTCAGTGATTATTTTTTGGAAGGGGGTAACAAAACCGTTAGGACTCCGCACAGATACTTCCAACTCACTGTCTTTGGAATACCAAGCGTTTAACCAAACTATGCCTATTTGATTCAAAGGAACATTAAAGCGCATACCACGAGTGCGTCCACTGGGTATTGTCGCTTGTCCATGAATGTTATCGTTTCCTTCGTTACCCGCAGCACAACAAACAATTCTTCCTGGGCCAGTTTCCGCATCGATGACTTTGGATAAAGAATCACTACCATCATGGGCATCAGCGTGTCCACCCAAGCTGAGATTTACCACGGCTGGCCGTCCCAACTCTCTGGCAACTCGGAAAATGTAACGCACTCCATCAGCTATGTGAGCATCCTGTAAATCTGACCTGACGATGACTAATTCTGCTTCTGGTGCAACACCGCTATAGCTAGCATCTGCACCGGCGGCAATGCCGGCAACATGAGTACCATGACCCCCAGTATCTTGAGAGATTGTCAGTTGCGCTCCCGTAACTTCCGCCCCATAACCGCCTTCTATCACTCCTGGGCCTGGCAGTGTTTGATCCCAAATGTGTAAAATTCGTCCCGCAAAGGCGGGGTGTTTCGGATCGATGCCACTGTCTATAATGCCAATGATGACTCCTTTTCCGGTCAGTCCGCTTTTGTTCTGGAACTCAGGTAGTTTGACCGTTTCCATTGCAGTGTCCATCCTCAAATGAAGTTTGCGTGATGGCTTGATGCGATGGATGATATCTTCTTCAGATAAGACATCTAAACTCTCTATCGGTAAAAAAGCCGTCCGCACACTTCCAGAGTTTTGATTGACTTCAATGTTATATTGTGATAAATAACTTAAGTCTGCATCAGGGTTACAGTAAATAAAAACGACGCTTTTGGTAGGCTTGACTGGGCTTTTGTGGGCAATGATGCCAAGCGATCGCTTGTGTGTAACTAAAGCTTTATCCCCTTCATTTTGATAGTCTTGAAATGCCAAAAGTAATCCGGGAGAAAGTTTTTCGTGTCTCATTTTTACCTCAAATTCAATTTATTGACAGTCAGACTATTTTGGATTTTGGATTGATTTCACTTAAGTAAGTCGGCGTGAAAATTTCAATGTATATCATTGCGAATGTAACGAAGTGGAATGAAGCAATTGCAAAGGTCTTGTGGTTTTTGCATTCTGTTACATGGTTAGGTTTATTTGTACCGACTTACTTACCAAACTACAAATTAGCCCATCACACAACTCTTTAAAAGGGCTAGTCCTATATGTAATAACAAAGACGCAAAGAATTCCTTTGCGTCTTTAGCGTGAGATTTAAAAATGGACATTCTTACCGTTATATTTCTCCATATACTTAAACTTGCTCCCGCCAGCACCAGCTTAAAAGTGTGCCACAAGCTGCCAGTTTAACTATTTCTAGTAGCCAATAACTGCCATGTAGTAAATTCATTGTCAATGGAATAGCAGTTTCAAATAGGTTGAGGTGAACTCCTATAGCGGACATTTGTGGAGTTAATAAATAGGTATCGAACATAGCTATAGTTAGCAGAAGCATAGATAAAATAATACTGCTAATACGCCAACGATATCCGGTTTTGCTCAAAGCTAATACTCCAGTCAATACTACGGCAGCAGATAATAACTCCATTCGATTGAAGTTCCAAAAAATCGTATAGCCTACTGTCGTAAAACTAGCTTGACTCATCATGCCAGAAATATAAAGACTAGGCATAATTACCCAATCTAAAACTAGACTAGCACTGAGCCAAAAGCCCAAAGTCAATATGATAGCGGTTTGCCAAGTTGGCCGTTTAAATTCAAGGTTAGAAATAGCAGTCATAAAATAATTGCGTGTGTTGTATTCTTAGTCTCTAACTTCACTAACAGTTTGACAAGAAATATCAACTAACCTTTACAAAGCGATCGCTCTTATATTCTGAATTAAATCCCAAGATTTTTTAACCTTAATTGAGAAATATTAAGATTTTTGAAAAAGTAATTTAAATAGATTTTTTTGGTGAGAGTAATTAAAATTATGGGCTTTTTGCTCTAATAGCTGCAACCAGAATTCAGATCGGGAACAGCGTCAGCGTCGCATCTGTCCTATCCTGGAGATGGGTAGTGTTGTGGGTGAGAGTGTGTTTTTCAGCGTTGTGATACCGACTTATAATCGCCAACCAATTTTAGAAAAATGCCTCCGCGCCTTGGAGGTGCAGGAGTTAAGTCAGCCAAATTCGGTTACTGGTTACGAAGTTGTCTTAGTAGATGATGGTTCTACTGATGGCACATTGCATTGGTTGGCAGAACACAAAGAAGAGTTTCCCCACGTACGATGGTTTCAGCAAGACCATGCAGGCCCGGCTGCGGCTCGAAATTTGGGGGTAGAACAGGCGTTGGGAGACACCATTATCTTTATTGATAGCGATCTGGTGGTGTTGGAGAACTTCTTGCAAGCTCATGCTGAAGCCCTAATAGAGGGACAAGAGAAATTAAGGAGCGATCGCTTTTTCACTTATGGCGCAGTTATTAATACTTGTAATTTCGACAAACCAACGGCTGAACCCTACAAAGTAACAGATTTTTCAGCAGCTTTTTTTGCTACTGGAAATGTGGCAATTCCTAAACATTGGTTAGAGAAAGCTGGACTATTTGATACCAGTTTTCAACTCTATGGTTGGGAAGATTTAGAATTAGGTGTGAGGCTCAAACAATTAGGTCTGAAACTAATTAAATGTCCAGAAGCCGTTGGATATCACTGGCATGCAGCATTTAATTTAGAGCAAATTCCCCGATTGATTGACCAAGAAATTCAACGCGGAAGGATGGGAGTTTTATTTTATCAAAAGCATCCCACATGGGAGGTGCGAATGATGATTCAAATGACTTGGCTGCATCGCTTGCTTTGGGGAATTTTATCACTTAACGGCGCACTAAATGAGCGGACAATGGCTCCGTTTTTGCAATGGCTAATTAACTTAGGTAAACCACAATTAGCTTTAGAGGTTGCCCGGATTTTCCTCAACTGGTACAACGTGAAAGGTGTATATGAAGCCTATACTCAAATGCAGCAAGTATCATCTTAAATAATTCGTAATTCGTAATACTCCCCAAAGGCGAGAAGCGAGCTACCTATTTTTGTGTCATACATTTTGCATGACTTTTTAACTCCTAAAAAGGCACAAAGTCAACAGCCTAGTACCGCAGGGCGGAATTAAAAATTAAAAATTAAAAACGAATACAGCATGAGGGTTTCATTGATTTGGAATGGGTGGTTTATTTCCGCCGCACTGTACTAGGTTAGGGGTATTATTCGACAGATAGACAGCTAACCCAATGGTATTGAGTTCTGTCGGATTTAAATCTGATTATAAACGGTTAAAATTAGCCATTGAAAACGCGACTGCGCCATTTATTCAACCGGGCTTCTCCAATTGTGGCAGACCGCCGGGCATCAGCAACTTGCTCTTGTAAAGCTGCAATCTGTTTTGCTTGCGCGTCAGCTTGCTGTTGCAAAGATGTATATTCGCCTGTGGTGGTGGTGAAACTGGAAGTCTGCCAACTACTACTAAATTTTGTTGTACCAATGCTGGCAAATGGTCGTAAGTCTGCTAGTTGTTGTTGCAAAGTTGCAATCTGACTTTCTTGGTCTTGAATCTTTTGCCGCAAGCCTTGTTCGGCTTCTGTACGAACTGCAATCAAAGTATTAACTGGAGCAGCAGTTTCTGGTTTCGGCTTGAATATATCAGCAAGGATTGCACTCACATCTGTGGGTTTCTGTTTACCGTAAGGAGTATTGTTAATTAGCGATCGCACCAGTTGAGGTTTATTATTGGTTGCTAGGTTCTTATCACTGCTAGAATTACTCCGCAGCAGTTGGAGCATATTGCTAAATTCTAATATCTTTTTGCCCGTCTGGGTTTTGTAGCCCCGGTAATATGGTACTATATTCTCTCCAAAGGCATTTAAATATTCGTCGCTATCCAGATAAGAATCAATATCTGCTTCAAAACCCTGCTCATCAAGAATATGGCTGTGATATGTCGTCTCAGAATAGTCATCGGGAGCGCGACCTAGCAGGTGTTTGAAGTTCAGTTCAATAGCCCGGTAACGGTAAACGTTATCAAAAAATCTAGAGCGATACAACTCTGATTTGGCAACTTGACGGACAAACTCACGGACATCAATTATACCTTGCTTGAGTTGGGATTCAGGAACGAGCGGCCGCTCACTTTCCATAATGTAGGCATTACCCAACACTTGCCGATAAACTGCCCGAATTACAATTTCAATGTCATCTATTGAAGCAGTAGTCCACAGTTCTATAGGTTCTGTTTGGGGAAATGCTTGATATTGTTGTCGTCTGGTTTGGTCGTCGATGAAGGTTTGCATAGGATTAATATGGGTAGGAGTTAGAAAAAATAAAATTTCTGTAGGTAAGCTAATGCATTGCTTTGTGTCATTAATTTTGATCGGGGAATAAGTTCGTAGTCAGGACTTTAGTCCTGGATTTTTAAGCACTGAAGTACTTACTACAAACTCTTGAAGAAGGCATCTATGCTGAGGGCAGAGGGCAGAAGGAACTTTTTCGTTGGGGATTCAGACCCCAACCAATTGTAAGCACCGTATAGACGGTGGGGTTTTATACCCAAGTTCGGTTCGGTCACAGGCAGAGGGAGGAGGCAGTATTCCCTTCTGCCTTCTGCCTCCTGCCCTCTGCCTTTCTTGATAAAAATTAATGGGATAGACCATTAGATAAAGTCGAGCTTAGGCTAAAGCCGTAACACACTCTACTTCAGATTTACTAATTAACTGGATATTAATATAAGCTATCAAGTTTTGGGGAGTTTTTTAGTTACATTTTCTAACAAACTTAGACGGCTAACTGGTAATAAGTAACGGCTAATCATAAAAAACAATTAGCAATTAAACATTAACAGTTAGCCGTCAACCCTCTTAAGGAGTATTTAAAATTCAAAACTTAATTTTGAATTGGTGTGTAGACACCGCTGGGAAGCATTTTTGCAGTATAGGAACTCTCAAGTGCGCTCATCAAATCTAGTGTAGAAACCACCGTATTTTATCCAGTATTGTTTCAAAGTATGATGAGGCGTATGTAAACTAGCTTTTGCTTGATATAAAATCACTTGGCGATGATCGCCCATCCAAATTTTATTAATGGGGTCAACGGATATTACTGTCCCTCCTAAAGAAGCAACACATTCAGAAAATCTTTCAATGGTCGTATATTCTAATGTCTCGAATATAAAAAAGTTACCCGAACAGATTAAGTGGCGACTGCGAATCCAACAGCGCATCTTTTTTTCAGCCTGTGGAGGTAACATTTTATATTTAACAGATTCAAGCTGAATCAACATAATGCTCTCACCGCTGGTAATTCATCAGCAAAACTTTCCCGTTTTTCAAACTGTAAGGGGCCAGCAGTTGAACCCCATATTTGCTTGTGGGTTTCAATATCCATCCCTTTATCTAGACTTATCCAAGTATGCTCAGTTATTTCTACTTCGCTGACAAGATATGTCTGGCATCCATTGCGCTTAATCAGACATTGATTACCTGGTTCCACACTCCCGCGAAACATTTCACCCTCTCGCTGAAAAACCATTGAACAGTGATAACGCCGTTCTATGCTTTCTGGGGTGATGGTTTTGAGGATATCTAATTCACGAGCCGCACCTGCATAAAGCATCTGGTCTTTTAAGCTGTAATTTTCGATATAAATGCGATCGCCATCATCCACGAGTCTATGTACTCCCTGGCGATAGGGTGTCCATAAATCGTGGTCATAAGCTTGTTCTGAATAAAAACCGATGGTAGAAAAAAATTCAATCGGTAAAGGACGAAAAAAAATGTGAATGTGGGCATAAAGTTGCGGATTTGCAAAAGATTGCTTGTAGTTGCTAAAATCTCCTGCCATCCAACAGGCTAAGGTGAGCAAATCGCTAGCGTTGGTGCTAGATTCACTGGGCGCTATCGTCACGTCGCTTCGCTCCAAATTCAAAATTCAAAATTCTCATAAATTTATTTATGAGCTTGTATCCTTTTATGTTGTAACCTGATATTGCTAACTGGTTGAATTAGACAAAGAGCGAATCTCTGAAGAAAAGGAAGCTGTTGTCACGCCTTTACCATCACTGGTTTTAATTGTCGCTACGCGAAATCGCAGATTTGGGGTAGCAAACCAAATTCGCTCCTCAGCAGCAGCGAGTTCATAAGCTGTCACCAGGGTAAAAATACCATCATCACTCAGATGATATTTACCTACTGCGGGGATTGTTTCGGCGTATCCTTTGTCACGGAGGAGTTTTCCTTTAGAAGGATTTTCGATATCGGGAATTGGCACTAGCACAGTACTACCAGAGATTGCTTTATCATCCCAATCTGACTGACCTTCCCAAGTCATCCGAAAAGGGTGGGTGATAGTGGCGGGGTTGCTATCATACAATTTACAGATTGCTAGCACCGCCGGATCGTCGGTGGATAGAGACTCAATGTCAATGTTAGAAAGCACTTGTTCAAAGTGGGCGAATGCTAAATGATGACCGCTACGCTGCGATCGCCATCGTCCAATTGAAAGTTCAAAGAATTCCGTAATTTCCATTAGAAAAGTGATTTTAAAAAGTAGCTTACAATCCAAGATATATCTTGGTTAAAAAGTTATTCTACTATTCTAGTCAGGAGTTAGGAGAGACGCGATTAATCGCGTCTTTACAATCTCCCCACTCCCTTACTTAGGCAATCTAAGCAACTTCAGTGATGCTGATGATTTTGCCGCCTGTTCTATGAATGTTTTGCACTTGTCCAGACAGTTGGTTGTAGTTAACTACATATTCGAGGTTGCCCAGACGAGTACGGAGATTAGCTGAACCTTTGACTGCCTTAATCAAGAAGCGTTTGCTGGTGCTGCTGACACTAGAACCAGCAGCAGGAGGCTTGATAGATGTAGGTAAGTTTGCACCGATATCGCCGATCAGCTTGGCTTTGCGATCGCTATCGCTGGTAGCGACTCCTCTCAGTAAGGTAAAAGTCCGGTTAAAGGTAACATTTTTAATCCCTACTTGGGAGCTAGTGCTACGAGGATAAGGGACAATATTCTCGCCAAAATTCTGCTGATACTCTTCGCTATCGATATAGGATTCGATTTCAGCATCGTAGCCCTGTTCGTTGTAGATGCGGACGTGTTCGGAAATTTCTGCTTGATCGGCAGGAGGACGACCTAGCAGGTGTTTAAAGTTCAGTTCGATGAACCGATACTGAGAGGAAGAACTGAAAAACAGGGATTGATATAGTTCTGATTTCGCAACGGTGTTGACGAATTCACGGACGCTGATTTTGCGATCGCGCAATTGCGATTCAGCAGTGGCTAGGCGCTCACTTTCTAATAAGTGAGCATTCCCCAAAACCTGTTTGTAAACTGCGCGAATCAGTGTCTGTAATTCACTCTCAGCTATGTTTGGACGCAGTTCAACATTAGGTGAATCAATGACCCAAAGTGACATAGAAGTATCTCCTTAAAAACGTGAATTAAATGAAATCTTTGAGTATTCTCCCCCTTATGGAGGTAGATTTTTGCCTCAGCTGCCAGTTATTTTTGTTACTGACTAGCATTTGTAAAACTTTAGGTTGTTAAAGTGCGTTAAATATCTTCGTATATGACAACTGACGGCAGAACCGATCAAACTCTAGATGGGCGATCGCTTTTAATCAATGATGAATACTGGGCATTTGTGACTGGAGATTGAGTACTGCAAAAATTTTTCCCAATCCCCAATTTCTATTCTTTAAACAATCTTTAGTGATGCTCACCTTTTTCCTAAGCTTAGTTTGTAGATATATTTTCTAGTTGACAGGAGTAATATTGGCAATCACACGGACTTGCTTGTGAATCCGTTGATACTCTTATGAAAGCTGATTGTATGGCACGAAAAATACTTGGTTACTACGGCGAAACTTGGAAAAGCCATTCAAACTATCTCCCAGTTAACAACTAAATTTTATGAGAAGGATATCCAGCAGATGTTAAAAAACTTTACATCTTGATGACAAAGGAGAGGTCATAGAGACTTTAAATCCTTATTAGTCTTGAGGATCTAAGTTTTTGCATCGTTACGCCTTTATACATTCTGATACGATGCCGAAGCCATATTTATTAAAATTTGTGAAGTTAGGTAATACTATTTAGAGTACTCCAAGTAAAAAAATGCCCAATTGTCATTGCGAGCGAAGCGAAGCAATGACGGGTTTTGGATCATTTATTTTTTGGAACACTCTTAGAGAAATTTCAGCTTGTTTTTAGTATTTGATTTGCGATCGCTATGTAGGTAATGATATTGTTGTCCTGCCTTGAGCAAGAGTATTAATTATCCTGAGATACCAGAGTTTATTTCGGTAGGTGGGTAAGAATAAATCAACCTATGTTACGTAATGTAAATTTAATTAAATTGGCTTTTAGCAAGCATATTGAGCGGCTTGACTACAAAGCTGATTGAATTTGGAAAGTAGCCAGTTGACCGATTAAATGGTCAAAATAGGGAGCAAGAGTTTCCTGGTGATTGGCTGGGCAGCGTTTCAAACTAGCAGCCTTGATGCTTTTTAAGCCTAAAAGCATTGCATCTAATGGAACTTGTAATTCTTGATAGAGCAAGTTCATATAATGCAGTCCTCCGGGACTGGTATAGTGAGTGTGCCCACCTGCTATACCATAGGTAATGCAGCGAAGAAAATGCCAAAAATCGCGCCAGCAAGCTTGGGCGCGTTCTGGCGGATAAAGGCCACCTCCCGGCTGAGTAATTTCAGGATAGATGGTCAAAACCTGCTCTCTAGCCTCATCAACAATTTCAACGGCGCGATCGCGTAACAAAACAGCAATAGCAATCAACTCAGAATTATCAGATGACAAGGTTGTAATTTGCAACAAGTCTTCGTCGTTCAAATAGCGAAAAGCATCATCCGCAGCTTGAAATATAGCGATCGCTGCTTTTGGATGGGACTGTTCCCACTCAGCAAAGCTGATAATTCTCGCTTTGGCGATTAATTCTTTGACGGTTTCGCTTAATTGAGTCATTAATTTAGGGAATTGGGAATTGATTAAATCTTCCCAAATGCGATCGCCATTTTTTGACATCTGTAAAATAAAGTAAAGATAGCTCTACCAAATGCACCTATGGAAATCCATCAAATCCAAGCTGAACTGAAGAACCCAGATTTTCAATATCGTTTGAAGGCGATCGCAGCCCTCAATGATTATGAATCAGAAGTTGCAGTTCCTCTGCTAACAACTAAACTTCATGACTCAGAATTTTTGGTGCGTTCTTTTGTAGCAAGAGGTTTGGGTAATCAACAATCAGCAGAATCCTTTGCTGCTTTGATGCAAATAATGAAATTCGACGATACTCCCAACGTGCGAGCAGAAGCGGCAAATTCTTTGTCGCTATTTGGTAGAGTCGCAGTTTCTCATCTAGTTATGGCATTTTATCAGGATGACCACTGGCTAGTTAAGCGGAGCATTTTAGCTGCGATCGCTGAAATGGATTGCCCTGAAGAACTATTTGATATCTGCGTCCAGGGTTTAAAAGACGAAGATTTCACAGTTCAGGAATCTTCTGTTGATGGACTTGGCTTACTAGCTAATTCTAACCAACGGACTGCCGCACTATCCCAAATACTCACCTTAGTGAATGATGAATCTTGGCGGATGCGCGTACGAGTTAGCTATGCCCTCAAACGTTTTGACGAGCCGGAAGCAAAAGCAGCCCTGAACCAACTCAGACAGGATGAGGATCACCGAGTTGTCGGAGCAGCTTTAGAAGACTTGTTGCCACAATAGCAGTATGGGCTTATTTGGAATATTGCGAGCAAACTTATTTGAACGATAACCAATATATTATTTTACCTTAAATTTGACCAAAATATCCGGTCAATCTGCCAAAATCTGGAAGAAAAGATCAACTTTTTCAAGATGAGGAGGCATTTGTGACTGATATACAAACTGGTCAAATGACTTGGCGACTACCAGGTTCCTCAGAATGTGCTTTACATTTGCGGCATAATGCTTCGGAACCTTGGCGATCGTATAAAGAATTTCCACAATATGTTTTATCCGATCCGCCAGGTTTTTCCGAAGGATACGCTACTTTTTTAGCACTTCTAAAAAAGAACTGGCAACTTTTGTAAAGAGTGCTGAGTTGTGAGTGCTGTACATAGATAGCGGGGCGTTTAGCTCGTGCTAAGTACCTAGAAATTAGTTTTTAACTCCTACTCATAACTCACAATTCAGCCCTATATTGGTCAAGCACTCAAACTATCACGAGTTGTTGTGCGGGTGTAGGCGTTCCAAACGTCGAGTTCTGAATATGGACGGCTTTGAAGCATGGCTTTTGTTGCTTCTGTGAGTCCTTGGGCTAAAGTAAAATCTGCCCCAGCAATACTTTGAAGATGCTCCATCTCTGCGTCACTAAGGTCAGCTGCTCGCATATCTGTATGCTGCAAATCGGCTCCAGTCAATCGAGCATTGCGCAAGCAAGCCCCAGTCAAATAAGCTTTCGTCAGATCCGCCCCGCTCAAAGCCGCACCTTGCAAATTGGCTCCTGTCAAATCAGCGCCACTCAGGTAGGCTCCACGCAGATTAGCACCTTGTAAATCTGCATTTCGCAAAGAAGCTGTATTTAGAAAAGCACCATTAAGATTAGCACCGGGCCCTACTGCTCCCGAAGCTTTGTAGTTATAGTCTTGGGGCCATTGCGTATGTGTATCATAACGTGCTACTTGCAGTTTGGCTCCCTGCAAATTAGCGCCACTGAGATTTGCTTGTTGGAGATTAGCACGGTTTAAGTAAGCTCCCTGCAAATTAGCACCACTCAAATCGGCTCCCTGCAAATTAGCGCCTCGCAAATCTGCCTCACTCAAATCGACATTGCTCAAGACTATTTCACTGAGATCGGCTCCTAGTAGCTTGGCTTTACTCAAGTTAGCTTGTTGGAAATCGACTTCCCTGAGATTGAATTGGTACAAATCTACCCAATCTAGAGGGATTCCGGCTTTGAGCGCTTTTAAGATTTCTGGAGGTGGACTAGGGCGATCGCTAGTAATAAGTTGAATTTCACTATTTGTCATTGGTTGATAAAAATATAACTTTTGGAGTTATTCTACACTTTAGCGAAATCGGGCTTCATCTTATTACCCAGTATTCAATAACACCAAAATTTGGTAAAACGAGGTTTTAAAACAGATGCATCTAATACCACCCTTGTCAATGATCGACTTCTTCCGTAAAAGTGAGGGGACATGGTTTACAGAACGCTCCGTTCATCATTTTGACTCGGCAGCCGATGAGTCGGGAGAGTCGAATTTGATCGTGAAAGTGATGGAAAAGAACGATCCAAAAGTCCAAGAAGTCTGTAAAGCCCAAGGGATAGATCCGACTAAAGCAACAGGCGGTGCTAGTTTTGCATGGCAAGCTAACCTAGATACCAGGCTACCTAATAGCGATAATGCTGCCATTTTGGTTGATATTCCCAACGAAACTAAACGTTCTGGAAAACTGATCCGCAACCAAGGCTATGTTGAGAGCATCCCCGTTGTGAGTCGGTATCAGTTTGCCGATGATGGAGTGCTGACGATTGATACTGACTATGACAATAATCAAGGTCAAGAACGTTGTTGGTTTGTTACTGATGATTTTCGTGTCAGGGTTAGTACCGTGCGAATGATGAACGGTGTCAACTTAATGACTTATTGTTCTGAACGCCGCTGTGTTTCCCAAGAACTGCTAAAGCAAATGATCGCTCGTAATCATGCTAGGTAGGGAGTGGGGAAGAGGCAGGGAGCGGGGGGAGCAGGGGGAGCAGGGGAGCAGGGGGAGCAGGGGAGCAGGGGGAGCAGGGGAGGCAGGGGGAGCAGGGGAGCAGGGGAGGCAGGGGAGGCAGGGGAGGCAGGGGAGGCAGGGGAGGCAGGGGAGGCAGGGGAGGCAGGGGGAGAAAGAACTAATGCCCAATGTCCAATTCCCAATTCCCAATTCCCAATCCCCCATTAAGGAATGTTGCTTTGTTTCTCATAAATGAGACGTGTACGATCGACATCATTTATTTTCATGCAAGGGTTAACAAATCATGCTCCATGTATAAGCCTTTCCTGGAATTTTTAGAAAAAGAGCTATTTCAGCGATTTGATTTACAAAGTAGGGTCATTCCCCCTGGTTTGGAATTCAAAGTTAGCGATCGCGGCAGAAACCCTGCAACTATTCGCAGTTGGTGTTACCAATGTCAAGAGTTGCGGAAAATTCGCTATACCTACATTGATGCCGGAGAAAGCGCCCAAATTTTTAACAGCGTGGTTTATCCTAGTCATCACTACGATTTACCTCTTTTAGGGATTGATTTTTTATCTTTTGGAAAAGTCAAAAACTTAATCGTACTTGACTTTCAACCTTTATTCCAGGATGAAGATTATCAAAACAAATATATAGTTCCGCTACAATCTCTCCATAATAAATACCCAGATTTGGCACAAAACTTGGAAATGAAGTTTTACGATGCTAACCAGTATTTTTCTAAGTACCTATTGTTTGCCAAAACAGACCCTGAAACAGTTGCAACGAGAGTTTTTGAAGCTTTTCAGGATTATTTAAACTTGTATTGGCAAATGCTAGTAGATGCAAAACCACTCCAAGATCCAGAAGATATCCAACGGATTGTTAAAGCTCAAAAAGACTACGACCAATATAGTGCAGACCGCGATCCCGCATCTGGTTTGTTTAGCAGTTACTTTGGTCATGAATGGTCGGAGCGTTTTCTCCATGAATTCTTATTTGAAGATGCTGTTCCTCTAGCAGTTAGTGCTGGCAAAAGATAACCGATTCGGGATTGGGGATTATTAATTTTGAATTCGGAGCGAAGCGACGTGACATTATATCAGCCATTTCTCGATTATGCGATCGCTTATATGCGATCGCGCCTGGATTTACAACCCTATCCTATCCCCACTGGGTTTGAGTTTAAAAGCGCTGTTGTGGGCAAAGGCAAAAATCAGGAAGAGGTTGTTACCACAAGTTACGCCTTTCAAACCACCAAATTGCGGCAAATTCGTGCTGCTCACGTCCAGGGTGGAAATTCGCTGCAAGTGCTGAATTTTGTGATTTTCCCCCGTCTCGACTACGATTTACCCTTTTTTGGGGCGGATTTGGTAACGTTGCCAGGAGGACATCTAATTGCTTTGGATATGCAGCCCCTATTCCGAGACGATTCGGCATATCAAGCAAAATATACCGAACCAATTCTACCCATTTTCCACGCGCATCAACAGCATTTATCTTGGGGAGGGGATTTTCCTGAAGAAGCACAGCCATTTTTCTCTCCCGCTTTTTTGTGGACTCGTCCCCAAGAAACGGCTGTAGTCGAAACTCAGGTGTTTGCTGCTTTTAAAGACTATTTAAAAGCTTATTTGGATTTCGTAGAGCAAGCAGAAGCTGTAACAGATTCCCAAAATTTAGTAGCCATTGAGCAAGCCCAACTGCGATACCTGCGATATCGGGCTGAAAAAGACCCAGCACGAGGGATGTTCAAACGTTTCTATGGTGCCGAATGGACTGAAGAGTATATCCACGGCTTCTTATTTGACCTAGAAAGAAATTTGACAGCTATCAACTAATATCGTGTTCGGTTAAAGACGTATTATTAAAACCGCAGAGGGAGCAGGGAAAAAGGGGCGTTGCTGAATCGAGGTATGAACTTGTAGAGACGTAAAATTTTACGTCTCTACAAGGATTTTTCACCGCAATCAGCAACGCCGAAAAAGGTTTTTAAGTTTTGGCACAGACGCATAAATTGAAATTTGACAGACTGTTAGTTTCCTCAAGTAGGATGAAAATAATCGTAAATTTCTTGAGCCAAACGCGGCCCAATTCCTGGAACCTCTGCAAGTTGTGGGGTTGTTGCTTGGCGAATATAATCAACTGAGCGAAAATGCCCTAGTAGCTGCTTTTGTCGATGATGTCCTAAACCAGGAATTTCATCTAAACGCGATCGCTTTAATTTATCACTACGCTGCTGACGATGGAAACTCACCGCAAACCGATGCGCTTCATCCCGCAACCGCCGCAACAACTGTACCCCTGGTTGTTCTGCATCAGTTGTCAAAGGTTTAGATTCTCCCGGTAAAAAAATCTCTTCTCGCTGCTTTGCTAAACTCACAACTCGCAAGTCTTCTAATAAATTCATCTCTTGCAAAACGGCGACGACTGAAGATAACTGACCTTTACCGCCATCAATCATGATTAAATCAGGCCAATCTGGATTACCCAAACGTGACAATTGTGGATCTTCCCCATACTTACGGAAGCGTCGCCCAATGACTTCAGCAAGACTAGCAAAATCATCTGAATGTCCCGCCGTCACGGTAGGATTTTTAATTTTGTAGTGGCGATAATGTTGCTTGGCTGGTAATCCATCGATAAACACTACTTGCGAAGCTACAGCATTTGAGCCTTGAATATGAGAAATATCATAACCTTCGATGCGGTGAGGTACATCTGGTAAATCGAGAATGGCTGCTAAATCTTGCATTGCTTGGTGATTGCGATCGCCAAATTTTTGCATTCTTTGCAATTCATACTGAGCATTTCGCTCTACCATCTCAATTAATTCTGCCTTAGTTTGCCGCAAAGGAGTCAAAATCGTCACTTTTTTCCCTTTACGTTGAGTTAAGACATCCGCCAATATCTCCGCATCTGGTAAATCATGCTGTACCAAAATTTCTAAGGGTATTTCCACTGAGTCAGCAGTTTGGTAATGTTCCTCCAAAGCTCGTTGTAAAATAGCTCCTGGTTCTGCGTGAGCATCCGCCACAAACGCTAAACGCCCTACCAATTGTCCGGCGCGAATCTGGAATAGTTGGATACAAGCGTGTTCTTCATCGGCTGCCAGTGCGATCGCATCCCGTGAAACTGTATCATCTGGTAAGGCTACTTTTTGGTCAGCAGTCAGCGACTTTAACCCAGAAATTTGATCGCGAATCCGCGCTGCTGACTCAAAATTTAAGTCCTCAGCTGCTGTATTCATCTGTTGGGTTAAAATATCAATCAATTCCTGAGTTCGTCCTTGGAATACCATCGCTATCTTTTGGACAATTTTGCGATATTCTTCTGGTGAAGTCAGCTTTTGACACACACCCGGACAACGCCCTAAATCATAATTTAAGCACGGACGGTCTTTAAAAAGTGGTTGAGGTCGTTGTCGCTGGGGAAAGATGCGCTTGCAGATGCGGACAACTTCTCGTAATAAACCAGCATCAGTATAAGGCCCATAAAATTTATCCTTTTCCTTGCCGAATTGACGTTTACGGGTAATAAAAATTCGCGGATAATCTTCAGACCAAGTAATGCAGAGATAGGGATATTTTTTATCATCTTTGAGCAGCACGTTAAAGTATGGCTGGTGCTGCTTGATCAAGTTGGCTTCTAGCGCTAAAGCTTCGGCTTCAGTATCAGTAACGATGAATTCAATTTCTGTCACCAACTTAACCATCGTAGCGATGCGTTCAGTCTTATTGTAGCCATCGCGGAAATAGGAACGGACACGCGATCGCAACTTCCGTGACTTACCTATATATATAATGCGATCGCTGTTGTCCCGCATGAAATAAACCCCCGGTTCCGGTGGAATTTCGGCTAGACGATTTTCCAGTCGTTCTGGCTCTTTAACCAGTGGTAGTATTTGAGTAGATATTGTCACAACCAATATTAAGTAATCTTTATCTATTTTAAGAAAAATTCTTTTTTTGTGCCGATTTCACAGAGTAATTATCAAGTAAATATAAAGTAGGCAGACTTTTCTTGTGTAGAAGCATCTACGGCTACTATAAGTAGTAATACAAAAATAAATATACATTTGTCATTGCGAATGGAGCAAAGCGGAATGAAGCAATCCCAAGAACTTGCGTTCGCGAAGCGTGTCCGAAGGACTTATGCTTTGCTACATTTCATTCTGCTCGCAATGACATAAATATTTTTGCATACGCACCTACGAGTTTTCCAACTGAGTACCCATAGGGTTAAGATTTTTTGATGGAAATTCTAGAGCGTAAAGATGCGATAAATCCCCGTCTCTTGCCTTAACCGAACCGTATTGAGATACTTTGGAGCAGATGAGAGTTTGTCTAGCCGTGTTCTTAGTCGCCGATTGCTACTGTCAGAATAAAAACTTTGCTTTTTGAATCAATCATTGATATTTGAAAATAGACAATAATTTATTATTTCAAACTTTATTTTAGTAATTTAACTAGCTTTGTATGTTTATATTTAAAAGCAATAAAAACTTAAAACGCTGATTATATAAATATCAGATAAGTAAACTATTAACAGAGAATATTTTTGATTTTTAATTGAAATTATAATATTAAGCGATTTAACGGATTTAGTAAGTTAAGTTTACGGATATGATTGGAAATATAGTTATTATAACAGTTGAAGACAAGAGCTAAAGTATGAACTTACAAGACTTTGAAGCCCAGTATCGTGAAGCTATGGCTGAAACGCTCAACGAACTGCAAACCGCAGTTTTGCTATTAGCGCAAGTACAAAATAAAATTTCAAAAATTGGCAATTCTGTGCAAAATATTAGTGAGAAAGTTGAAGAGTTTATTGGAGATCAAAAAGCTGAATAAGTGTATACCCAGCAGAAAAATTTACCTGTGACAACAAGTCAATTCTTCTTCAATTGTAAATATAAGATCCTTGAGTTTTATCGGTTTGACAAAATAGCGACGTGCGCCTAAGCTCAAAGCAAGTTCTTGATCGGCTTTAAAAGCGAAAGCTGAAACCACAATAATAGGTATTTTTGACAAATCAGGTTTTTGTTGAACTTGTTTTAAGAGCGAATAACCGTCAATATCTGGCAACTTCAAGTCTAATAACATTAAATCTGGCTGAAATTTCTCTATAGTCGAGAAAAAAGCAGATCCTTCAGATAAGCTTTGGACATCGTACCCACAGTAATTTAAATAGTCACTCAGTAATAACCTGTTGAGATAATGGTCTTCAACTAGCAAAATTCGTCTAACTTTGTGCGATCGCAATGCCTGGTCTTTATTGAATAATGGTGCTGTCATTGCTACCTATTATCTGATTATCTTAAGTAAAAACCGACGATTATTGCCATAAACTAGAACGATAGTGCATTTGAACTATAAAATTAATAGGGAATTTACTTATGTTATCTAGTAAAAGATATTAATAAATCAAATTTAGATGCACTCCAATACTTAATAGTAGTATGCTTAAACATAATATAAATCAAATGTTAAGCTTTTCTTTACGAGCTTTTTGCAATTTATGGTATTAAATAAAAGACTAATTATAAAAGTCTATTTACCAATTTGTCTGAGTGAAATTACTTAAATAATACAACAAGTAATAATAAGCTAGTTGCCATTCCTAGAAAATTTCTCATCTTGATTTGAGGGTAACTAATGTCATTGGACGAAATTGCTGTTATTAAATACATTAGTAAGGACATCAATACAATATAGGCTCTTACAAACTATTCATTTTTTATAAAAAATATTAGAAATACTAGTAGCAGTCCTAAATCACTCGTGAAAAGTTAGATCCCCGACTTCTCAAAGAAGTCGGGGATCTGGACACTGCGAATTTTCACAAATCAGATAGGATTGCTATATAATCTAGAAAATTAAATTATCTTATTGCTGGAAGGAAGTATTCATAAAAAAAGGGAGTTGTTAGCTCCCTTACTTATTTGTAGTTTTGAAACCGCAATCTTAAATAGATGCTTTTTTAAATTTGCGTTGCGTAGCAAACACACCAGCAACACCCAACAGACCAAGCATTAATGATGGTTCTGGGACTGAGCTTGAAGGAGGCGTGGAAGCGATATATCCCGGTGTCTTCCAAGTGTAATATGCACTGTAGGATAACTTGTCATCAGAGGCTGTAATTCCTGATGCAGTGGGATTAAAGCCGTAAGCGTAGGAGGTTGTACCACCAGTAACTACTTTGGCAATTTCACTAACTCCGATTGGATCTTTGTAGGCATTTAATGTCGCTTGGAAGTTGAGGAGGTCTCTCAATGATATCAGTTTTTGCTGGGTTGACACTGACAGTAATGGAGATAATAAAATCTTGTCAACATCTGAAGCGCTTACAGTGTCTAATGTTTTGCTTCCCAATACTAATTTCAGGGTTGGATTTGTTGCAACTGCATTCCACGCAATATCAAGATTACTCTTAATTGTATCTGAAAGTTTGGTCTTTACATCCAAATTACCAACCAATTGCAGTTGTACACCGCCATTTTGACCGAATTGGAAGCCACCAATGTTAGGATCTCCTATACCCAATGAAGGAAAAGAACTTATTATTGATGATTTGGTAGTGTCTGAAAACCCATTCCACACTGACTGGAATGGAGTATAGGCATTTAACAAATCACTCACCCATTGGGAACCAAAACTACTCCAGTCAGCAGCAGTGACACTGCTAACGGTAGCACTGTATTTTCCTTCTGTAGCGGTGAAGCCAACGTTAGAATCTGGGGTTTCGGTACTATACCAAAGCTCGACGTTAGAAGTGGGGTCGCTATCTGTCAAAGCTTTGATGGCAGCGTCAGTACCACCTTGTACATTCCCTCTAGTGAAGGTACCATCTGAGCCGCCATTGTAAGTGTTAATTTCTGCTGTATTATTGAAGCTAAAAGATGTAGCGTGTGCTGGAGCAGTGGCAAGAGCGCTCATACCAATAGCCATTGAAGTGCCAATTACAAGTTTCTGGAAATTCATTTTCATTTTTTCAAGTCTCTGTCAGTTTGGAAGTTAAGTTTTAAACTATTGCCGTTTATAGACTTGGGCTGTCTTGACTACAAGCTTTTGGCAATACGTGGGCTTGAAAACGCCACCTGTATTGTTAGCTATCTTTGGTAGCTTTGCGTACAAACCTACTTTAAGAGACGGGGAGACTTGATTGGGTAAAGTTCCGGCTGATTATAAATAAAAGAATGACTAATATTTCTATATCTTCATACGTTTAATTACTTGTTCTTCTGGTTTTTTATAGCAATAAATATTACGTTAAGTTATTTTAAGATTAAGTATAATACGGTCATTAACAAAGGCGCATAGATGTGCGCCCTTGCTGCGTCTTAGATCCATAGACTTCGCGGCAAAAAATCTTTGATGTTCAGCTTGGGAAAAAATTTAATGAAGGAACTGAGAAATTTTTTCCACAGCAGCTTCTAACAAAGGTGGCTCATGTACCAAGGCAAAACGGACATACCCTTCGCCTGATTTGCCAAAGCCAGCACCTGGTGAAGCAGCTACACCCGTTTGTTTAACTAACTGAGTACAAAATTCTATGGAGTTTTGACTCCAAGGTGAGGGTAATTTTGCCCAGATGTACATTGTGGCTTTGGGAGTAGGAACATTCCAGCCAATGCGGTGTAAAGCTGTGATGAAAGTATCACGGCGCTGCTGGAAGGTAGCGACAGCAGATTTTACGCCGATTTGAGGGCCAGTTAGGGCTGCGATCGCACCATTCAAAATTCCTCGATACTGATTAAAATCAACGGCGGCTTTTACCTGGCGTAAGGCGTTAATTAACTCAGCATTACCAATGGCGTAGCCAATACGGAAGCCGCCCATATTGTAGGACTTGGAAAGGGTAAAAAATTCAATCGAGACGCTTTTCTCTGGATCGGCTTGCAGAATTGAGGGAATTGGGCATTGGGCATTGGTTATTTCCTTGTCTCCCTCATCTCCCCACTCCCCAGTTTCTGCAAATACTAAATCTACATAAGGGAAATCGTGAACCAGGGCGAGATTGTGTAGTTGACAGAAGGCGACAGCTTCTTGGAAGAAAGATATTGGAGCGATCGCGGCGGTGGGATTGTGAGGATAACTTAATACCATCATCCGCGACTGAGCTAAAACTGGGGCAGGAATATCAGCAAACACTGGTAAAAAAGCGTTTTCTGCCCGTAATGGCATCGGGTAGATTTGACCGCTGGCTAGATAGACTCCCCCCGCATGAGAGGGATAACCAGGATCGAGCAACAGGGCAAAATCTCCGGGATTGAGCAATGCTAGGGGTAAATGGGCTGTACCTTCTTGAGAACCAATCAGAGGTAGTACCTCAGTTTGGGGATCGACTTTGATCCCAAATTTTTGCTCGTACCAGCTAGCTGCGGCTTCACGAAACCCAAGGGTTCCATTAAACAACAGATAGCCGTGGGTACTGCGATCGTGGAGAGATTGGGCGATCGCCTCGATGACGTGTGCCTCAGCAGGTAAATCAGAAGACCCCAACGACAAATCAATTACTTCTTGTCCAGAGGCCAAAGCGATCGCCTTGGCTCTGTCCATATCAGCAAATACATTAGATCGCAGGGGTTGTAAACGCTTTGCAAATTGCATATTAGTCATTAGTAATTAGTCATTAGCTATGGACTATTGACTAATTAGCATTTAAGTGGGTATCTAAGAGTTCGAGTAATTTATCTTTACCGATGACTCCCTCAGTCGAAATTAAAACTTCCTGGCCCTGAAATAGTCTGAGGGCTGGTACGCCTTCCACTTGGTACTGCTTAACAGTGAGTGGATTGGGGTCAATTTCCATTTTCA
Source organism: Nostoc sp. KVJ3 (assembly GCF_026127265.1). Classification (GTDB taxonomy): domain Bacteria; phylum Cyanobacteriota; class Cyanobacteriia; order Cyanobacteriales; family Nostocaceae; genus Nostoc. Next base: position 3,116,767 of record NZ_WWFG01000001.1, read on the forward strand.
CGACTTTGAGGCGATCGCTATATTTAGTAGCAGCTAAGTTAATCATGGGCGACATCAATTGACAAGGCCCACACCAGGAAGCCCAAAAGTAAACTAATACAGGCTGTTCAGCTTTTAACACTTCTGTTTCAAACTCAGCATCAGTTATGGTGATTACAGCCTTACTCATTGCAGTCTCCATCAGGTGGCGATCGAAGTTGGCACACACAATACTTTATCCCAAAGTCGTCAATAGTCCATAGTCAATAATTTATAGTTATTAAGACTCTTAACTATTGAATAATGATGTAAAATCCCACAACCAACAGGCGTGGGACTGACTCAAATAAGTTTTTTGGCAATTTTATAGTTGATCCAATTGCTTGCGTAAAGAATCTAACTCAGCATCAACCACCTCATTAGACTTAGGAGCAGCAGTTTGTTGTTGTGGTGGCAGTTGGGGTTGATTTTGTGGAGTAGCGGGTGGTAGCATTTGCGCTTTCAAAGCTGCCAATTCATCATCAACATCGCTACTACCTTCCAAGCGAGCAAATTGGCTTTCTAAATCTGCACCTGCTAACTCTCCTGCGGACTGAGCCCGGGCTTCTTGCATCAAGACTTTTTCTTCCATCCGCTCGAAGGCAGACATTGCACTGCTGGTATTCATGCCACTGACCATGTTTTGCAGTTGCTCTTGGGCTTTGGCAGTGGTGATTCTAGCTCTGAGCATTTCTTTCTTAGTTTTAGCCTCAGAAATCTTGCTTTCCAGCTGGATTAAGTTCCGCTTGAGGGTTTCAACTTGAGTGCTTTGGGTATCTAAACTAGATTTGAGGGCGGCGCTGGTATCAGTATAAGTTTTTTTGCGCTCTAGGGCTTGTCGTGCTAAGTTCTCATCACCTTTTTGTAGGGCTAATTGGGCATTGCGTTGCCACTTATTGATTTCATTTTGGGCATCATTATACTGTTTCTCACTGCGTTTTTGGGCGGCGATCGTCTGGGCTACTCCCTGACGCAGCTGTACCAAGTCTTCCTGCATTTCCAGGATGGCTTGTTCTAACATTTTTTCGGGGTCTTCGGCTTTGTTAACCAGGTCGTTGAGGTTAGAACTAACTACTCGCTTAATGCGATCGAATAATCCCATAACTTTGTTTTTCCTTGTTTGGTTTACGCCTTGGGTTGGACAGTTAGCTTTTTTACTTTTTAATAGCTACCTATTTCAATGTAATCTTTCCGGTTTGAATCAGTACCTTCTCACAACTCTTAATTGTTAAGATATCTCTAAACTGGGGTAATTAGCCGCACTTCAGGAGTCTTGAGTTTTGGGTAACTGCTGTTGGGGAGGCTGTGCTGTATTCTGGCTGTCCTCGGTGAGGGGACTGTTATGCTGTGTGTTTTCTGCCTGATTTAAAACCTGCATCTTCATCGCTGCTAATTCAGCATCCACATTATTAGATTCTAAAGAAGTAAATTGTGTTTCCAAATCGTCGCTACCGAGTTGTGCGATGGCTTCTGAATGAGCTTCTATTTGCAAAACTTTTTCTTCCATCCGCTCAAAGGCGCTTAGGCTGCTGGTAGCAGAACCAGTACCGAGCATTTCCTGGAGACGATAAGAGGCTTCCGCAGAACGGGCGCGAGCAATATACATATCTTTTTTTGTTTTCGCCTCGGCAATTTTTAATTCTAGCGATCGCATATCCTTTTTTAGCCTAGCGACTATATCGTTTTGCTGCTCTATCTGGGAAAATAGGGCTGTAGTGGTTTCTTTATAAGCCTGGCGCTTAGTCAAAGCTTCGCGTGCTAGAGGTTCATTGCCTTGTTGCAGGGCTAATTGGGCGCGGCGATACCATTCTTCTGTTTGAGACTGAGCCGCCGCCGCCTGTCGTTCAGTCCGTTTTTGGGTAGCGATCGCTTGTGCTACACCCTGCCGCAATCGCACCAGATTTTCTTGCATCTCCAGAACAGTTTTCTCGAGAATCTTTTCTGGATCTTCTGCACCCCGGATCAAACTATTGAGATTAGCGCGAATCACCCGCAAGATACGCTTGATTAATTCCATGTCGGCTCTCCATTCACGAAACTCAATGCTGTTAGCGATAGCGGGGCGCGGAGATTTTTGCAACTCACGGCTACTGAACCCTTGCCTTAATTCCCTTTGCCTGTAATAATTTCATCTGTTTTTGTACTTGCTCTTTAGTCTTAAAAGCACCCAGATAAATCAATTGTTTGTCGAGTGATAAATAAGCATCGGGAACTACTTGCCGTGCCGAGTCTAAAACCGCGCCTTTATTATCTATCACTATATGATAGAACCCATCTGTTCCTGGTTTAATTTCTGCATTCGCCTTTGGTGGGGTTGCGATTGGTTTGGGCGAGGTTTTTGTCGTTGAAGTCGGAGGCAAATTCAACAGAGGCAAGGTTTGTACCGTCGTCGGTACTGGTGCTGAAGCGATCGGATTTGTCGGTTTTAGGGCTGTGTTGGGCACTGGCAATACCGCTTGCGGATTTGCAGGGTTTTGGGGAACGACTGGGTTAGGCACTACTGCGAGGGTTGGCTGGACTTTAGGTTCTAAGCCGACTACATCATTAGGATCTCTGACTTCAGGAAACTCTTGAGTCGCTAGATTAGGATACTTGGGTATAGATGTGCTTGGTGGCTGGATCTGCTGAGGTTGGACATTACTCCCAACTTGCTCAGTATTTTCTGGTGTGGGAGACGAGTTCCTGTTAAACAAATTGGCTAAATTCCATTGTGATAAGCCTTTGGGATTGAACACGACATAACCCAAGGTAAGACTTGCTAGTAATAGTAGCAACATTGAGCCGATGCCTAAAGGTGATAGCAGACTGTCGCTAGAATTGCTTGGTGTCTTGGTTTCTGATTGTTCTTCTGTCAGACTTCGCAGAAGTGCTTCACTAGATTCTAAATAGTCATCTGGGTGCTTAGGGGTGTTATCTGGCTGCAAGAGATTTTCGCTTTTAGTATTTTTAACAATTGCTGACACGATGCTGCTACTAAAGTTGGGCGGCGGCGGTGGAAGTTGAGTTTGGGTTTTAGTAGAATCGGGAGTGGAGGGCACATTGATATTGTTTAGTTCTTCTGTATCTGTCGTAGCTGGTGCTGGGTTCATCTCAAGATTCACAGCTACAGAAGATACTGGTGGTACGTCAATTTTTACTGTGGCTGGTTTTACTGTAGCTGGCGCTGGGGTTCCCGGATGATTCACAGGTACAGATGCAGACGGCAAGTTAGTTTTAATTTCCCTTACTGATGACGGAATTGGGCCCGATGTTGTAGGAATGACAGTCAAAGACTGGGCTTGACTGCTCATGTAACTTGCAACACGGCGCTGGTTCGATGACACCACACCATTTCGCATACGTCGGTATCGAGCTAATTCTTGATCTAGCGGCACCTCTAAACTCGCTAGTGCTGCTGCTAGTGCTGGTTTCAATCCAGGTGTTTTAGACGATTGAGTACTGGAAGTACCGGAATCGTTTAGGGGGTTTTGAGTCATTGCCTCTGTGCCTCAAACTTAGATTGCTGGAATTAACTTTAGATATATTTGTGACAATAGTAGCGGAAATTATTTAAATAGATAGATTAGGAATTGGGCATAGTTATTCTCCTTATCGTCTTGTTTTTCTGATTTCCCTCATGTAGAGACGCGATTAATCGCGTCTCTACTCCTTACTCAGCACTTTTAATTATGTCGTTGAAATCAATTAATGAAATTTTAGGCGTTCTAGAAAAACAGGCTAAATGGCAGGAGCAACCATTTCAACACTTACTTAAATGTTGGGCAGAAGTTGTTGGGCTAGTAGTTGCGGCAAACACTCGACCATTGTCGATTCAACGCGATGTTTTATCGGTAGCAACTTCTAGTGCTGCTTGGGCACAAAACCTGACCTTTGGTCGTACGTCTCTGCTTTTAAAGTTGAATAAAAAGTTGCTAACTCCTTTGGTTGATATTCGCTTCTCTACTGCTAACTGGCAGAATCCATCTGTGGAGAGAAAACAGCAACAAACAGTTTCGCCTCATGAGCATCCTAGTTATCTTGGTGATGAGATTAGCCGCTCTGATGTTACACCCACCAAGGATGTGAATACTGCTTTTGGGCATTGGACGAAGATCATGCGATCGCGATCGCATGGCTTACCCCTTTGTCCCCAATGTCAATCTCCTACACCATCGGGTGAACTCCAGCGATGGCAAGTCTGTTCTATCTGTGCTGCTAAAAAGTTTTAAATTTTTCTATCCTAGCAGAAGTTATTCGGAAGTAACCACTTACTCGTCACATAAAATATTTTTGATTCTTTAGAAAAAATATATTTTACTGCTAAATTCTGGCTAATGTGGTAAGCAACGCAGACGATTTATCTGAAATTCTATGTTTGAAGTCATCCTTAAGGATGAAGTTAAAAGGCTAGATAAATCAAAAGCCTTACTTTTCATCTTGATCCCTAATAATTTTTAGACGAAATCTATATGTAACCACTTTCATGATTATTTAAATATATAACAAGATTATAAAAATATCCTGAAGTTTATTTTTTACTTGGGATCGCTGAAACCTATAGATAATAATGTTTTTTTGGCTCTTATCCATCTTTATATATAGAAGCAGAATAGAAGGGTGAAATTCAGCTAGAAACGTCCCTAAAGATGAATCCAAATGAAACCCATTAAATTTTTAGCATCTGCCTGTAAATATTGCCGTCATTACCAGCCAGAAGGTCGCCGTGGCGGAATGTGCCAGCAGTTGGGAGCGCCAGTTCAAGCGACTTGGAAGGCTTGCTCTTTGGCGCTCCCACCTTTTGCACCTTCTTGGGAAACTTTGGAAGATGCTTGGACTTTGCCGGATGCAACACCAGTGTTAGCTTGTTCTCATTCCCTCGCCTCAGATGTAGACAATACTGCTCTTGCCCCCATAGAGGAAATAACTGCCTCCATATCCGAACAGGTAAAGACTAACGCGATGGTTAGTTAGTCATCCATTATTACTAGACTGAGTTTGTAGTCTGTTTAAAATAAGATTTGTTTTTAAGGTTTTTAGTGCTGTAAAAGTTTACATTTATAAAAATCGCACCTCAATCAAGGGTGCGATTTTTACAATTCTAAGGTAGCCAAGGAAAAGAGCGAAAATCTGGTGGACGCTTTTCTAGAAAGGCTTGTTTGCCCTCAGACCCTTCTTCTGTCATGTAATAAAGTAGGGTGGCATTGCCAGCTAGCTCTTGTAAACCAGCTTGTCCGTCACAATCAGCATTGAAGGCGGCTTTGAGACATCGAATTGCGATCGGACTTTTTTCTAAAATCTCCTGCGCCCATTGAATACCTTCCGCTTCTAGTTGTTCCACTGGGACAACACAATTAATTAAACCCATTTCTAGAGCTTGTTGGGCATCATATTGGCGGCAGAGAAACCAAATCTCTCTAGCTTTTTTTTGTCCCACAATGCGGGCGAGATAGCTGGCTCCAAAACCACCATCGAAACTACCGACTTTGGGGCCAGTTTGTCCAAAAATGGCGTTATCGGCAGCGATGGTAAGGTCGCAAATCAAGTGTAAGACGTGTCCACCACCGATCGCATATCCAGCCACTAAAGCAATCACCACTTTCGGCATAGAACGAATCAGGCGTTGTAAGTCCAGCACATTCAAGCGAGGGATGCCAGTGTTATCGACATAACCAGCATGTCCGCGTACACTTTGATCGCCACCAGAACAGAAGGCATATTTACCATCAGTATGCGGCCCATAACCAGTAAATAGAACAACACCAATAGTAGTATCTTCACGAGCATTACAGAAAGCATCGTACAGTTCAAAGACTGTTTCAGGACGGAAAGCATTGCGTTTGTGGGGACGGTTGATGGTGATTTTTGCAATGCCATCAGTTTTTTGATACAGGATGTCTTCGTAGGTTTTGGCAGTTTGCCAGTTAATTTGCATTGGTATGAAGTGCGCTATTGTGCTTGAGAATTTTATCGCGGACGTAGGGACATGCGATACCTGCGGTGGGCTACACCTACGCTAAAAGGCGTTGCTGAATGTAGAATTCCTATAGGAATACTTATTATTAAATTAGATATACAGTTGAGCCTCAAATAGCTGTATAGTTAGTAAATGTCGCAGCCGATACATTTTTTGAGGAAATAGGCTATTGAGTAGGAGCTAAGACTCAAGAGCTTTCTTCTTCCTCCTTAAGTTATCTACTGTAGCTACCAACTTTCTTTTTAGGATTTCGACATCTCTACCCCTAATGCTGATTGACCCTTGGAGTTCGCATAGCATCTTTGACAGGAGAGGAGTTAACCAAAAAACGGGATAAAAAGCATAACTTTAAGTCAGGCGATCGCAGATTATTTAACTTTTGCCAAAGGAAATAGACAATTTTGTATTTGAATACAAATAATATTTCTCTAGAGTTATTTCTCTCTGATGATACAAAAATAACAGTATTTTAGGTTTTGCGATCGCCACCAAACCTAAAATTATTTTTAACTTGACTATAACTTAGCGGAACTAAAGCTAATTTAATAACTCTTGTCACTTTTCGTTAGTAGTAATAGTTTCAAGCGTTTTTACCTTTAATAATATAGTTGTGTTTATTCCTGCCAAATCAATTATTAGTTTGCAGTTAAATAAATCAGCAAATATTAAATTAGTGAAATGCGTCTAAATACTACACTAAATCGAGGGGATTCTCGTACTTTAATGAATTATTAATTACTGGAAAATAAGCCTTGCTATTAAATATTAAATATGTCATATTAGATACTTAAATTGAGAATCAGTAATATTTACAATAATGTTAACAACATCTCTAAGAATGCTGAATGAGCATTATCAATTTCTCAACAACGAAGGTGAAGATGTTATTCAAGGATTAACTCAAAGTCCCAAAACTTTACCCCCTAAATATTTTTACGACGATCGCGGTTCAGAATTATTTGAAAAAATATGTGAACTACCAGAATATTACCCAACACGAACGGAAGCATGGATTTTGCAGCAATATGCCGATGAAATAGCTCAGATAACAGGTAATTGTGAACTTGTAGAATTAGGTAGTGGCAGTTCTACAAAAACTCTCTTTTTGTTAGATGCTTACCAAAAAATTGCTAGTTCCTGTAGATATATACCCATTGATGTTAGTCATGGAATCTTAAAATCTAGCGTACTAAAGCTACAACAAAAATATCCGAATTTCTTTGTTGAAGGATTAATAGGAACTTATGAACAAGCCTTGATGAAGCTAGAATCAACATTTGCATCATCACGGATGATTTTTTTCTTGGGCAGTTCTCTTGGTAATTTTAACCCACAAGAATGTGATGATTTTTTAAAACAAATTACTAGGACTTTACAACCAAGTGACTACTTTCTTTTGGGGATTGATTTACAAAAACCTAAAGAAATTTTGGAGCCGGCTTATAACGATAGTCAGGGAGTAACTGCTGCTTTTAACTTGAATATTCTTTCCCATTTAAATTGGCGTTTTCAAGGGAATTTTGACCTCAACTTATTCAATCACCAAGCTATTTATAATCAAAGTGATGCTCAAGTTGAGATGTACCTGCATTGTCAAAAGAGTCATGAGGTATCTCTAGAAGCCCTAGATTTACAAGTTTTATTTGCTGATGGAGAGAGCATTCTCACCGAAATTTCGCGCAAGTTTGATTTACTAAAGATGCAAAAACAACTTGAGACACACGGGCTTAAGACCGTGAAAATTTGGACAGATCCCAAGCAGTGGTTTGGGTTAATTCTTTGTCAAGCTTAAGTTTTGCTTCATCGTTCTATAACAGCAATTTAGTTATATCATGAACAGTCTTCAATCTACTTATCCGCCAAAACTAGATAGTTGCGATCGCCAAGTTATTCTCGATTACTTTGAAAATGCTTGGCAACTGGAAGATATATTATGGAAAAGTGTGATTGGTGAGGATACATTTTACCTCAATCCCGATCCTCTGAGAAATCATCTAATTTTTTATCTGGGACATTCGGCTGTTTTCTACATCAATAAATTAATTCAGGTAGGATTATTAGAAAAACGCCTTAATCCAGACTATGAAATCCTCTTTGAAATTGGAGTTGATCCAGCGATACCAGAGGAATTAAATGAAGCGATCGCTCATCTGGAATGGCCGCAAGTTGCACAGACTTGGGAGTATCGAGAACAAGCATATTCGGTAATTTGCGAAGTCATTAAAACCACCCCCATTACTCTGCCAATTCATCCCACTGATCCCCTTTGGGCTTTAATGATGGGGATTGAACATCAGCGTATTCACATTGAAACCTCGTCGATGTTAATTCGCCAACTACCAATTGAGAGAGTCAAACGTCCCCAAAACTGGCAATATGCTCCTTTTAATGGTTACACTCCTCAAAACGAAATGATAAAAGTTGCTGGTGGGGTAGTAAAACTGGGTAAAGCCTTTGACGATGTGACCTATGGATGGGATATTGATTATGGCGATCGCACCGTTGAAGTTGCACCTTTTTTTGCCAGTAAATATCTGATTACCAATTCCGAATTTATCTATTTTGTCAAGGCTGGTGGCTACGAAAATCAAGAATATTGGGATGAAGAATCTTGGAATTGGAAAACTCGATACAATATTCAATGTCCAAGATTTTGGTTACATGAAAATGGGAGCTACAAATATCGAGCCATGTTTGATAAAATCGACTTACCCCTAGATTGGCCTGTGGAAGTCAATCACTATGAAGCAACAGCTTATTGTCGTTGGCAAGGTAGAGATACTCGTTTAATGAGTGAAGCTGAGTACCATTTAGCAACTTATGCTAATGGTTTGACAGAGAATATAGAAAATTATAATCTCAATTTTAAATTTGGCTCACCTAGTCCCGTTGGGATGTTAGAAAGTACAAAAAGTCATTCTGGATTATATGATTTAAGGGGCAATGTTTGGGAATGGTTGAGTGATAATTTAAACCCACTTGCAGGATATGAGCCTCATTTTCTTTATCAAGATAATTCTGCAATCTTTTTCGATACAAAGCATCAAATGATGTTAGGAGGATGTTGGATAACTAATGGTACAGAAGCTTTAAAATATTACCGTAATTGGTTCCGTCCCAATTTTTATCAGCATTCTGGTTTTCGGATTGTTCAAGATATTTAAACAGAATACTGGGGAACATCCCAATTTAAGCAAGTTTACCAAGATGATAGATTGCCATTGCAAATACTACATTTTGTTAGGCATTCTGCGGGAAGATCGATGGTAATTAGTAATGCAAAATTAAATATACATTTGTCATTGTGAATGGAGCAAAGCGGAATGGTAATAGGCACTTAAACGTAATTACAGCTTATTTTTTACACATTTGTTATGCTCCCAAATATTGAATTTTAGCTTAAGGGTACGGAGATGCAAAATTTTTTTAATTTCTGTTTTGAGAGCGAATTTTATATAAAAATAGCTATTAGTTGCGCGATTGTTCAGCAGGGATTCTATTTTCTGTTAAACAATATTGAGGTCAACTTTATAACGCAAGTACTATTGTACTGGCTCGTTGGTTCTATCTCATTTTATGGTATTGGTATCCTCATTGAGAAAGGGATCAAAAGCAACGATATTTTGAAGGATAAGCTAACTGCAAGGGTCAAGAAAGTCAAAAATCAACCATTTCCTTCCTTTACTCTCAAAGGCATTATTATAGGAGAAATCAAAGCTTTTATATCAGTATTAATAATTCTATATCTAGCACCGGAAGTTCACAGAGGAAATAGCTTAATTTTAAATATTGGATGGTTCTTGATGAGAATAGTTGCTGCTGATTTCTGTTTTTACGTTGCCCATAGGCTATTTCACACAAAAACGTGGCAAAAAATCCATCTTAAACATCATGAATTTCGTGACTCATCAAGTTTCGTTGCTGGGCATAAGAGTTTTCTTGAATATATTATTGTTACCATCACAGACATTTTACCTATTTTTATATTTGGATATGACATCACTCAAATCTGTGCATGGAGCATTATAGGCAATGCTTACAATCTAGAAGGTCATAGTTCTTTATCAATATTTTTTATTCCATCAGATTTTCACGATCTTCATCATAGTTGCTTTAGTGGGAACTATGGCATTCACGGATTTTGGGATAGGGTATTCAACACACTAAATTCTCCTACTAAGAAGCGGGGAATTATGTTCCCTGTTAGTCTGATTGAATATAGAGTTATCAAGTCATCTAATTCTATAGATATCCCTATTGCTAGTACTGTAGATATCACTATGGAGTCTATAGAATAATTATATCAAAACTGAAAAAACTATCATTTAATCATAGAATTTACTTTTTCGAGTATATTAAATAATCATCTAAAAGCTAAATTTAAGGTTTGAAACTATGGTAAACGCATCTAAACCTTTACCACTAACCGTAAAATTCAGCTTTCAGAACTTCTAATAGTTAGTAATACTAAACTATACATCTATTTCAGCAAGTAGGTACAGCTATTTTGGCGTGTTTGTTAACGTAGTCCACAAATAATTGTTTAAGTCGAGGACTAACACCAGCGTGTTCAAAGAATCCAAAACCAAGATTTTTAGCTCTTGCTAAGGTTTCCTCTGGTGTTAATCCTTCCTGGATAGCGATACTTAAAAGCGCAATTCCAGTCGATCGCATCCCGGCTGCACAATGCACAACTGCTGGTTTCGGAATTTCTTCTAGTGTCGTGAGGATTTTGGTAATCACTTCTTCGTTCAAATTTTTCAAATCTACCTTCAGAGGAACATTCTTATAATGCAGCCCCAATGCTTCTGCTACTTTTTGCTCATCCTTAGAAAATCCTAGTTCATCAGGCGATCGCAAATTCAGAACTGACTTATAACCTTCTTGGATAGCTTGCTCAAGCTGTTTTGGGATGACTTGTCCTGTGGTTGTCAAATTTTCGTTAATCTGTATGGCGTTGATCACATTCACTCCTTTTCACTTTTTAATGGCTGACAGCTTGGGTTTTTATTGTGATAAGCAAGCTTTGAAAAGATACTCAAGTAAACACAGCAAAATTAGCTAAATATCAAACGATATTGCTTGATTACTTCAAAATTTGTCTTTTGAAGTTGGTTATTTTATTGCTTTATCCATAATATACGGCTTACCGATAGACTTGCCGTAAATTAGAACTTATTATACATTTTGTCGATAAGTTTACGGTAACTTATATTTAGGAAGTTGTATTATTTGACTCAAATGCAATAGGTAAAGCAGTTAACTCATCTCACGACTACGAGAATATCGCTTGTCTGACGAATGATTAAGGATTGCTGTTGATATGTTGTGATGTCTACAATGGGCTACGCCTAGGCTGTTGACTCTATACCTTTTTAGGAGTTAAAAAGTCATGCAAAATATATGTCATTGCGAGCAAAGCGTTGCAATCGCCTGGAATTGCTTCGCTTTGCTCGCAATGACACAAAAATAACATGAATCAAAAAACCCTAAATTCAATCAAAGTCAACAGCCTAGGCGTAGCCTAGCAACTAAAATTTCTTATATAGCGGTTCTCAGCCCTTGTGAGGTACAAGAACCCCACCCCCAACCCACTCCCCGCAAGCGATGAGGGGACTATGATGTACCTTGTATGATTAGGAAACGCTATATAGGTATATAACCTGAATCCCAGTCCTGAACCTATGAGTACTAACGAAATATCTCTTAGACCTGCCCAGGAAACAGATGCCTTGGTGCTAAGTGCAATTCATATTGCGGCTATCAAAGCTTTACCTACAACTCTTTATACTCAAAAAGAACTTTTAGCTTGGCGTAATTACCAAGATAAACCTGATGCTTCAAAGATATTAAAGAGGATGAAAGTAGAAACTTTGTGGATTGCGATCGAGGGAGATATTATTATGGGTTTTGCTAGTTTTATTGTTGATGAACTAATTGCGTTGTATGTTCATCCTAAATATCAAGGTAAAGGGATTGGGCGTGCTTTAGTTCAGCATTTTTGTGATGAAGCAACTCGGCAAGGTATAGATAAGGTAATTACAACTGCAAGCCTTTATGCCGAGGGGTTTTATTTACGACTGGGATTTACTGCCATCCAAAAAGCACCTCATTATTTAAGAGGTGGGGTAGTTGTTCCAGTGACTAAAATGAGTAAAACATTGTAGCGCCAAAAACCCTAGACATGTGGTGAAATTAAATATGCGTTATGCAGAACCCTTGTAGAGACGCGATATATCGCGTCTCTACATTTTTTCACCAGATGTTTAAGTAGGTAAGCACAAATAAACCTAACTATGTAACGAAAAGTAAAAGCGGTGAAAACCTTGCTATTACTTAACTCCACTTCGTTGCGTTCGCAATGACATAGTTGTAAATTTTCTCACCCACCTACTTATTACCTCATGCTGGAAACGTTTTCACAAAATCATCGCCAGGAATGACTGTAGTGTAAAAAACATAGTCCTTATTAGCAATATAGCGACGGTCTTGTTTAATTATCGCCATAAACTCTTTATGTCCTTCACGTCTGCGTCCGACTAAACAACCTGCACTGGCATTTTTAATATCATTTACGGGAGCATCATAACCCCAGTGTTGATTTACTAAGAAAAGACCTGTATCAAGTTTGTCACCAGTGCGTTGAAAATTTTTGTCGAAATCTCGGTAAACAGTGATGGGCGCAACTTGCACTAATGCTTCGTGACGTTCTGCATTGCCGTGCATACCAACAGCCCAAGCTTTATATTGCCCAAACTTAATTCTAGCTGCGCCTCCAGAATTCATAGGGTTATAAGTATAATGGCTACCTGGTTCTGTAGTTGCTTGCCAGTGATCTACAATTTTGGGAACACCATCTACTACTTCAATAACGATGCGGCGATCGTTAAATTCATTGGGTGTATCACTGTTGAGAGTCCAGTCTTCATTTATACCTTCTATATAAACAATATTGTATTCTTTCGGTGCAGTGAATACTTGATAATTTTTAGATAGCAAGTATTTCACAATTCTACTGGCAATGTCATTACTAAGTTTTAAGGGAGGTTTAGGAAGATCGTCTGGTTTAGTTTCAATCAGTTTTTTGGCTGTGACTGCTCCTAAAAATTCAGTTTCTCCAGCCTTAGCTAATTCTTGAAATTCTTTGAGGGCTGCGGCAGAAACTGGCCCAAGTTTCTCATCAGCCGGAGGATCGAGCAAACCCAAGCCGATTAACAGTATTTGAATCTGACGAGTTAATTCTGGGTCTTTAGCGATCGCCTCAAATCCCCATTTCTCATCTTTTCCCAAAAAATCTTGTAGTTTCATTATGCACCTGCTTTGATTACTTGCTTCTAGGTATAAACATCATTTTTAAAATTGATGTTGTCTGAAACAATACTCCAGCCTGAAGCAGAACGTCACAATTTTTACTATTAATTTATGATTGGGTACGCAAAAATTCACAGAAATGATACTCAACAAAAAACTATTTATTGGGAATATATATGAAATTTCTTCCGTAATTTTTAGAAGATATACATAAATATTAAGGATGTTTTAAAAGTCATATTGTCGGTGTCAAAAGTTTTAGATCCTCCTAAATCCTCCTTAAAAAGGAGGACTTTGACTCCGGTTCCCCCCTTAAAAAGGGGGTTAGGGGGGATCAATAAGTACCTAAAATCACAGCAAAACACTTTAAAATAACCTCTAAAGTTGTACTGGAAGATGTGAAAAATATTCTCTGGCAACTAATGGAACATCTTGGTAAATAGAGAGTGAAAAATCTGTGGTGAGTGAACGATTTCGTAGGGGCGCAGGAGTCTTCGATGATGTCTACGACGACCTACGCTAACGCATATTGCCTCAATGCAATCCTTGATACAGGCTACATTATTAATTAGCTCAATTTCTCTGCTGCGCGTCCAAGCAGCAAATCGTCGTCAGGCATTGCCTCTGTAAAACCCCAAATGACTAACGAAGAACTGCTGGAAATTATTGAACAAGCTGTCAGAGATAAGGTGACAAGATTAGACCTTTCTCGCAAAGGCTTAACAACTCTGCCACCGGAAATTGGCCAACTTACCAACCTGCAATCCTTCCACCTTTGGGGTAATCAATTGAGCAGTCTGCCACCAGAATTTGTCCAACTCACCAACCTGCAATCCCTCGACCTGGGCATTAATCAACTGAGCAGTCTGCCACCAGAAATTGTCCAACTTACCAACCTGCGATCCCTCTACCTCTACAGTGATCAACTGAGCAGTCTGCCACCGGAAATTGGCCAACTCACCAACCTGCGATCCCTCGATCTGAGCAGTAATCAACTGAGCAGTCTGCCACCAGAAATTAGGAAACTGTCAAACCTGAAAAAGCTGGATCTTCGTAGAAATCCAGTCCCCATTCCACCAGAGATTTTGGGGTCGAAGGCTGACTACCAAGATCCGGGTGATGTGAATGAAATTCTCGATTTCTATTTTCGGGTGCAAGATCCAGCCGAAACAGAACCCTTCTACGAAGCAAAATTCTTGATTGTTGGCGAAGGAGGAACTGGTAAAACCTCTTTAGCCAAGAAAATCAAAAACGAAAACTATAAACTCCAGCCAGATGAGAAATCAACCGAAGGCATTGACGTGATCCTCTGGGACTTTACACTGCCCAATGGCAAAGATTTTCGCGTCAACATCTGGGATTTTGGCGGTCAGGAAATCTACCATCAAACCCATCAGTTTTTCCTCAGCAAGCGATCGCTCTATGCTTTAGTTGCCGATACCCGCAAAGAAAACACCGATTTTTACTGGTGGCTGAAGATTGTCGAACTCTTGAGCGACAAAAGTCCAGTTTTTATCATTAAAAACGAAAAACAAGACCGTCAGTGCGAAGTCAATGGGGGGGAGTTAAGGGGAGAATTTGACAATCTTAAGGAAATTTTGCCAACCAATTTAGCTGATAATCGCGGTTTAGCGGAAATTAAAAAGGCTATTAAGTTCTACATCAGTAATCTTGACCATGTTGGTACACCTCTACCAAAACTCTGGGTAAGAGTCAGAGCCGCTCTAGAGAACTATTCCCGAAATTACATCAGCGTTGAAGAATACTTTACCCTTTGCCGAGTCAATAATTTAACTGACCGTAAAGACATGCTGCGCTTGAGTAGCTATTTACATGACCTCGGCGTTTGCCTCCACTTTCAAGACGATTCTACACTCAAACACTACGTCATTCTCAAACCGGAATGGGGGACAACTGCCGTTTACAAAGTTTTGGAAAGTCAAACTGTCAGGCAAAAGCTAGGTTGTTTTACCAAAGAAAACCTTAAAGATATTTGGCAAGACGGCGAATATGCAGATATGCGCGATGAACTTCTGCAATTAATGATGCGGTTCAAGCTTTGCTACGAAATCCGCGATCGCCGTGACGTTTATATTGCGCCGCAATTGCTTTCTATTGAAAAAGCTGATTATACCTGGGACGATCGCAACAACCTAATCCTGCGCTACACCTATACATTCATGCCCAAAGGCATCCTCACCAGTTTTATTGTCGAGACGCACCCTTGGATTGAACAGCAACAACTCGTTTGGAAAAATGGTGTTGTTCTCAACAAAGACCAAACTCGTGCTGAAATCATTGAAAACTACAATCAACGGGAAATTAAAATCCGTGTAGCGGGAAACCGTACAAAAGAATTAATGGTAGTCATCACCCATGAACTCGAAAAAATCCACAACTCTTATGAACGTTTGCAATATCAAACTTTAGTTCCTTGTAATTGCCAGACTTGTAAAAATCTGCCCACACCTCATTCCTATTCTCTGGATAAGCTCACTAAACGCTTGAGCGATCGCCGTTACCAAATTGAATGTGAAAACAGCTATGCAATGGTAGATGTCCGCAGGTTAATTGATGATGTTATGTTCCAAGCTGCTAAACCAGATGAGGAAATCAACCCCAAAGTTGTACAGTTGCAAAACGAACTAGAGCAAGAGAGAAATAAATCATTTATACATCGGTTAGAAGATAGCAATCAACAGAAAAAAGGGATGAAAATACATACGTCTGAAACCGTAACCAGAAATCAAGTTTTCATTAGCTATAGTCATCAAGATGAGGAATGGCTTACTAAACTCCAGAAGCACCTCAAACCAATGATTCGCAACCAAAAACTTCTGGTGTGGGACGATACCAAAATTCAACCTGGTGCTAAATGGCGCGAAGAAATTGAAAATGCTTTAGCAGCAGCAAAAGTGGCAGTGTTATTGGTTAGCCCAGACTTTCTAGCATCAGACTTTATTGCTGATAATGAGTTACCCCCATTGTTGGATGCGGCTGAAGTCGAAGGACTTACGATTATTTGGATACCGTTGAGTTTTAGCAGTTATGACGAAACAGAAATTGAAAGGTATCAGTCAGCGCATCCTCCTAATCAACCCTTAGACAGCCTGAACTTAGCACAAGAGAATAAAGCTTGGGTGGATATCTGTAAAAAGATTAAAGCAGCGATCGCTCGGTAGAAGATAATAGGACTTACGCAAAACTATAGGGCTTAGAGGATGTTTGAAAAGTCCTCTCATTGGTAGCAAAACATTTCAGATCCCCCTAAATCCACGCCAGTTGCTCATGGGGGAAACCCCCAAGACCGCACTGGCTCCCCTTAAAAAGGGAGACTTTTATTCCGATTCCCCCCTTTTTAAGGGGGGCTAGGGGGGATCTCTAAGTGCCTAAAATCACAGCCAAATACTTGTTCATTCAACCTCTTAGGGGCAATTCATGAATTGCCCCTACCGGAGAATAAGGGTTTTGGCTATTTTTTGCGTAAGTCCTAGATAAGTAGTCAGACAGAATTAATTACACAATTTCATTGCGAATAGAGGGAAGTAGAATGTTCGCGGAGCGAAATTTTCCTCCATTCCCTAAACTCTTTTTTTCTCAGTACCAGCATTTTGATAAGTTAGTACATAATCTGAAACAATAACAGTTAATACAAAGAGGGGATTACGTTGAGTCACAATCCAGATGCCATAGCCCCCCACGGTGGACAGTTAGTTAACCGTATCGCTACACCAGAACAAAGAGCAGAGTTTCTCTCAAAAGCTGACTTTTTGCCGCGAGTGCAACTTGACGATCGCGCCGTTTCGGATGTAGAAATGATTGCGATCGGTGCTTTTAGTCCACTCACGGGTTTTATGAACCAGGAAGACTACGATCGCACTGTTACAGAAATGCGACTAGCTAACGGTCTTGTATGGTCAATCCCGATTACACTATCGGTAAGCGAAGAAGTAGCTTCCCCGTTACAAGAAGGCGGCTTAATCCGTCTGGATAACTCCAGAGGCGAATTTATTGGGGTTTTACAACTGTCGCAAAAATATAACTACGACAAAATCCGCGAAGCCATAAAAATCTACCGTACAGATGATGTCAAACATCCAGGTGTGCAGGTACTCTATAACCAAGGTAATGTACATCTGGCGGGTGATATTTGGCTATTGCAGCGCGAACCTCATCCCCAGTTTCCCACTTACCAAATAGATCCAGCAGCCTCACGGCAACTATTTCAAGACAAGGGTTGGAAAACTATCGTCGGCTTTCAAACTCGCAACCCCATCCACCGCGCCCATGAATATATTCAAAAGTGCGCTTTAGAAATCGTTGATGGTCTATTTTTGCACCCATTAGTCGGGGCGACAAAAGAAGATGATATTGCCGCCGATGTGCGGATGCGCTGCTATGAAATTTTGCTAGAACACTACTACCCCTTAGACCGGGTAACTTTGGCAATAAATCCTGCTGCAATGCGCTATGCTGGGCCGCGTGAGGCTATATTCCATGCTTTAGTCCGCAAAAACTACGGTTGTACTCACTTTATCGTCGGACGGGATCATGCTGGCGTTGGTGACTATTACGGAACTTACGATGCTCAGTATATCTTTGATGAATTTGCGCCAAGTGAATTGGGCATTGTGCCAATGAAATTTGAACACGCTTTCTACTGTATGCGTACTAAGCAGATGGCAACATCTAAAACCAGTCCTAGCAAGCCAGAAGAACGCATCCATCTATCGGGAACAAAAGTCCGGGAAATGCTGCGGCGTGGTGAATTACCTCCACCAGAATTTTCTCGTCCAGAAGTGGCGGCTGAGTTGGCGCGAGCAATGCGGATAGAAGTACCTGTTTAGGGCATGGGGCATTGGGCATAGGACATTGGCAAAGAAACTTGTTAAATAATTCCCCCTTGTCCCCCATCTCCCCACTCCCTATACTTTGCAAACAGTATTGACTGTAACTTTACAATACAGAGTTCAGCCCTGTAAGCTGCTAGCTAATGGGCTTAGGGCTGATAGCTAATTATGAAACGGCGCACGTTTTTACACAGAATTGGCTCAATACTCGCGGTATTGGGGGTAACTGAAGCTGAGTGGTTGACTTTAGGAAGTCGCTATTATCAGGCTTTGGCACAGCCCAGTCCGCGTAAGTTGGCGTTGCTAATAGGGATTAACCAATACCCGAAAATTTCAGCCCTCAGTGGTTGTCTCACAGATGTGGAACTGCAAAGAGAACTTTTGATTAACCGCTTTGGTTTTGAAGGGTCAGATATTTTAACCTTAACTGACGAACAAGCTAGCAGGGAATTCATTGAGGCAGCTTTTTTAGATCATCTGGGCAAACAAGCTAAACCTGATGATATGGTAGTTTTCCACTTTAGTGGTTATGGCAGTCGTGTCAAATTAGAAACATCGCTAGATATAATCCAAAATGCTCTGGTACCAGCAAATGTGAGTCAAAATCCACAAGATGATAAAATAGTCAACTATATATTAGAAGAAACTCTACTGCTATTATTGCGATCGCTCCCGACAAACCGAGTCACAGCAGTATTAGATACTAGCTATAATGCTCCTAGCACAGTCATAGGATTAAAAACTCGCACCCTTCAAGAGTCGATAGCAAAGCTAGCAACAGAAGAAATTGACTTTCTCGAACAACTTAAAACTCAGAAGTTATCCAACGCTCCGATTGTTTTAGCAGCTACCTCAGAACCAAAGCAACCTGCAAGGGAAGGACTATTTTCTGGTTTTAGTGCTGGGTTATTTACCTACGCCTTAACGCAGTATTTGTGGGAATTCACCCCAGTTACCAAAATTCAAGTCGCCCTTTCCCACGTAGAAAATTCTCTATCAAAATTGGGTAGTAAACAACAACCAGCCTTATTAAGTAGTCAGAAAAATTCAGATGTAGAGACGTTATATATAACGTCTCTACAGCCAGACAATATCATTGGTGCAGAAGGCACAATCAGCGCTATTGAAGAAGACGGTAAAACAGTTAATCTGTGGTTAGCAGGATTGCCCCCACAAGTACTGCTATACTACGGAGTGAATTCTCGATTCACCTTAAAAACAACAGAGCAATTAGTATTGCGATCGCGCACTGGGTTAACAGCAAAAGCGCAAATTGCCAAAATTGAAGGTGCAAATCCCCTACAAGTTGGGCAACTTGTCCAAGAAGCAGTCCGAGTTTTACCCCGAAATATTAATTTAACAATAGCTTTTGATACTGGATTGGAAAGAATTGAGCGGGTGGACGCTACAAGTGCCTTTGCTGGATTTTCCCATGTATCCACCGTAGTAGCAGGAGAAAAACCAGCTGATTATGTATTTGGTAAACTACAAGAAACTCCTAGTCGTTATGGTCTATTTTCTCTTGGTGGTGAGCTAATTCCTAACACTACAGGGGAAGTAGGAGAAGCAGTAAAATTAACAGTGCAAAGGTTAGCGCCAAAATTATCAACCTTGCTAGCAGCCAAGTTATGGCGACTTACAGAAAATCAAGGTTCTTCTCGCTTGCCTGTGAAGGCAACCTTAGAAATAATTAGTAACATATCGACTCGCCCCGTTATCCAGCACGAAACAGTACGAGCTTTTAAAACTGAAACTTCCATTAAAAAATCATTACAGACGCGATTAATCGCGCCTCCCATTGTACCTATCGGTAGTCGAATGCAATATCGAGTGGAAAATCAGAGCGATCGCCCAGTATATTTAATCTTGCTAGGATTAAACAATAATCATACAGCAATTACCTTCTACTCTTGGGAAACCCCCCAGGAAGCAGAAACTGCGGACACCAAGCCTATCCTCCAAGAAGTCGTCATTGCCCCAGGTGAAACCCTCACCCTGCCCGAAACTAATGCCACTTCTCAATGGGTAATTTCAGGGCCAGCTTTCCTTTGCGAACAACAACTGATTTTTAGTACAGTCCCCTTCAGGGGAACTCTCGCCGTCTTGAACACTACCAAGTATTCCACAACCGAACAACAACCGATTGGCCCATTGTTGAATCCGATAGACGTTACACAAGCTTTGCTACAAGACTTGCATAACGCCAGCCACCTTAAAACGGAGATGAACGGTACAGCAGCCGACTCATATATCTTGGATGTGAATAATTGGGCAAGTTTTAGCTTTAGTTTTCAAGTAGTTTGACCTTTTTTTAATTAAAAATTAAAAGTTAAAAGTTAAAAATTAAGAATAATAATAATTTTTAATTAATTTTGGGTACAAGCCCCCACCCTTCGGGAATTAAAAATGCAAAATTAAAAATTTCAGAGAATCCCCTCAATTTTTAATTAATAATTTTTAATTTTTAATTGGAGCGAAGCGACTTGACACTCCTCATCCTAAAGGTGCGAGGATTCTTGGTTCACCGAGGCCACTTAAAACGTGATAGCTTGCAGTCTCTAGCCTAGCCCTTTCAAGGTGGATAAAATTTTTCTTAAAAAATCCCTTTATTATCTCTTGTCTCTGTGTTCTCTGCGCCTCTGCGGTTCAAAAGTAATTTATTTAACCGCAGAGGCAATAGATTGCGGTGAAAAATCTTTGTAAAGACGTAGAACTTTATGTCTCTACATTCAAGTTCATACCTCGATTCAGCAACGCCTAAAACGTTAATTCCCAAATATTAAATAAGGCAGGTAAATCCTGCCATGTGTGTCACTATAATCAGCTTCATTTCATTCATCTAAGAATTGCACATTTGATTGACGAAGATATTACCGAGTTATGTCATCAATATGACTGCACCAGTTACTCAAGTCTTATCTGCCGCAATTCCTTTACTGGCTTTTGAAAGAAAAGCGCTGAAATTTAGTTTGGGCAAGCTTTTTCCGTAATGCCTCCATGTAGATGTAAAATACTGGAGTCAGATAGAGAGTTAATATCTGAGAAAACAGTAATCCACCAACGATCGCAATCCCTAAAGGACGACGCGCTTCTGAACCGACTCCCGTCCCTAGAGCAATGGGTAATGTCCCAATTAAAGCTGCCATTGTCGTCATCATAATCGGGCGGAAGCGAGTCAAGCAAGCTGCATAGATGGCATCAAAGGAATTTTTACCTTCCTTTCGTTGCGCTTCAATGGCAAAATCTACCAACATAATGCCGTTTTTCTTGACGATACCCACCAGCAGGATGATGCCAATAAAAGAGTAAAGATTTAAATCAACCTGGAAAATCAACAGCGTTAATAATGCGCCAAAACCCGCCGAAGGTAGACCGGAAAGAATGGTGATTGGGTGAATGAAATCCTCATAGAGGATACCGAGAATCAGATAGATAACTACAATAGATACCAACAACAGCGCCCCTAAATCGTTGAAGGACTGTTGGAAAGTTTGGGCTGAACCCTGAAAACTGGTGGTAATTGTTGAAGGTAGCAACTCACTAGCTGCTTGCTTGATGGCATCTGTAGCCTGACTAAGAGACGTTCCTGGGAGCGTGTCAAAAGAGATCGTCGAAGAAGGGAGTTGAGCAACGTGAGCGACAGTGAGGGGGCCGACATTTTGGGTGATATTTGCGATCGCACTCAGGGGTACTTGTTTACCAGTACTCGATTGCACATATAATAGCGATAAGGCGCTGGGATCTCGCTGAAACTCCGGTTTCACTTCTAAGATTACATAAAATTGGTCATTTGGGGTATAGATAGTGGAAACCTGGCTGGAACCATAGGCGGCGCTGAGAGTTTGTTCAACTTGTTGGGCGGTAATTCCCAGGGTTGCAGCTTTATTGTGGTCAACTTGGACTTCTATTTGGGGAGTGCTAAGTTGTAAATCGCTGTCAACATCCCGCAGTCCTGGTAGGGTTTTGACCTTATCTACAAGTTTAGGAACATATTGGCGCAAATCTTGTAAATTCAAGCTCTGCAACGTGAACTGATAAGTAGAATTAGTTTGTTGACCACCGATAGGAATAGCTGGCGGAGAGCGGAGGAATGTCTTAATCCCAGTTGTCCGTCTTAACTTGGGGGTTAGCTCTTGAATGATTTCGTCAGCACTGAGTTGACGTTGATCGCGTGGCTTGAGGCGAATGGTAATTCGTCCCCCGTTGACTGAACCGTTCGGGCCACTTGCACCCACAATGGAGTCAACTGCTTCAATATTGGGGTCTTTACGAATGATATCAACAACCGTTTGCTGGTGACGCCGCATATCATCAAAAGAAATATCTTGCGCGGCTTTGGTGTTCGCCATCAGTTGTCCCGTGTCTTCGGTGGGGATAAATCCTTTGGGAACGATGACGAACAAATAGACGGTCATTAGCAGCAAAATGCCAGAACCAATCAGTGTCATCAAGCGGTATTTTAAAACAGGCTTGAGCGTCCAATCATATCCCCGCAGGAGTAAATCAAATCCCCCTTCTAAGACTTGATAGAGCCGATTTGGTCTTTGTTGATGGGATGAACTTAAGAAACGACTACACAACATGGGGGTGAGACTGAGGGAAACAAAACCCGAAACCAAAATTGCCACTGCGATCGTCACGGCAAATTCATGAAATAATTTACCGATGATGCCACTCATAAACATGATGGGGATGAACACCGCCACCAAGGAGAGGGTCATTGACAAAATTGTGAAGCTGATTTCCCTCGATCCCTTCAATGCTGCATCTAAGGGAGATTCGCCCATTTCTCGATAACGGACGACATTTTCCAACACCACGATCGCATCATCCACCACAAAGCCCACAGAAAGGGTCAACGCCATGAGTGAGATGTTGTCTAGGGAGAAGCCCGATAGATACATCACGGCAAAAGTGCCAATGATGGCTACAGGTAGCGCCAAACTGGGAATCAGTGTCGCCGTGACATCACGCAAGAATAAGAAAATCACCAAGACAACTAGACAAATCGAGAGAACTAAGGTAAATTTTACATCGTTAACAGAGGCTCGGATAGTTTGGGAGCGATCGTACATAATCCCCATCTCAATGGATTTGGGAACTTGTTCGCGGAGCGTAGGTAAAAGTTTCTGGATAGCATCAACAATATTTACCGTGTTGGCACCGGGCTGTGGCTGCACAGCGAGAACAACGGAATGGCGGTTTGTCACCTTGCGATCGCTATACAAATTTGAGACTTTGACGTTTTGTTCACTGTCGATCACATCCCCCAAATCCTGGAGTCGCACGGGCGCACCATTGGCGTAAGTTACAATCAGTTGACGATAGCCGGCAGCATCAGTGAGTTGACCGTTTGCCTGAATCGTATAATTCTTGTAAGTATCAGAGAGACTGCCGGTTGGTAAATCAACATTTCCCTGTTGAATTGCAGTTTTAACCTGATTTAGACCAATTCCCCTTGATGCCAACTCTCGCGGGTCAAGCTGGACGCGCACTGCATATTGCTGTTGACCAAATACCTGTACCTGAGCAACACCATCAATCATCGAGATTGGCTGACCAACTGTTACCTCTGCGTATTCGTCTACCGTCGAGATTTGCTGTGTCTCAGAATACATATAGAGGTAGATAACAGGTGAGACAGACGGGTTAACTTTGCGGTAGGTAGGCGGGTGAGGCATACCGGCGGGTAGTTGTCCGGCGGCGGCTGAGATGGCTGCCTGGACATCTTTGGCGGCATCTTCCACTCTGCGGCTAAAGTCAAATTGTAGGGAGATGCTGGTGCTACCAGTTGAACTGGTGGAATTGAAGGAATTGAGTCCGGCAATTTCGGTAAACTGTCTTTCTAGAGGTGCGGCGACCGAAGATGCCATTGTTTCCGGGGTAGCACCAGGGAGACTAGCTGAGACAGAAATAAAAGGATATTCAACGTTTGGTAGGGCGCTGATGGGTAAGAGGAAATAACTCATTAGGCCGAAGATGAGGATACCAATCATCACCAAGGTGGTCATGACTGGACGACGGATGAAGGGTTCTGAAAGGTTCATGTGTCAGAAATGTGGTAGGGATGGGACGAACCGCAGAGGCGCAGAGTGAAGAGAGAAATGCTTAACTGTGTAGAAAACGGCTTTAAATATCTGGTTTCAACACATGAAGTCCTAAATAATTTGTAAAAAACTCTCTTCATTCTCCTCTCTGTGCCCTCTGCGTCTCTGCGGTTCGTAACTCATTTCGGATTGCTATATCACGATCGCCCCCCTGTAAATGAAAATACCCGCCGAAACTTAACTCGACTGAGTTTTTCCCGCCATGATTCCATATATATATAGAACACGGGTGTTAAATACAGGGTCAATATCTGAGAAAATACCAGTCCCCCCACAACTGCAATCCCTAAAGGACGGCGAGATTCGGAACCAGCCCCAAATCCGATCGCAATAGGCAAGGTTCCCATTAATGCTGCCATTGTGGTCATCATAATTGGGCGGAAGCGCACCAAACAGGCTTGATAAATCGCTTCAGACGGTTTTTTCCCTTCTTCTCGCTGGGCAACAATTGCAAAATCCACCATCATAATCCCGTTTTTCTTGACGATGCCCACTAAGAGAATTATGCCGATGAAGGAGTAAACATTCAGTTCCACGTGGAATATCATCAGCGTTAATAATGCGCCAAATCCTGCTGAGGGCAAACCGGAAAGAATTGTAATTGGGTGAATGAAATCTTCGTAGAGAACGCCCAGGATAAGATAAATTACGAGAATAGCGATCGCTAACAATAAACCCAAACTCGGCAGTGAACTTTGAAATACCTGGCTTGCACCCTGAAAGCTGGTGCTAATGCTGGCAGGAATCACCCGATCGATCAGTTTTTGAATCTCTTCGTTGGCATTTCCCAAGGATACACCGGGGGCCAGGTTAAAGGAAATGGTGGCGGCGTTCATCCGACCGTTATGATTGACCATTAACGGGCTGACTCCCTGAGACAGTTTGGCGAATGTCTTGAGAGGTACTGCTACTCCAGTGCTGGAGTTAATATACAATGTCAGCAGAGCATTGATATCCTGCTGATACTGGGGTGCTAATTCCAAAATTACCTGATACTCATTGGTAGCTGCATAGATAGTTGACACTTGGTAAGAGCCATAAGCACTTCTCAGGGTATTTTCAATTGTTTGGGCGGTAATCCCATAAGTTGAGGCTTTATCGCGGTCAATGTCAATTTGAATTTTGGAAGCAAATTGTAAATCGCTGTTGACATCCTGGAGTTCTGTCATCTCCTTCATCTTGAGAACAAGTTGGGGAACATATTCTTGTAAGGGCTTGACATCCGAACTCTGAAGTGCAACTTGATAAAGTCCCGTACTTTGTTGAGCGCCAATCGGTATCGCTGGGGGATTTTGTAAGAATACTTGGATGCCTGGAACAGTGGCGAGTTGGGTTCGCAACTCTTGAATGATTTCATCAGCACTAAGCTGGCGCTGCGATCGCGGTTTTAACCGAATGAACAAACTGCCGGAATTGGCTGCAACTGCTGCCCCACCGCCACTAGCACTAGATCCCGCGCCAATATTGGAGTTGACTGCATCGACATTTGGGTTTTGGCGAATCAGGTTAGCAACTGTCTGCTGATGCTGGACAAGATTATCAAAGGATGCATCTTCGGCTGCTTGGGTAATACCTGTAATTTGTCCGGTATCTTCGCTAGGAATAAAGCCTTTGGGAACTACCACCAATAGCCCAACTGTCACCGCCAATAAAAAGACGGATAAAATCATCGTGGTGAGGTGATATTTTAAGACTTTTTTCAGACTCCAATCGTACAAACCCAGGAAGCGATCAAAGACATATTCGGAAGCTTGATATAACCGACTTTGATTAGCATGATCTACAGGACGCAGAAAACGGCTGCACAACATCGGAGTCAGACTCAAAGACACAAAACCAGAGACGAGAATTGCAACTGCGATCGTTACAGCAAATTCATGAAATAATCGTCCCAGCACTTCACTCATGAACAACATGGGAATGAAGACTGCAACTAAGGAAAGGGTCATCGATAGGATGGTAAAACCAATTTCTCTCGACCCATTCAACGCCGCTTCTAGGGGACTTTCCCCCATTTCCATGTGACGGACGATATTTTCTAGCATGACGATCGCATCATCCACAACGAAGCCCACTGAAAGGGTCAACGCCATCAGTGATAGGTTATCTAGTGAGTAGTGCAGCAAATACATCACCGCAAAAGTACCAATCAGCGAAACAGGTAATGCCAAACTGGGAATCACCGTCGCCGAGAGGTTCCGTAAAAATATGAAAATTACTAAGATAACGAGAGCGATCGTCAAAATCAACGTAAATCTAACATCATCTACTGAATCTCGAATCGATTGGGATGCATCATAGAGAACCCCAATTTCCACAGATGCCGGAATCTGCTCTCGTAACTTCGGCAGCAAATTCTTAATTGTGTCTACGACTTGTACCGTATTGGTTCCAGGCTGTCTTTGAATGGTAAGAATAATGGCGCGGGTATTGTTGTACCAACTTGCTACTTTGTCATTTTCTACACTGTCAATAATTCTACCCAGTTGATTGAGATAGATAGGCATTCCATCTTTATAAGAGACAATCAACTGGCGATAAGCAGCCGCATCTTCAAGTTGCCCATTAGTCTGGACTGTAAAATTCTTATGATTTCCCGAAAGACTGCCGGTAGGTAAATTGACGTTACCCTGTTGAATCGCCGTCGCCACCTGATCTAACCCAATTTGTCGCGTAGCCAATTGCTGGGGATCGAGTTGAATTCGAGCCGCATACTTTTGCGAACCATAGACGGCTACCTGTGCTACCCCACTAATTGTAGATAGCTTTTGCGCCAAATAAGTCTCGGCATAATTATCTACCTGAGAAAGGGGCAGAGTGGGAGAGTCTAAATAAAGGTAAAGAATCGGCTGATCGGCGGGGTTAACTTTGCTGTAGGTGGGAGGATTGGGTAAATCAGTCGCAATTTGCCCGGATGCTCCCGATATCGCTGCTTCCACATCCTGCGCCGCATCATCAATATTGCGGCTCAAGTTGAATTGCAGGGTAATTTGAGTCTGTCCCAGAGTGCTAGTTGAGTTGAGCGAATCGAGTCCAGCAATGCTAGAAAATTGCTTCTCTAAAGGACGGGCAACCGATGCTGCCATCGTTTCGGGGCTAGCTCCTGGTCGGGAGGCGCTGACCTGAATTGTGGGATAATCTACGCTGGGTAAATCGCTGATTGACAGCAAGCGATAACTCATGAAACCGAAGATCAAAATTGCCGTCATCACCAGAGTTGTCATGATGGGGCGACGGATAAATGGTTCTGAAAGGTTCATGAATCACCTCCCCCTGACTTAGAAGGTTCTCCCCCCTGCTCCCTTCTGCTCCCTCTTCCTGACTTCGAGGAATTTCCATCTGCATTTGAGTTATTATTGCCGGCTGTTTTGACGCGGATTTTACTGCCCGTGACAAGATTCGCTTGCCCATCGGTGACAATTTTATCGCCTGGTTGCGGCCCTTTCTCAATCACATCTAGTCCATTAATGGTGCTGCTAACTGTAACTGGCACATTTTCCACCGTCATATCTGGCTTAACTACAAAGACAAACTGACCATCCGGGCCATTCTGCACGGCTTGGGAGGGTACAACCGTGGCATTCGGTTCTTCGGTCAATGTTAGCGTTGCATTCACAAATTGACCGGGAAACAAATATCCTTGAGCGTTATCAAAGTCGCCAATTAGTTGAATAGTCCCTGTAGTGTTATCTACCGTATTGTTGACAAACGTCAAAGTACCTGGTACTGAATGAGCTTGATCGTTGGGAAAGGTTACATCTACCTTCAGCTTGCCATTCTGCATATACTTTTGTACCTGGGGCAGATTTGTTTCAGGAACGGAAAAAGCAACTTGAATCGGGCGAATTTGGGTCAGAGTCACAAGAGGAGTCGTGCTGTTAGCTTGCACCACATTGCCCTGAGTCACCAGAATATTGCCCGCGCGACCATTAATAGGCGCATAAATTTTGGCGTAAGATAATTGCACTTTGGTATTGTCTAATGCTCCCTGGTCAGAACGGACAACAGCTTGAGCATTAGCGATCGCAGCTTGATCGCCCTTGACAACAGCTTGAGCATTAGCCAGCGCCACTTGATCGCTTTTCAAAACAGCCTGAACATTAGCGATCGCTTCTCGATCTGCTTGTAGGGTTGCTTGAGCGGTGCGGATGTTGGCAACGTATTGCTGGGCTGTATCCAAACTGATTGCGCCCTTCTTATACAATGCACCATAGCGATCGCTCTGTCCCTGGGCAAAATCTACTTGTGCTTGATCCTTACCCACAGTCGCCTGGGCTTGTCGCACAGAGGCTTGGTCTTTGATTAAAGTGGCTCTCGCTTGGTCTACTTGACCCAAATCTCTAGTTAATCCATCTCTAGCTTGTTGTACCGAGGCTTGGTCTTTAGCGACAATTCCTTCAGCTTGCTGGATTGCAGCAGCTTGCGATCGGTCATCCAAGGTAAACAAAAGTTGTCCCTTTTTCACATCTTGACCTTTCTTGAAATAAACTCCAATAATCCGGCCAGTGGCTTCGGGCGTAATCGATACCGTAGATCCCGATTGCACGTTGCCGATGGCCTGCAATTGTATGGGAACTGTTTTTTGTGTCACCATTGCTACAGTTACAGGTGTTACTTGCTGCTTATTACGGGCAGATTTTCCACCTTTCTCTGTCTTGGCTGCACCCGCATGGATACCCAAAAAAACTAGCCCACCCAGCAACAGCACACCTAAAATTACCCAAGTAATCTTTTTTGGCGATCGCGGTAACTTCGATTTCACACTATTCTCAGTCAAACGCTCATTAACAATTTCATTGTTCATTAGAACCTCCAGAGGATTTTAGTTTATTAAAAACAGAATTCAGTATCATAGGACTTACGCAAATATCTCTCAAACCCTAATTTCTCCGTGTCCTCTGCGCCTCTGCGGTTCGTTATTCCATACTAATTAATTCTGAATTCTGGTTTTTGCATTCCTTTTCAATATTTACTTAACTGCTGCTGTAAAAGATTTAGAGCTTGTTTTTCTATCTGCCGGACTCGTTCTCGACTCATACCCATACGCTGACCAATTTGTTCTAGAGAAAGTTTTTGTCCGTCTATCAAACCAAAGTGCAAATTTAATATTTCTTGTTGTTGCTGAGGTAATTTTGAAAATAAGATTTCCATTTCTTGATTGAGAGATTCCTGGGTATAATAGCCATTAGAAGAATATCTCCAGTCTTCTATCAAGTCTTGCAATTCTACCTCTTTATCTGCTCCAACTCTAATATCTAAAGAGATAGTTTGACGAGCTAAAAGGATAAATTCTCGAATTTGACTAGGCTCCAAAGAAAGTACATCACCAATTTCTGTACTGGTGGGAACGCGACCCAGTTTTTGACATAACTCCCGCTGCACCCGCTTAATTTTGTTTAACTTTTCATTGATGTGAATGGGTAATCGAATCGCGCGTCCTTGCTGGGCGATCGCTCTAGTAATTCCTTGACGAATCCACCAATAAGCGTAGGTTGAGAACTTGTATCCTAGAGCCGGATTGAATTTCTCAACTCCTCTCTCCAAACCCAAAGTACCTTCTTGAACTAAGTCCATCAACTCTAAGTTACGTCTTTGATATTGCTTGGCAATTGAAACCACAAGCCGGAGATTAGACGTGATCATTTTCTGCTTGGCTTTTTTCCCTTCATCTAGCTGCTGAAGTAGTGTTTGTTCGCTTAACTGCATCCAGTTAGCCCATTCTGGTAGCGTCGGTGGGCGCTTTAATTCGACAGCTAGTTTTTTTGATTCAGCAAGTATTGTCATCATCTGCTGAATTTGTTGGGCAAAAAAAACTTCTTGCTCATGGGTTAACAGAGGTATCCGGCCAATTTCTTGAAGATAGCTACGGACTGTATCAGTTGGAGGGGAGGATGATTTGCTGATGTTGCTAGCTTTAGTCTCTAGAAGTTTTAAGTTACTCATATTGAATGGGGAATGCAGAATATATGTCTACCTAATGCTTTGTTGCAAAAATTTTGAAAGGTTTGTAGTAAGGACTTTAGTGCTTAAAAATCAAGGATTGAAGTCCTTACTACAAACACGTTAGAGATTTCCAAAAAATCACCTGTCCCATAAGAAAATTTGGGATGTTTTTTTATTTGTCAGTTCCTTAATGGGGCGGATGACACGCAAAAATCAAATAGGAATCCTATAGTAGATATTGTCAAAAGTAACCGGATACTTATTTTCCACGCTGTAAACTCAGATGATTAGCTCCAGACTGAATCAATTTGCTCAAGTCTGCAACAGCGCTAGCATACTGAGGATCGGCTAATGTTCCCAAGGTTCGGTTTTCTACTAACGCTTGCTGTTGTGCCTCGGTTAACGCCACAGTAATATCTGGTGCAATGCCAACATGATTGATATCTCGACCTTTTGGTGTGTAGTATTTAGCGATCGTTAGTTTCAGCGCCGAACCATCCTCTAGAGGCTCTACAGATTGAACTAAACCCTTACCAAAGGTGTAAGTCCCGACTAAGGTGGCGCGATTGTCATCTTGCAGCGCTCCTGCTAGAATTTCGCTAGCGCTGGCAGATCCTTTATCCACCAATATCACTAAGGGTTTGTTGGTTAGAGGATGTCCCGTCGCATTGTAGCTATCTTTAACTTGATCTCGATTTACCAAAGATACGATCGCTCCTTGCTTCAACCACATACTGGCAATTTCCAAACTCGCATCCAGCAACCCGCCCGGATCGGAACGCAAATCCAAAACGTAGCCCTGCACCTGCTGTTTTTCTAATGCTTCAATTGCTCGATGCATCTCTTGGGGAGCCGTTTCTGTAAATTGTGGCAACTGGATGTAACCAATTTTACCGGCTGGTATTGTTTGAGCGTTATAAGTCACAGGATGGATTGCAATATTAGCGCGGGTAAGTTTAAAAGTTTGCGATTGGCTACCCCGTTGAATCGTGAGTACTACCTTGGTTCCCACCGGGCCCACAATTCGCTTAACCGCATCCTCAATTTTCATTCCCTGAGTTATTTCACCGTTAATCTGGACAATTAAATCACCCGGCAAAATACCCGCTTTAAAAGCAGGTGTACCTTGAATCGGGGCGATAACGGTTAAGGCTTTAGTTTTTTCATTCTCTCCCAGTTCCAGCCCTACACCAGTGACGTTACCAGAAAGATCGCTATTTAGGGCTTTAAATTCTTGGGGGTCGTAAAACTCGGTGTAGCGATCGCCTAATTTAGCCACCATTTCTTGAATCGCGCCATAAGCCTCTTTCTTAGAACTATAGGAGCGGCTAAGATATTGCTGTCGAATTGCTTTCCAATCTTGATGATTAAAGCTAACATCAACATAATTTTTATCTAGGATTTGCCACACTTCATCCACCAGTTTTTGGGGGCTAGGTTGGGTTTTACCTAAAGCTTTGGAAGCGTAGAGACTACACCCTGTCAAGATTGCTGCGATGAGTGCGAGTTCTATCTTGACGATCAATTTTTGTTTAAGCATAGTTTAACTCTTAAAGAAGAATTCCGAATTCAGCAATATTTGAAGTTAAGTGGCTAAATACCCTACTGTATCGGGTTCCCATGCAGAGTATGAGAACCACAAAACCCTTATGCAATAGTAATTACGAGTTATCAGATTGTCCTTTTCTGTGGGGATAAGCAGTCTTAAAAATATCCTGGATTTTAGTCTTTTGTTCAGCCGTTAAATTTAGGCTCAATACTGCTTTACGCATTCTTTCACCTTGTTGCAATTTTGTTGACAATTCCTTTACCTGATCTTGGGTTAGAACTGCTTCAATTTGCTTGCGAACTGCTTCGCGCTTTTCGGCGCGTTCCGGTGCATTCGCTCCGGGAGAACTTGTCGGAGAGGTGTTGGTATCAGACACCTTTGTTCCACCAGAATTGTCCCCTTGAGATACATCTGGAGACTTAGAATTGCTGCAACCTGTCATTCCTGCAATCAGGATAGTTGCAAATAGAAGAGTTGGTAAAATTATCTGTTTTTTAATCATTTACTTCTTGGTTTTGTGTTGGATGTCAGTTGAAAACTTTTGAAAAATTGCTGCCTTGCTCACATCTGCTAATCTTAGAAGTTAAGATAGGTTTATGCATGAACTATAATTCCTAACCTAACCAGGAAAAAAGTACTCAAGTGAGCATGACTTTTATCCTAATTTATAAATAGTTAATCAGTCAGAATTGCTCTACCGTTTCTAGAGACAGATTCGTTATATAGGAAGGATAGTTTCATGATCACCGCCTCCAACTCTGCGATTTTTTCAAAAAGTCCAGTAATTTCGGACTTACGTAAACCTACATACTGTAGGAGCAATTCATCTATACGCACATTACTAGGTCGAAGCAAGCTACGCAAAGCGTCTTGTAGAGAGCGTCTTTTAAATTTATTTCGACTAGAAGGGGCACACATAAACCCTAAAATCTAAAATCTAAAATTCGTAGTTAAGAATTTCTTGCCCACTCGTGCTTTGCAATTTCAAAAGGACTGATGTGTTGTTTAACTATATTCCCTCTAAAATTGTGAAAATACCTATGGTTTTGTCACAAAGGCCGTTGAGTTGGAGCAGTTCTATGATTCGCTTGACTTACCCATCATTTCGTCTGTTGCTTTACTTAGAGTGGCTGTTATTAGCTACAGCAATGTTCATGGAAGTTCTGCTACCCTTTGATTTGTCCTCGTCTTTCCTGCTACGAGTTTTGGTAGTCGCCACTTTCAGCTTGATGGGCTTGAGGCTACCAATGGTAAAGCTGGAAACAAAATTACTTTATACAGCCCTGGAATTCGTTTTAATTTTGCTGCCAACGACTCAACATAGCTTATCTAGTCGTTCCGTTTTCCTGCTGTGTTTGGTATTGGTGATGCGGAGTTCTCTCATATTTAAGCGATCGGGACAGTTGTTTGTCTTGGTTTTATCTCTGCTCACTTATGCAACACTGCTCTTATCAAGACCGATTGTACCTGAGAATTTTAGGCGAGATATAATTGCCATGTCTTGGGATTGGCGATTAAGTAATATATTATTGTTTAGCTTAACGTTAGTATTCGCTTTATTACTAATTAATGCCCTACTTGCAGAACGCCAAAGTCGAGAGCAGTTAGAAATTACCCATCAACAATTAGAGATTACTAATCAACAATTGTGTCAGTATGCGCTACGAATTGAAGATCAGGCAACCTTACAAGAACGCAATCGAATTGCCCGTGAAATTCATGATGGCTTAGGACATACTCTAGTTGCCCAAACTATTCAGATTAATAATACCCTGTTGTTCTGGGAATCAAATAATGACAAAGCATTAACATTTCTCAAGCAAGCAAAGGAATTGGGGGCTGAGGCGCTGTTGGAAATTCGGCGATCGCTTTCTGTTTTACGTTCAAATCCTTTACAAGGGCAATCTCTGAAATCAGCCATTGAAAAACTATTGACAGATTTTGAGCAAACTACAGGTATTGAACCATACTGTAAAATTGATCTGCCGTACACTTTACCAACAGAAGTAAACACGGCCCTTTACCGGATTGTGCAAGAATCGCTGACAAATATTTGCAAACACGCTCAGGCGACAAGTGTTAGTGTGGGATTACTGGCTCACACTGGGATGATTCATCTGTCTATTGAAGATAATGGCAAAGGATTTAACCCCACTCAAAATACAACCGGCTTTGGGTTGCAAGGGATGCGAGAACGAGCGGTTGCACTGGGCGCTCAGTTGCATCTTGAGAGTAAACTTGGAACAGGTTGCTGTATTTCTGTTTCTTTACCACTATCAAAGCTGTTATTTTAGCTGTCAGTAACTCAGGGCTAAAGCCACTGAGCTTGTAAGAGAAATCAAACAAGCTGTACTGACCAGTCTAAGTCAAAACTTGACTACGTTTTTTGAGTCACGACACCCTGGAATGCCTAGCTAGTTGCCCACTCCGTCATTTGCAATTAAACCAAGATTCAATGCGGTTAAAGCCGCCTGTGTCGCAACGCTGTCAGTACTAAAGTGACTGAGTTTCCCACATACCGCGAGGTCTTATGATTAGGATTTTATTAGTTGACGATCAGCATCTGATTCGCCAGGGACTTAAGAGTATGCTTGAGTCTAATGCAGAGATGCAGGTAATTGGTGAGGCAGAAAATGGGCAACGCGCACTCGAACAGATTTCCATACTACAACCCGATATTGTCCTGATGGATGTTCGGATGCCCGTAATGGATGGAGTTGCGACAACAAAAGCGATCGCTCAACAATATCCTCACATTAAGGTTCTCGTCCTCACTACCTTCAATGATGATGAGTATGTTTACCAGGCGATGCGGCTGGGTGCAAAGGGATATTTGCTCAAGGATACTGAACCTGATGAACTGATGTTGGCAATTCGCTCTGTATACAAGGGACAAACCCTACTCGGCCCGGGATTGTTTGAGAAAGCACTTACGCCGATTGCCGCACCTGTGCCGTCTGTAGAACCTCCACCGGAATTGTCGCAACTCACACCTAGAGAATTGGATGTATTGCGGTTAATTGCTTCTGGAGCTAATAATCGTGAAATTGCTGAATCACTCTTTCTTTCAGAAAACACTGTTAAGAATTACGTTACCAGTATTCTGAGTCGGTTGAGTTTGCGCGATCGCACTCAAGCCGCTTTATTTGCCCATTCGTTATTTGGTGGACTTAAATAGCTTTAGCGTATCTTCATACAGAATTGGTATTAGCAGTGCTGGATACGCTTGATGTGTATTTACCTGAAAACTGCTGTAAAGTCTTTCCTCAGCCGAATGGCACGCTTTTTGCACATAAAGTTGCATAACCCAACTTTATGAAGTTTTGTAGCAAGCAAAGATATGGTTACTCGTTCGGTGAAGCATCAAGGAAGTCTAAAAGCACTCGATTGGTTAAATGTATTTTTAGCAGATATTCAGGGCGGTGTCGGCCCGTTTCTAGTGGTTTATCTAACTTCAAGTCTGCATTGGAACCCCTCTCAGGTGGGATTGGTAATGACGATTTCAGGATTGACAGGGGTAATTGCTCAAACACCGATTGGAGGATTAGTCGATCGGTTACGCCAGAAGCGATCGCTAATTATTATCGCTGCTGTGTTAATTGGCATCAGTTCAATTGCCACCGTTACGATCCCATCATTCCCCGTAATTACAATATCTCAATCCTTCTGCGCCATTGCTGGAGCATTTTTTGGCCCAACGATCGCTGCAATTTCTCTAGGATTGGTAGGACGAGGGGGTATTGAATATCGCCTTGGGCGCAACCAAACTCTCAGTTCTTCTGGAAATGTCGCAGCAGCAATGCTGGCAGGATTAATCGGTCATTTTGTGGCTCAGGCAGCTATCTTCTACTTTATGGCGCTGATGTCAGTTGCAGTGATTGTCTGCGCTTTCAAGATTCGCAAACAGGATATTAATTATCGGTTAGCAAGAGGGGGTGACGAGCAAGAAAGCAAAGAGATACAAGAAGATGGGAAAGAAAAAGTTAATGTTTCTAAGTTTACAACCCTATTGAGCGATCGCCGTCTCCTGATTTTTGCCATCTGTGCAGTGTTGTTCCACTTTGCCAACGCTGCCATGTTACCCTTGGTCGGTGAGGTACTGGCTCACCATCAAGGCGCTAGTCCAACGTTATTTATGTCTGCCTGTATTGTCACTGCTCAATTAGTGATGATTCCCTTGGGAATTTTGGTTGGGGGACGGGCGAGTAAAGATCAACGTAAACCTATTTTTCTGATCGCATTTCTGGTGTTACCGATTCGTGCCGTGCTGTATACCCTCAGCGATAATCCTTTCTTTCTGGTATCAGTGCAATTATTAGATGGGGTTGGCGGAGGAATTTTTGGGGTGATGCAGCTTTTGGTGATTGCCGATTTGACTAAGGGAACCGGACACTTTAATCTGGCACAGGGAGCAATTGGAACTGCTGTTGGTATTGGTGCATCCCTCAGTAATTCCTTGGCTGGTTTTGTTGCGAAATCTGCTGGCTACAATGCTAGCTTTTTGACTATGGCAGCGATCGCAACAGTTGCCTTAATTTTCTTCTGGTTTTTCATGCCCGAAACTAAATCTACAGCCTATCCAGTAAGCTCTAAATCGGGGCTTGCGACGTTTAGGGAATAGAGCAATGGTAGTTTTGCGATATCTCGTGATTATTATCACCTACATCGGGTTAGGGCTAGGTTACTTGCCCGGATTGCGAATGAATCGGGCGACGATCGCCATTGTTGGTGCTGCCTTTTTGATGGCATTGGGGGTACTAGATTTGCCTACGGCGTGGGGCGCGATCGACTACAAAACACTAATTTTTCTATTTGGGATGATGGTAATCAGCGCCAATCTCGCCGCTTCTGGTTTTTTCCAGCTTGCCCTTGATTATACAATCCGCCGCATTCACAGCCCATTCGGGTTACTGGTGGTGTTAACTTTTGGCAGTGGTATTCTCTCAGCCCTTTTTCTTAATGATACAATCGCCCTAATTTTGACACCTCTGGTAGTTGGTATTACCCAGTTACTCAAGCTTAAACCTATTCCCTATTTGCTAGCGCTGGCAGGTGCAACTAACCTCGGTTCCGTTGCCACTTTGAGCGGTAATCCGCAAAATATCTTGATCGGTTCCTTCTCTGGCATTAGTTATCTGGAATTTGCCAAAGCCTTAACACCACTTGCGTTGATCTGTTTGACAATTCAGGTAGGTTTATTGTGGTGGTTATATCCCGAAGTGCGATCGCTCCGCCCTTACTTAAAAGTCAAACCACCCCGTTACCATGTTCTTAAGCCACTGTTAGTTAAAAGTCTATTAATTACCAGTGGATTACTGGTAGCATTTTTAATCGGAATTCCTACTGCTGAAGTTACCTTAATTGCTGCCGGATTATTACTGGTAACGCGCCGACTCAAACCAGAGCGAATTTTACAAAAGGTAGACTGGGATTTGCTATTAATGTTTTGTGGACTGTTCATCCTTACCGAGGGTGTGCAAAAACTCGGTTCTTTGGGATGGCTTTCTCGTTTTGTCCACGATCCCTTGAGCATTTTGGGGATAACGGCATTGCTATCAAATCTAGTGTCAAATGTGCCGGCTGTATTGTTACTACATCACCTAATTCCCCATCCCGACACCCGCACTTGGCTACTACTAGCAGCAGCTTCAACACTGGCGGGAAATCTCACTTTGCTGGGTTCAGTGGCAAACTTAATTGTGGCGGAAGCTGTTGCCAAACAGGGATATCGGCTTACTTTTGGGGAACATTTGCGATTTGGGCTACCGCTAACTGCTATCACCTTGGTACTTACCTATTTTTGGATTTAGAGTCATGGGCCACTTTGTAACCTTCAACAAATTACACCAGGGACGCTGGTAAGGAAATTGTGAGTTTGTGAAAGTAGAATTACTATGTTTTGAGACAGCAAAGTGTCAATTATTGGGTTGCACAATACGCATTTCAATATCTTCCAATGTTTGTAACAATAAGCTCCTTGCCTGTAATTGCCAACCCCATTTCTGAATTCTGTAAGCTGATACAGTCCCAACTATAGCTGCTAACAAACAGAACGGTTGATTTAAAGAAATTCCGAATAACAAACCCAATCCAGCAATTCCCCAAAATGGTAAGGCTACCGTTTGTCTTTGTTCTTCCACAATTTGAGTAACTAGATTAGATTTCTTATTAGCTAATAATGCTTCTTTAACTTGTCGCTGTTCAGCCGCCGAAACTGTTAAACCTATTTTACGGCGTAGTTTTTCCATTTTGCGGGCATCAGTGCTGTACTCAGTTAACTCATCTTCTGCCATTTTCAGCAGTCGTTCTAGTTGCGCCATTATTTATTACATCCAGTATTCTAATACACCTATTAGCCTAAATAATTGTTAACTTTTATTGACTATAGCGTTGTATTTAATCGCTAAATTTAAAGTTACACGACAGAATGAAAAATCTAAAATTGAATATGGGAAAGATATGCAAACGGTTACGCACTTACAAATTATAAACTTAAAAGGTAATATTTATGACTACAGTATCTAAAAGCACTTTATCTCCATCTGCCCAAGAACGATCGCTAATCTTGTGGTTTGATGAAGTTGGTATTGCTGATATCCCTTTAGTTGGGGGTAAAAATGCCTCACTGGGCGAAATGATTCAACAGCTAACGCCTAAAGGGATTAACGTTCCTACCGGATTTGCTACTACTGCTTATGCTTATCGTCATTTCATCCAATCAGCCGGGTTAGAAGCAAAGTTACGCAAACTCTTTGCCGACTTGGATGTTGAGGATGTCAAAAATTTACGCGAACGGGGAAAAAAAGCGCGATCGCTATTAATCCACACCCCATTTCCTATAGAATTGCGAGAGGCGATCGCTACAGCCTACCATAATCTTTGCGAACAATACCATGCAGAGACAGATGTGGCAGTCCGTTCTAGTGCCACCGCTGAAGACTTACCGGATGCTAGTTTTGCCGGACAGCAAGAAACTTACCTCAACGTTGTTGGTGCTGAAGGGGTTTTAGCAGCTTGTCATAAATGCTTTGCTTCCATATTTACTGACCGCGCTATTTCTTATCGCCACACTAAGGGATTTGACCACTTTAGCATTGCCCTTGCCGTTGGTGTGCAAAAAATGGTGCGCTCTGACTTAGCAACCTCTGGGGTGATGTTCTCCATTGACACAGAAACCGGATTTAAGGATGCAGCACTGATTACAGCCGCTTATGGTTTAGGTGAAAACGTTGTCCAAGGGTCTGTAAATCCCGATGAATATTATGTTTTTAAACCAACTTTAAAAGCTGGTTTCCGCCCAATTATCGATAAAAAATTGGGCAGCAAAGAACTGAAAATGATTTATGATGACGGTTCTAAATTTACGAAAAATGTGTCCGTTTCGCCCAGCGACAGAGGCAAGTTCGCCCTGAGTGATGAAGAGATTTTACAACTAGGAACTTGGGCGTGTTTAATTGAAGATCATTATTCTCAAGTCCACGGTATTTTCACTCCAATGGATATTGAGTGGGCAAAAGATGGAATTACTAACCAACTTTTTATTGTGCAAGCGCGTCCCGAAACCGTCCAGTCGCAGAAGACAGGAAATGTGCTGCGGAGTTATCGCTTGGTATTGGGGAATCGGGAATGGGGAATCGGGAATGGGGAAAAATCTTCCCACTCCTCACTCGCTGATTCCCAATCCCCAATTCCCCTGGTTACGGGAAGTGCAATTGGAGAAGCGATTAGTCAAGGGAAAGCCCGCCTAATTTTAGATGTTCAAAAACTCGAACAGTTTCAACCTGGGGAAGTTTTGGTGACAGAAAGAACTGACCCCGATTGGGAACCAATTATGAAACGCGCCAGTGCAATTGTCACCAACTCTGGTGGTAGAACATGCCATGCCGCAATTATTGCGCGAGAATTGGGTGTACCTGCGATCGTGGGATGTGGCAATGCTACAGAAATTTTGAAACCTGGTCAAGAGGTGACAATTTCTTGCGCCGAAGGAGAAGAAGGAAAAGTTTATGCAGGTTTATTACCTTTTGAAGTTGAAGAAGTTCCTTTAGAAAACTTACCGCGTACTCATACTCAAATTTTAATGAATGTGGGTAATCCCCAAGAAGCATTAAGTTTATCGGCAATTCCTAACGATGGCGTAGGTTTAGCAAGGACAGAATTTATCATTGCTAACCAAATCCAAATTCATCCAATGGCGCTGATTCATTATGAATTATTAAAAGATGAATTTGTCAAAGCTAAAATTGCTGATATTACCTCACTTTATGACGATAAACCTCAATATTTTGTAGATAAATTAGCTCAAGGGATAGGTCGAATTGCGGCGGCATTTTATCCCAAACCAGTAATTGTTAGAATGTCAGATTTCAAAAGTAATGAATATGCCAATTTATTAGGTGGGCGACAGTTTGAACCAAATGAAGAAAACCCGATGTTAGGTTGGCGAGGAGCGGCGCGTTACTATGATGAAGGCTACAGAGAAGCTTTTGCTTTAGAATGTCATGCCCTTAAACGGGTACGGGAAGAGATGGGTTTAACAAATGTTATTCCGATGATTCCTTTTTGTCGAACTCCTGATGAGGGGCGGTTGGTTTTGACAGAGATGGCAAAAAATGGTTTAAAGCAGGGTGTTGACGGCTTACAGGTTTATGTGATGTGTGAGTTGCCGAGTAATGTGATTCTGGCTGAGGAATTTGCTGAGGTATTTGATGGCTTCTCCATTGGTTCAAATGATTTAACTCAACTGACGCTAGGGATAGATAGGGATTCGGCATTGGTAGCGAGATTGTTTGATGAACGCAGTCCAGCGGTTAAACGAATGGTAAAAATGGCCATAGAAGCGGCGAAAAAATGCGATCGCAAAATCGGCATTTGTGGACAAGCACCCAGCGACTATCCAGAATTTGCTCAGTTTTTAGTTGAACAGGGAATTGATTCAATCAGTCTGAATCCAGATTCGGTTTTAAAGACAATGCTAGAAGTGGCAAAAGCTGAGGGTAATAATTCGTAATTCGAGTAATTTATGCCAGCTAGAGACCGTTACCACGAGAACTTAAAGAATGCGCTATTTTTGAGGAAGAACCGCTTGGTAAACTTATATTGGAAGACTACAAAATTCCCCTGATCGTTTTCAATCCAAAGCGAGAGGTTATAGTCCGATGGATACTCTGGAACAATACAGACAGATAATTTGCACCATTCTTACTGAACACACGAAAATTCCTTACTCTTACGGTGATATTCAGCATGAAACTATTTTTGATAAAGAACAGGATCGATATTTGGTGATGATTCTTGGTCGAGAACCAGTGCCTGAACTTTCTGTAACTGCAACACGCCGCGTTCATGGCTGTCTGATTCACATTGATATTATTGATGGCAAAATTTGGATTCAACGTGATGGCACTGAAGATGGACTAGCAACGGAACTGGTGAGCGCTGGTGTGGCAAAGGATCAGATTGTATTAGGATTCCGTTCTGAAGAACTGCGGAAAAATTCCGAATTTGCGATCGCATAACCAACAATAGTTGAACTTCTGGATCGCTGACTGTAATATAGCGATCGCTATATTCTGCTGATTATTATCCCATGCCCAATGCCCCGTACCCCATGCCCCATACCCAATACCCAATAACCAAAAAATGGTTCCGAATTGGGATGTTGGGTATATTTATCCTCTCACTCGCCTTACGGTTTTGGGGACTGGAGCGATTCAACACTCTGGTATTTGATGAAGTTTACTTTGCCAAATTTGGTAATAATTATCTCACGCATACACCATTTTTTAATGCTCATCCGCCCCTCAGTCAATATATAATCGGCATTGGCATTTGGATTGGTAGTCACATTCCCTTTTGGCACGATACCGTAAATGGGCTGACAGGTTCAATGCGATCGCCTTGGACTTATCGGTGGTTAAATGCCCTCACCGGCTCATTTATTCCTTTAGTTGTGGCTGCGATCGCTTATCAGTTGAGTTATCGCCGTAGCTTTGCAATCATAGCAGGTTTGTTTACAGCTTGTGATGGCATCTTTCTAGTTGAATCTCGCTATGCTTTAAGTAATATTTATATCGTCATCTTTGGTTTATTAGGGCATTGGTTTTTATTATTGGCATTAGAGAACCACAATCGGCGACGTTCATTTTGGTTAGTTTTTGCTGGCATTGCTTTTGGTGCTTCAGTTGGTACTAAGTGGAATGGTTTATGGTTTCTATCGGGTGCTTATCTCATTTGGCTAGCAGCTTGGATAATTCGAGGAATCCATTCTTTTTCTAACTCCAAACTCTTTTTGAAAGAGGCAGGAGAGGAGCT
This sequence comes from Nostoc sp. KVJ3, assembly GCF_026127265.1. Classification (GTDB taxonomy): domain Bacteria; phylum Cyanobacteriota; class Cyanobacteriia; order Cyanobacteriales; family Nostocaceae; genus Nostoc. The sequence goes on from NZ_WWFG01000001.1 coordinate 3,158,812, forward strand.
AGAAAGCAGAATAGAGGAGGGAGGAGTTAGTACTTATTCTCCCCCATCCCTAGCATTTCCCTTATCTCAGACACCACTACAAAACTTGACTCAGCTAAATATTTTCCAGATGTTATTTTATCTAGGAATTATCCCAGCTTCTATCTACAGCATCATCTGGATTCCTCACCTTCAGTTAGATAAAACTTATGGATTTATAGAAGTACATCGGCAAATTTTGAAATTTCACTTACAGCTAGGTGGTAATAGTCCTAACGTACATCCTTATTGTGCTGCCTGGTACAAATGGCCTTTGATGACTCGACCAATGGCATATTATTATCAAACGGCTGAGAGTATCACCGAACCATTACCTGTAATGGGGCCACCTTTACCTGCCGGTACTGGAAAAGTTATTTATGATGTCCATGCAATGGGCAATCCCTTTTTATGGTGGTTTGGTGTCGCTGCCATATTGTTTTTAGTAGGGATGCTGGTATCACAGACAATAATTCCTTGGGTGAAGGAAAAGCGTTTTTCTGTGCCTACAACTCTGAGTGTTGATACTTGGATTGGTCTGTATTTAGTAATAAATTATACTGCCAACTTAGCGCCCTGGGTAGAGGTAACGAGGTGCGCTTTTATATACCATTATATGTGTGCATTAGTGTTTGTATTTTTAGCGATCGCTTGGTTTGTCGATCAGTGTCTTCGCAGTTATTATCAACAACTCCGGGTGCTAGGTGTCACCATTACTTTTATTATTCTCGCTGCTTTTATTTTCTGGATGCCTATTTATTTAGGTTTACCCCTCTCTCCTGACGGTTATAAGCTGCGAATGTGGTTTAACTCTTGGATCTGATTAAAGAGGGTATAGTACAAGCTTGCGGACAATATTTAAAACATTGACGGTACGGGCAATTCATGAATTGCCCCTACAACGTGTCCTTTTGCGTAAGTCCTAAATATTTATACTTACAAATCAGATATTTACAGCACTTTGCAAGTAAATGAAGTACTGCTTGGGGCTACGGTGAATTACCCCCCTTATAAAGGGGGGAAAAAGAAATCTAGTTCCCTCCCCTTTATAAGGGGAGGGTTAGGGTGGGGTATTTTTGTACCTCACCAACTCGCAATCTGCTGTAATGAATCAGGACTTACGCAAAATCATGAAAAAACGAACCGCAAAGGACACAAAGAAATAAGAGTTTCAGAGAGTTTTTGCGTAAGTCCTATAAATATACATACGCAACTGGCATATTTAGCCCAACATTTTATCAAAACTTATTTAGACCTTAATCTTCAGAATTTAAAAAGGTCATTAGTAGCTTAATCTATATCTATATATAAGTAAGTCAGCACGATCAAACCTATGTATGTTTAGTTTTGTAAAAATAATGGAATGACCAATTCCTAAGCTATTCGCTGATTTTACATTTCGTTACATAGCTTGGTTTTTTGATGCCTACTTACTTAGTAGAAAATACATAAAAAAATGTGGGCTACTAGTATAATAAGTTGGAAAATCTAAACACTCATTTAGAAATGCTTGACAAATTAGCCATCAAGCACAGGGCATTTGTGGAGCTACAAAAAAAACAAACAAATTCTTAAATTCTACGTATATGTCCGACTGCCAAGGGAAAACTGAAACTAACAACTTAAGTACATCTAGTGGCAAGTATTTAACAGCGTTTCAGAGGAAACTGCTACTACAAAATTTGGACAAAAGTCTAGTTGAATCCTACCGCCAACGAATTGAAATCATGTTGTTGGCAGATGAGGGGAAAACTCAAAGGTCGATTTGTCAAACTTTGGGATGTTGTGCAGCAACAGCACGATATTGGACACACATAGCCCAAAGTGGAATGGCACATCAATGGCAAGATTGCCCCATTGGTCGCCCGAAGTCAGTAAATGACCAGTATTTAGAACGTTTGAAAGAACTGGTTAATAGTAGTCCCCGCGATCGCGGCTATGCTTTTCGCCGCTGGACAGCAAACTGGCTAGGGAAACATCTGGCGAAAGAATTTGGCATTGAAGTGAGCGATCGCCATATCAAGCGACTGCTCAAACAGATGGGATTATCCACACTACCAAAATCCACTAATCCTCAACAAAACAGCACTGAACAGGCTCAGGGTTCCAAAATTTTGATTTGTGACCTCCAATCGGCAGGTATTCCAGATGATTCCGAATTTTTACCTATTAATTTTGCCAAATTAGGAAAACATTTAGACATTCATGGCGCAAAATATATCTGCTCAGTTGCTGACTCTACAACAGTTCAACAATACTCTAGGTTATTCTCTTTCTACAGAGGAATTTCAACACTGTCTTGAACAAGTTAAATTTATCAACCCAAAAGTCGGCAAATTCTGGCAAGGAACTAATGCTCAACCAGGTATATATATTGCGATCGCTGGCAAAGTCAGGTTACTAGATAACGCCGATGAGTTAATCGCCACTTTAGAATCGGGAGACTCATTTGGGGAATTTACCTTGTTTAAGGAGGGTGACTTTAAAGCTTATGCTGCAAGAGCTTCAGTCAACTTACAACTGTGTTTTATTCCGAGTGAAGTATTGTGGCCATTGATGGCTAAATATCCCCAAATTCGGGAGCATTTATGGACTAAAGCACTGTCCCGTAATCCCCAACAGCCAGACTCAGATCAGCCGCCAGTACTGCCATCTGACTCCAAACGGCTGCATGAACCGAAGATTTTGTCAACGCCAGCAGTAGAGCCAGCCACGAAAAAGATTAGCAAAGCCTATTTTCCCAACTCCACACAGCGAGTCGGGCATTTATTGCAACGTGTGATTCGGCGCTATCCATTTTTTGCCCAACAGAGTGGATCGGATTGTGGTGCAGCTTGTTTAGTGATGGTATCTCGCTATTGGGGGAAAAACTTTAGTGTAAATCGCTTGCGAGATATCGCCAATGTTGACCGCAATGGCTCATCGTTGCGGGGGTTATCGGCGGCGGCGGAAAGCATTGGATTTGCGACGCGACCGGTGAAAGCGAGTCTTGACCAATTAGCCAAGCAAAAATTACCTGCGATCGCTCACTGGGAAGGCAAGCATTACATTGTTGTCTACGAAATTACCCCTAAACAGGTAATTGTGGCAGATCCTGGTATTGGTCAACGTACCCTCACCCACCAAGAATTTAAAGCCAACTGGACTGGCTATACACTGCTGCTGCAACCCACAGCCTGGTTAAAGGATGCTAAAGAGACTACAACTCCCTTTTGGCAATTCTTTGAATTGATGAAGCCTCACTCTTTAGTGATGCTGGAAGTGTTTGTCGCTTCCTTATTTATCCAGATTTTTGGACTTGTTACTCCCTTATTTACCCAGCTAATTTTAGACCGTGTAGTAGTGCAGCGTTCTGAACTAACCTTAACAGCAGTGGGATTAGGGTTACTGATTTTTAGTTTATTCCGTGTGGCGATGACAGGATTGCGGCAATATCTGTTAGACCACACAGCGAATAAGGTAGATTTAGCATTAATTGTCGGATTTATTCGCCATACCCTGCGGCTACCCTTGAGTTACTTTGAGTCTCGTTATGTGGGGGATATTATCTCTCGTGTACAGGAAAACCGCAAAATTCAACGCTTCCTTTCCGGTGAGGCGTTGTCCATCCTGCTAGATTTAGTCACTGTCTTTATCTATTTAGGATTGATGTTTTGGTACAGTTGGAAAATGGCGTTGTTGGTATTAGTAATAATACCGCCTTTTTTCCTCTTGGCATTGATTGCCACACCTTTTTTACAAAAGATTTCTAGGGAAATATTTAATGCTGTTGCCAAGGAAAGTAGCTATTTGATTGAAGCCCTTTCTGGTATACGAACGGTTAAATCCACAGCCGTAGAACAGACAGTGCGTTGGCATTGGGAAGAGTTATTAAGTAAAGAAGTAAAAACTAACTTTTCCGGTCAAATTATCAGCAATCGCTTGCAAATATTCAGCAACACAATTGAAGCAGTGCTAACTACTGTCTTGCTGTGGTTTGGGGCGTATCAAGTTATTCACAACGAGTTAACTATTGGGCAATTGGTGGCATTTAATATGCTGCTGGGAAATATTATTACACCCTTCCAACGATTAACGGTTTTGTGGAATCAATTGCAAGAAGTGGTGATTGCGGTGGAACGCATTAATGATGTATTGGATGCGGAACCAGAAGAGGATTTGCAGCATCAAGTCCGGCAATCTTTACCATCAATTCAAGGTAATATTCGCTTTGACAACGTGACATTTCGCTATCACCCTGAAAGCGATATCAATGTTTTAGAAAATCTCAGTTTTGAAGTCCAAAGTGGGCAAATGGTTGCCCTAGTGGGACGGAGTGGTTCGGGTAAAACCACGATTTCTAAACTGGTTTTGGGGTTATATTCTCCCACAGATGGCAAAGTGTTGATTGATGGGCAAGATATTAACAGTCTTTCATTGCGTTCTCTCCGCGAACAGGTTGGAGTAGTTGACCAAGATACCTTTTTGTTTGGCGGAACGATTCGGGAAAATATTAGCTTGGCACATCCTGGGGCAACATTAGCAGAGATTATTGAGGCGGCGCGATTGGCGGGTGCCGATCAGTTCATTAAAAACTTACCTATGGGTTATGAAACCCAGATTGGGGAAGGAGGGGGGATGTTGTCTGGGGGACAGCGACAAAGAATTGCGATCGCAAAAGCATTGTTAGGAAATCCCAAACTGTTGATTTTAGATGAAGCGACTTCCCATCTAGATGCAGAGTCAGAAAGGATTATTCAGACAAATTTAAACACAATCCTTAAGGACAGAACCACCTTAGTAATAGCTCATCGCCTTTCAACCGTGCGGAATGCAGATTTGATTTTAGTGCTAGATCGCGGCGTGTTGATTGAGAGTGGGACTCATCAAGAGTTGATGGCAAAGCGGGGACATTATTTTTATCTCAATCATCAGCAGTTGGATGTTGCAGGGTGAAACAAAAAAGAGACAACAGAGAATTATTGAGTGAACTTACGCAAAAACAAACCTCAAACTCTTATTCCTACGTGTCCTCTGCATCCTCTGTGGTATGCCTCCGGCACGCTACGCGAACGATTTTCCGTTATCTGTGCGTAAGTCCTTGTCTCTTCCAAATACTCTATGCCTCACTCCCAAAATCCCAAATTGATATCAGGAAAAATCATGCCAAACACATTGAATGGAAGAGTTCAAACCCAAATCTATGAGGTAGAACAGCGCGAGGAAATTTTAAAAGAGCAAACACCAGATAAATCAACTGATGATTGGGCTGATGCGACCAAAGATTTACTTGATAGCTTACCCCAGGTTTGGACAAGAGGATTGCTTTATTTTTTGGTGATATTTGTCTCGATAATTTTGCCTTGGGCAATGTTATCTAAAGTAGATGAAACTGGTACAGCAAGAGGGCGACTTGAGCCAAAAGGAAAGACAGTGAGGCTGGATGCTGCTGTGGCAGGTACTGTTGCCGAAATTAGGGTAAAAGAGGGTGATTCGGTTAAAATTGGGCAGACTTTATTAGTATTAGAATCGGAATTAGTTAAGGCAGAATTGCGGCAAGCACAAGATAAATTAGAAGGACAATTAAATCGACTTTCTCAGTTAAATTCATCTAAAAGTCAGTTAGTTGTATCTTTGACAACTCAAGAGCAACAAAACCAATCTCAAGAGTTAGAAAAGCAAGCTCAAATTGACCAAGCACGACAGAATATGAATGCTCTTAGGAATTCCTATGATTTACAAAAAGACGAAAAATTAGCTCAAGTAAATCAAGCACGACAAACTCTTGGGCATAATCAAACAGCTAATAAGTTAGTCAACAGTAGTTTAGCCAGTACCGAGCGAGAAGTTAATCGCTATCGCAGTCTTTGGCAGTCAGGGGTTGTTCCAGAAATTAATGTTGTTGAGAAACAAGATATAGCTAAAGATAAACAACAATTATACGAACAAAATCAGTCAGATATTCAACAAGCTAAACTACGTTTGCTAGAACAACAAAGTAGTTACGAGCGAACTATTCGGCAAGCAAATGCAGATATTGAACAGGCACAGTTGCGACTGAAAGAACAAGAAAGGAGTTATCAGACTTTAACTCGTTCCAGTAAGCTAGCTGTGTTAAAAATCGACGAACAACAAAAGAGTTTAGAGACAGAAATTACTACACTTCAGGCAGAAATTGCTCAAAGTAAGAGTCAGATTGTCTCGTTAAAGTTTCAGTTAGGACAACGAGACTTAAGAGCTACCGTGAATGGTAGAGTGTTTCAATTACCGATACAACGGGCTGGATCTGTAGTGCAGCCGGGAGCAATGATTGCAGAGATTTCACCCCAAGGTTCGCCATTAATAATTCGGGCGCAAATGGCAACAAACGAGAGTGGTTTTTTGCGAAAAGGATTGCCAGTAAAGTTAAAGTTTGATGCTTATCCCTTTCAGGATTATGGGGTAGTGGAAGGAAAATTGTTAGAGATTTCTCCCACTACCATAGAGGTGGAAACACCTAATGGCAAGGTAGCAGCTTATGACTTGGAAATTGCCCTCAAACAAAATTGTATTCCCTCGGCTAATAAGTGTATTGCCTTGCATCCTGGGGATACGGCGACAGCTGAAGTAATTGTACGTCAGCGCCGGATTATTGATTTTCTACTCGATCCATTTAAGCAGTTACAACAGGGTGGAGTGAAATTGTAGAGACACAATACTTATACATTCATAAACCCAACCTTCCAGCAAATGCAGAAAGCTTTCCGATTAGTGAAAAATATTTAATCTCATCTATCTACTTCAGGAGAAACATCATGTCACAAACGATCGCTATTACCAAAGAAGATATTCTTTATCAAATCAAACTATCTTGCAAAATTCCTGAGATAATTGAGCAGATTGTTAGCCGCAAGGTGATTATATCTGCCGCCGAAGAAGCTGGCATAAAAGTAGAAACCGAGGAACTTCAACAAGCAGCAGACAAAATCCGGTTAGCTAACAAACTTAATAGTGCTGATGATACCTGGGAATGGCTGAAAAAACATGGTATTTCCCTAGATGATTTTGAAGATATAGTTTATGGCACTGTCATCTCTAGCAAGCTAACTAATAATCTATTAGCTAATAAAGTTGAACCCTATTTCTTTGAAAACCAACTAAATTATGCAGGTGCAGTAATTTATGAAGTTGTATTAGACGATGAAGACTTGGCGCTAGAACTTTTCTACATGATTCGTGAAGGTGAGATGAGCTTTTATGATGTTGCCCATAAATACATTCAGGATACAGAGTTACGTCGAAAAGGGGGATATCGGGGGATAGTGAGTCGCCAAGAGTTAAAACCAGAGATTTCTGCTGCTATCTTTACGGCTGTACCCCCACAAGTTCTAAAACCAATTTTGACTTCTAAGGGAGTACACCTGATTTTGGTTGAAGAGATTATTCAACCGCAACTTGATGACAAATTGCGGTATAAAATTTTTGCAGATTTATTTACAGAATGGATAAAGCAGCAAGTTCAGGAAGTGGAATTAGTAATTAGTCTTGAATAAAATACAGCATTGGCTGAATACCAATTTGACAACGATACTTCCGAGTATATTTTGACTTGCTTCAAAGTAGTTCACTGTTTGAATTTGCTTCTTTCTGCTCAATATGTTGGCTTTGTTGTTGGCGATTTAGAAATGAATCTTTATCGTTCTTGCCTACAACATATCCAAAAGCTGCACTTCCAATAGCGAGGAACAACAGTAGAACAATGGCTTCGTACCCATTGGGTTGATAAACAGGAGGCTGACTCATAAATTAATTTCCCGTTAATACAACTAACAATTTACCTTAAACGTAGAGTGAAGGACATAAGTATTAAGACTACGTCCTTCACTAGATGAACTGAAAATTTTTGAATGAGCTACAGAGGTATTATAGCCTACTTGCGATCGTTACGACCTACTGCATATCCTAGTGCAGCAGAAGCTAAACCAAGACTGATAAGTGCAAAAATGGTGAAACCACCATGAGCCGATCCTGCTTGTTCATCAGATAGCTCGTTGAGAAAGCTTTCTTCATCTATAAAAAGAGATGAACCAACTGGTTGAAGGTTGCTAATAGAAATGGTTGCCATGATTTAATTTCCTCTTGCATCAATTAAGTGAAAAGTGCTTTTTGCTGATTGCTAAACCTACATATATATAGGAAATAATGTAGGTTTAGAATAGTCTGGCTAAATCAATCAGACTTTTTAAGCCATATACAAATGCTTCTTAACCTGTTCCAAATATTTAGAACAAGTAGAGTTTAGTAGTAGCGACCTTTGATGTAGGAAGCGACAAAAGTAACAGCAACAACAGTAAGACCAATGCTTAAACAAGCTCCACTACTAGCTGTAGTGATAACTGACCAAATAGCACCACCTTGATTACCTAGTTCATCTTCAGTTAAAGACATCAAATAGCTTTCTTGATCGGCAAACAAATCGTAACCAGCAGGACGCAAATCGGAAATTTTGATAGTAGCCATCAGATGCTTTCCTTTGATTTTTTTAATGAATTATGCTTAGTAACAATCAGAAATATATCCTGATTGATTACATATCTAATTTTAGGTTTTAAGTAGCTGTAACTCAATCCAAAAATTTCACATAATTTGACATAATAAAAACATTAATGTCCCATATAAAAATACTTTTTTCATATAAAAATTTCCCAGCAATATAATTATATTGCTGCTTTTAATACAACAAAATATATGCCTTTTAAAATAAGAGGCAGATTTGGATAAACAATAACAAATTAAACGGAAAATTTCACGACATCAAGCATCAGGAGCAGAAGCTATTCTCTCTTCTAGCCAACTTTTGAAGAGCATTTCTAAAATTTGCTCTCTGATTTCACTCAAGTCAGATGGGAACCACTTCTCAACTCTCAGGATGTGATAACCAAGTTGAGTTTGAATTGGGCCTACTAATTCACCTACCTTGGTATCAGTGACAGCATTTGCAATTTCTGGTGACAATTCTGTTAAAAACCGGATACCAACAAAAGCACCATTTTCTTTAGACTGCTTACCCTTAGAGTATTCTAAAGCTAATGCACAAAAAGAATCTTTTTTGTCCCGAAGCGCTTTGGTAATATTCATTGCCTCTGTCAAATCACGAACAAGGATCTGAGACAAAGCCACCCGTTTATAACTATCTCGGTTGTTTATATAATGATCGTCCACTGCTGCACCGAAAATATGTTCTTTCAACTTTTGAGATAGCAATGATATGCGAATGATTTGCGACCAATCCTCTACACTAATGCGCTGCTGTGCTAGCCATGCCAGAGTTTCAGATGTTCCCAGCAATTTGTTTTCTTGGCGAAATGCATCACCTGCTGCTTGCAACTCTTCGTCTGTTACTTTAATATCTAGCTGTTCGCAGAGTTTCAAAGTCAGAGCATTTTTTTCAGCAGCAATAGCAATTTCAGCTATTTTGCAAGAATGGCGCAGGTAAGCAAGGATATCTTCATCACTTGCAGGTGTAATTTCTGGGAATGTAAGTTTTTCTAAAGAGTGTTGCATGGTCATAGTATGTAATCTTGAGCAAAATACATATTGTGCGGTTCTAGCCAGGAAAATATTAGCTACTTTGTATTTTTTTATTTAGGAGCGATAAATCAAGTTTTCTGGCGAAATATCTTTGAGAGAAAGTTGATTGCGGTGTAAATCTCCATACAAATTCAGGTAATTAATTTCCGCAGGTGTAAGTTTGCCTTGCTGGACACTAGAAATGGCTGCATCAATTTCTTCCCGACGTTGCCATCCAGCCAAGCAAACATCTACACAGTTTTGGCTTAAAGAGTAGCGATATAAATCAGGTACTGAAGGTTGCCAACAATTTTCAGGCAGACCTTGGGGAGCATTCCAAAGAGCGCCTGTGTGAGAGCCTGTAGATTTAAAAGTAACGATACCTGGTCTATGAGAGTCTTGGGAGTCTAGTTGATTAAACACTTGCGATTGAGCAGACTTATGAGCAACATTGTGTCTAACCATGACTACATCTAATAAAGGGCTGTTAGACCATTGTTGAGCCAGATTCATATCATGAAAAGAGGCTCCGATATAGCGAACAGCCCCCATTTTTTTAAGGCGCTCTGAAACTCCAACTATTTTTTCAATCTGACGCTGATATACAGAATTAGCTCCTTTTAAATCAGGAGAAAGCTGTAAACAATCTTCTAAAGCTGACCCATCCTTAGAACCAATCCAGCCCCAGAAAAATACATCAATATAGTCAATACCTAATTCTACAAACTGATCGAGCAGTGCAGCGATCGCCATGTCTGGACTTTTAATGTAAGTTACTGTCGCTAGCACTACTTTCTCTCGCACCAAGGAACCACGTCCACACATCTGGCGCAGCGCTCCAGCCATAGAGCTATAGATATAGTGGTGCAGGTCACTGGAGTAAAAAAAATAGTTAATTCCTTGGTCAAAGGCGTAAAGCGTATCTTCACTGGAAATGCTGCCACCACCACCTAAGCCTAGACAGCTAACTGTTAAGTCAGTTCGCCCCAGTTTTCGGTAGAAAGGTAAATCTGATTTCGGGAATTTAGCATTTAGAGGATCAACTCGATCTGATTTGACCAAGGATTGTGACGCAAGATTAGTTATTAGCATTCGTTCAATAACTGGTAAATATTTTCCGAGTTAGCATTCAAGTAGACAGATTGCAAGTCAATTCCCGATAAAGAAAATTGCTCATGGATAGCTTGCATCCTTCCCTCTGGAGAATTGTCTCCTTGATACCAAGCTTTTAGTAATCCATTGGCCACAATCTGACAACGATTCATCCCAAAACTTTCCTGTTCAGCAAACTTTTGGTCTGGTTCTTCTGCTAATGCTAATCCTGGTAGAAGCTGCATTGTGAATAAGGGAACCTCTGGCTGAAAATAAGATTTATTTTCTCTATATACAACCTGTAAAACTTCTTTAACTACCTGATAATCCCTTTTATCAAAATACAAAACCCCGGAATCATGCCGTCCGTAGTCTTTTGGATTATACAAAACCTTAAAACTAAAAGGAATTGCTAACTTATTTAGTTGCTGTGTCAGACTCTTCATTACCGCCACAGCACCTTCAGGAGTTAAATTAAAATAGATTCGTACAGTTACCAATGGGTTATTAGCATCTACAAAACGAGTAAAGCCCTGATTGCCAACTGCCATGTAAAATCCATTTTGTACCCGATTCTTAGGCATTCTAATAGCTACCAAATCACCTAATACAGGGGTTTTTTCAATAGTTTGAAGATGCTTGTAAGGCTGAATATGTAACCTCAAACCACCTTTGTTTACTACTAAGCTACCGTCTATTTCTTCTTTAATGACAGACCAACCAAAGTCAAAATTGCTGTCTCCACAATTACTTTCATGCAATTGCTCATATAATTCTAAATCTATTCCCAGGAAAGTATTATTTTCCAAATCTATGAGCAAACTATTTTCTTCTCCATCTAGTGCTAACGCACTTCGCATAGAACCGTTGTAGTATATCCCATAGAGAAAAGCCCGCAATTGCAGACTCAGATATTTCTGTTGCATCTGGGTTGGCATCTTCTGAAAACGTTCAACTACTTCAGATGGTAATTCCAACGGTTTGTAATCTGGATGCTGGATGGAGAAGTCAGATTTTATCTCAATTTTCCGAACAATATCTTGTAAAACATCCAGTAATTGCCCAGTTAATCCAGGCTCTAACTGAGTTTGAGAAGAATTTAATAATTGCATAATTTTTATTTAGTAATAACAAAATGATTTAAACAGGAGAATTACTCAGGTGGGTTAATTCAACAGCAGCAGCACCAAAAATTGTTGGCATCGATTGTATAGGACGGCTTAATAACGTCTTAGCAACCTGAAGCATCGCAATCCCCATATTGCCAAAAGATTTTTGATATTGAATCATCCCCTGAATCTGTTGAATCAAAGCAAAACCTGTAAATTGCACCACCCGTTGCAAGAAATCAGGGCGGTGTTTTAGAATTTCTGGAAAAGTGTTTAAATAAGCTTGGGTTAATGTGCCAATTGAAGGCTGAAGTAGTTCTAAAGGTGTTATTGCCAAGCGTAAAGACTCTTCAATGCTCAAAGAATTACTGATAACCAAGTTAGTTAGCCAGATTTGGACATAGCTGCTAATTAGGGTTCCTAAATCAAAAGCTGGATCTCCCCAAGCAGAGCGTTCCCAATCGATTAGCCGGATAATATTGTTACTAGAATATTGCCAATTTTTGTAGAGGAGAATATTATTTAGTTTCAAATCATTGTGAGTAAGACAAGAGGGCGTTACAGCATTCCCCAATTCAGCGATCGCCTGTCCCAAGCTATCATAACGTTGATATAGAGCAAAAAACTTTAACCCCTCAGCAGGGACTATACCAAAAATTTCCGGTTCAACCCGTTCTAATCTCCGAACTAAATGTGATACTTGATCGCTCATTAAATTATCTGAATTTTTAGTAAAGAATTCCTGATATTCTTGGCGGTTGAAAGTATCACAATGGATAGTTCCTAAAGTATTCCCAATTGCCGTAGCGATTTCTGTAGAAAAATTATTTTCTTTGGTGTAGAAATCCATTAAATCTCGATAATCATCCAGATATCTAAAGACAATAATCGAATTTTCAACATCAAAATGGAGTACCTCTGGTAAAAATGAGCGGTAGTTGCCAAGGTTGGGAAATTGTTGGAGAAACTCTTGAATTCGCCACTCGGTTAAAAATTCACCAGCTGCTTTCCCTTCTGGATTGTGTCGTTCTTGCTTAACTAGAAGTTTGCGATCGCCTGGTAAAGTCAGCAACAAATTGAAATTCTTGGCTGTAAGTTGTTCTATCTTAATGGGTGGTTGCTCTGATTGATTACATAATCCTTTTTCAAGCAAATAATTGAAAACATTCTGTGAGTTTAAGATAAATGTCATAAGTCTTAATCAATTAGTTGTAACTTTTGAAAATGCCAGCTTCCTTCTCAATGCGATCTAAAGCCTTCTTTGCTCTAAAAATCAACCGCAAATAATTTAACTGACTATTCCAAGCTGAACGAGGTAACAAGGTTAGTAAAGGCTCTACCTCATTCTGGGATTGTTCAATATGAGTAATAGTCGCATCTTGTGGAGGGATAAAATCACTTGACATATTATTTATCTGAATGAGATTGAGAACTAACTAACTCTGGTTCTTCTTTCCAACCTTGTGGCCATTGAATGCGATCGCTAGTAAAATGAAGTGGGTCGTTTTCAGGCCAAGGGGTATTAATCGGTTCCTCAATTAGAGCAAACTCTCCGTTATCAAAGGGATTCCCATCTGCCCGACGTTGAAGAAATACTCGCTCTCGAATACCGCCTTTTTCCTGAGTCAGGGCGCGATGATGACAGTAAGGATTGTTACCTCGTTTGTCAAAGAAAACGTGAGCAGTCCAACTACAACCACCTCGACAGAGTTCCGCAAATTCGCAAGACTTACAGAAACCCCATAAATGTGATGTTCCCTTGGGAGTATCAGCCCCCAAATTAAACCGTAGTTCTTCGGTTTCTTCAATAATTGTCCGCAGTGAATGATCGCGGATATTACCACCAGTGTAGGCTGTGGTCGGTAGCGAGGGACAACCTTTAATAGCTCCATCGGCTTCAATACCTAAAGCAGACAGTCCAGCGCTACATCCCTGCCAAAATGACCAAGCATCCCCACCCCGTAGCAATCGCTCATAGGGGCCATAGTAGCCGATGTTATTTCCTGGTTGTACCTGCACTCCTTCTTCCTTGGCGCGTTCAGCAACACGAGCAATCATTGGGTATATATCCAATAGTTCGTAAGGTTGCAGTAAAATATCACCATTATCGGCAGCATTGCCCATCGGTACAGTTAACTGAATTTGCCAAGCGAATACTCCAGCGTCGCGGATATGCTCATAAATTTGGGGAAATTCTGGTGCAGACAGACGATTGATTTGCGTATTGCAGCCGAAGGGGATACCTGCTTCTTTAAGATTGCTCATGGTCTTAAACGCCCATTGCCACGAGCCTTGTTTGCCCCGCAGACGGTCATGAGTCGCTTCCAAGCCATCAACTGACACAGAAACTACCCCAATACCAGCTTCCTTCATCCGGTGGGCTGTGTCTAAGGTGATACCATAACCCCCAGTGGTCATACCACACAACATCCCAGCTTTGGTAATTGCTTGGGCAATCTCTAACCAGTCAGGACGCAGAAATGCTTCACCACCAATTATGGTTACTTCTGTGATTCCAACTTCCGCCATTTGTTTGACTAAATCAAGGGCTTCTGCTGTAGAAAGTTCGTTCGCCCTTGTATGACCTGCACGAGAACCGCAGTGTTGACAGGCTAGATTACACTTGAGTGTAATTTCCCAAACTGCATAACTAATTCGGCGATAAGTCATAAAAATACCCTCAATTAACTTTTCTAGAAAGGGACGAACAAATCTCTATCCATCCCTAGAAATCTCAGTTTGTTCTCAAAACTTGCTGACAAGCAACGGCTTTGTTTAGAACTCAATACGGTTCAGTTAAGGCTAAAACTCTCAGTAAAAGTCAGTTTTTTTAATAAACCGCTAAGAACGCCAAGAGAAGAAAGAAATACTTAACTTAACTGTATTGGTTTATAACTACCTAAAATTCCAGAGACCGCCTGGCGCTCCATATATCAAAATTGAATTCCTCCACCCAGTTAATCCACCAAAAACTGCTGCTAGTTCTTTTTCACTTAAATCCTTGAGTTCACCTTCACTATCGGCAGACTCCAACAATTGAGCGGTATATTCTTCATACTCTTCTAGAGTGAAATCGTAGCCAGCATCTTTAACTATTTGGCTACATTCTTCCTTGCTATTAACGCTTTGAATTTGATTACGAAACGCTTCATCATTTGCTAGCTTTTCGTAGAAACTTTTGACATTTTCTATGGACATAAGATGCTCCTAACCTGATTAACTAAATATATTTTTGACTGCTATAGGAATAGTGTTTGATTTTTGAAATATCCGTAGTGTGCGTTAGCGTAGCGTAACGCACTATCCCAAGCTTATGGTGCGCTACGATATTCCGTCTAACACACCCTACTTATATTTTTTCAAAAATCAAATAGGACTTACGCATTGACAGAAAAGACCAAGTATAGATGATTTAAAAACCACATTCGTCGTAGAGGCAATTCATAAATTGCCCCTACGACGCGGATCTATTTGCCATCAATGAATTGATTAATAAAAAACTGAAACGCCGTATTTATGTTCATACACAAAATGATTATTTTGTAAAGTGCGTAAGTCCTATATGATTCCTATATCCATCATTTCGATTCTGTTTTGAATTTATAAAAGGACGGACAGATTCCCATCCGTCCCTATAAATTTCATTTTTTCTAGTCGCAATAGAATTTCCCTAAATTATGTCATCTACCCGGATAACTCCATACATCAATTGGTAGGGTGGCCATACAACTCCATATAATGGTTGAATTTTTGGTTTCCCAGTTAATCCACCAAAAACTGCTGCCAATTCTTTTTCACTTAAATCCTTGAGTTCACCTTCGCCCTCAGCAGACTCCAACAGTTGAGTAGTATATTCTTCATACTCTTCTAGAGTGAAATCGTAGCCAGCAGCTTTAACTATTTGGCTACATTCTTCCTTACTATTAACGGCTTGAATTTGAGTACTAAATGCTTCATCATTTGCTAGCTTTACATAAAAAGCTTTGACGTGTTCTAGAGACATAATCTTCTGCTCCTTAAATTACTTAACAGTTGGTAATTATATTAGAATTAGGAGTTACGCACTCGTGACGATAAACTAAGCTTTTGCGATTACTTGTTTCGCTTGTAATGACGTTAAATCGTAGTTCGTGCGTAATTCCTGAAAATATTGAACCTTAACCCGCAGCTAATTTTGACACTTGAATTGTTACTTCAGATGGATTGTAGTTATCTGTAATTACTTGCGGACAACGCATACAAGCTGCCTTACCTTCTTGATTCCACCAACGACAATCTCGGCGGATAGAACAAGGAGGCAATTCCTCTGCAACTGCGGTTAATTTTCCGGTAATTTGTTTCGCTAGACGACAATCTTCTCCATCAAAATGCAGACAAGCTTTAGTGGCACAAGGTGCTGCTGTGCGAAAAATTTCAGCAGGTGTAACTGGACTAGCTTTTGCTATCAGTTCATCGGTGATAGGTATGGGTTGCTTAAGATAAGTTACATGTGGTTCTGCAACTGTTCCACTGATTATGCCGAAAACAACACTATTTTCAGATTCTGGTCTAGCACTGGGGCAAAGTGTAGTTTTATCCACAGCAATGTCTTCCATTAATTGAGCTTCTAGCGGAGAGAGCCTTTATGAATATGAGCTTTCTGTCGAATTTGGATATACCATTCTTAAATCATTTTGTGAAAAATTATATCCCTAACTTTTTTTACGAAGTGAGGGATTTCGATACTGCAAATTTTCACAAATTAGATAGAATAGTCAACTGCTACGAGTCCTATAGTAATAGGAACAAAAATCTTACCAAGTATTATGGGAACCAATTTTGATTCTCCACCTGCAACGCTTTTTGCTTCTTCATCAGACATAGATGACAAAGCCTCTTCTGAATCCAAAACTTCGTTCCGACGGGTCACGGCATTTTGAACAGCACCATCAATCAAATCGTTAATTTCAATTTGACTGTTATACTTTCTTTCTTTCGCTTCCATATTGATTTTCCTCAGATTCTTTGACTGTTGTTAGGCAATTATTATCAGTGAAATTGCCTAACACGTCCTCATATTAGGAAAAAAGAAAGCTAATTACTCTATATTCTAGAACTTTAAATTAGACATAAATAAAACTTTTATGTCACTAAAAAACGATGATTTTTGAGTTATCCATATTTTTATGTATGGCCATATATTCAGTTACTCAAGCTGTAAACTCTTCCAGACTAATTCAAATTTAATATCTCAGGCAATTTCGACCATTAACTAAAATATTTATGTCCCGAAAATCTTGCCAATTAACAGAGAACAACTTAGAATACGCATATAAAATCTAAAATGTCAAGATCGCAAGCCAGGTTTGAGATCGGGCTAGACGATCGCTCGATCGCTACCCCTCAATCACAATTTCTCGCCTGACAAACAAGGCCCGATAAACAGGTTCACCCTTTTTTTGCGTCCCTATTTCCCGTTCTGTGGGGACTGGTAGGGGGTTTTCTGCTAACCATTCTTCTGTACCAACTTTCTGATAAGCTGGGTGAGCGGCAAAGCGATCGCGCATTTCCACCGCGATAAATTCCATATCTGATTGCACAAACACAACCCCACCAACTGCAAGGTAGCTGGCTAAGTCTGCTACTAATTCTGGTTGCACTACCCGGCGTTTAGCATGGCGGGTTTTAAACCAAGGATCGGGAAATTGAATTGTGACGCGCTGTAAACTTCCTGGAGGGAGGGAAGATAAGAGCGATTGCAGTGAATTATTCACATTGCAAAATAAGTAATGTAGGTTGGTTAAAGCCAACTCAGAACGTAATTTATTCGCCTCCAACACTAACGGTTCTCGAATTTCTAAGCCGAGATAATTCCAGTCTGGTTCTATGTTGGCCATATTCACCAAAAATTGCCCTTTCGCGCAGCCAATATCTAAATGTAGTGGTTGATTTGGCTTGGCATAAATTTTTTCCCAGTCAATGGGACTTGCTGGTGTTTGATATTTTTTACCCAGTGGATTTACATGTTGACGGACTCGGACTGCTGCCAAAATTTCCTCTCCTTAAACGACTTTAGATTTTGGACTTTCCTGCGGAACACTACGCGAAGGATTTTGGATCTATTACGCCAAAGTAATCTAAAATATAAAATTATCAAATAGGCACGATCGGAATATGTCGATCAACTCAATTTTAGATTATTTTCTGAAATTTATCCTGTCATATTTGAAGGTATATAGTAATTATATTTAAATTGTAGAAATTATTGTTCGCATACCGTGCCGGAGGCATACCACCAAGCCGCCAAAAAAGGAAACAGAGAATTTCATAAGTTATTTAGGACTGCTATATAAATTTGCACTAACCAAATTTTTAATTTCCTGCTGTTGAATAGCTAAAAGCTTCTCAAATGTGAGTTACTATATCTTTTTTAACTAAATGTTTGGATTAGCTGCTCAGGCAAAAAAAGGCAATAATATGCTAGAATTGTATCAAATTATGGCAATTATTCAAGAGCAATTTAGAATAATTTTGCGCTTTGCTGAGTAAAAAAGCTAAAATCTACGATTTTTGGAGATTTTTAGGTTATGACAACCTCACAGGAGAGGATTATCCCGATAGACTTGCGAACCGAAATGTCGCAGTCTTATCTGGAATACGCCATGAGCGTGATAGTGGGTCGGGCGTTGCCAGATGCCAGGGATGGTCTAAAACCTGTGCATCGTCGCATTCTCTACGCAATGCACGAGCTAGGTCTACTTCACGATCGCCCTTTTAAGAAATGCGCCCGTGTGGTGGGGGAAGTGTTGGGTAAATATCACCCCCACGGTGACACGGCAGTATATGATGCCTTGGTGCGGATGGCGCAGGATTTCTCCATGCGATCGCCCCTAGTTAATGGACATGGTAACTTTGGTTCGGTAGACAACGATCCACCAGCCGCCATGCGGTACACAGAATGCCGCTTACAAGCTTTAACTAGCGCTGGGTTACTCCACGACATTGAGTATGAAACTGTAGATTTCGCCGATAACTTCGACGGTTCGCAGCAAGAACCCACAGTCTTACCCGCACGGATTCCCCAATTGTTGCTCAACGGTTCCTCTGGGATTGCCGTGGGTATGGCCACCAACATTCCGCCGCACAATTTGGGCGAATTAATTGATGCTTTGGTGGCTGTAATCCACAATCCCGAAATCACCGATCTCGAATTAATGCAGTATGTCCACGGCCCAGACTTTCCGACTGGGGCGCAAATTTTGGGAACATCTGCCATTCGAGAAGCTTACACCACCGGGCGCGGTTCCATTACCATGCGTGGTGTTGCCAACATTGAAACCGTTGAACAACGGGGACGGCCAGATAGAGAAGCAATTATCATCACCGAATTGCCCTATCAAACTAATAAAGCGGCGCTGATTGAAAAAATCGCCGAAATGGTGAACGAAAAGCGGCTAGAGGGCATCGCAGATATCCGAGATGAAAGCGATCGCGACGGGATGCGAGTTGTCATCGAACTTAAGCGTGATGCTTATCCCCGCGTCGTTCTCAACAACCTCTACAAGCAAACGCCACTGCAAGCCAACTTTGGGGCGAATATGCTGGCGTTAGTGAATAGCGAACCCCAGGTACTCACCCTCAAACAGTTTTTAACCGTCTTCTTGGATTTCCGCATCGAATCTATTGCTAGACGCACCCGTTACGAACTGCGGAAAGCTGAAGAACGCGATCATCTCCTGCAAGGGTTATTAATTGCCCTAGCCCAGTTAGATCCAATTATTGTCTTGATTCGCCATGCACCCGATGCACCCACAGCCAAAGGTGAGTTAATCACAACTTACGGACTCTCGGAAGTGCAAGCAGATGCGATTTTGCAGATGCAATTGCGGCGGTTGACTGCCTTAGAAGCAGACAAAATCAGGTTGGAACACGAGGAATTACAAGAGAAAATTACCGACTTACAGGATATTTTGGCACGTCGGGAGAGAGTGCTAGAAATCATTGAAACTGAAGTCGCGCAACTAAAAACTAGCTTTGCCACACCCCGCCGCACAGTGATTTTACCAGGGGAAGGGGAATTAGACGATCGCGACCTAATTGCCAATGAGAAAGCGATAATTTTAGTTACAGAGCAAGGTTACATCAAACGGATGCCGGTTAATACCTTTGAAGCGCAAAGCCGTGCTACCAGAGGTAAAGCCGCAGCCAAGGTAAAAGATGATGATACCATTGAGCATTTCTTGACTTGCTGCGATCACGACAGTATTTTATTCTTTAGTGAGCGTGGTGTCGTTTATTGCCTGAGAGCTTATCAAATTCCCGCGAGTTCCCGTACCAGTCGCGGTACACCAATTGTTCAAATGCTACCCATTCCCAAAGAGGAAAAAATCACCTCAATTGTACCTGTTGACGAGTTTAGCAACGAAGAATATTTGGTCATGCTCACTAAGGGCGGCAATATCAAGAAAACCGAATTGGCAGCCTTTAGTCACATTCGCGCCAATGGTTTGATTGCCATTTCCTTAGAAGAAGGCGACCAACTGCGCTGGGTGCGACGTGCCAGAGTCGAGGACAGTGTAATCATTGGTTCTCGTAACGGCATGGCGATTAACTTCCGATGCAACCACGAACAACTGCGTCCTTTAAGTAGGGCAACTCGTGGAGTGAAAGCCATGAAACTCAAAAATAAAGATGAACTGGTGGGTATGGATATTCTGCCCGCAGCGATTCTGGAAACTTTGGATATAGTTACAGAAGCCGAAATAACCGAAACAGAAGATATCGAAATTACCGAAACTATCGAAACAGAAGATATCGAAATTACCGAAACTACTGAAGAGTCAGCAGAAGTACCTAGCAGTGGCGTAGTTGGCCCTTGGGTGTTGGTAATTACAATGGGAGGATATGGTAAGCGCGTCCCCGTTGCTCAGTTCCGGCTGCAAAATCGTGCTGGTCAGGGTTTAATGGCAACTAAGTTCAAAAACCGCAAAACTAAAGACAAGTTGGCAACCCTACGCATTGTCAACAACGATGATGATGAAATCATGATGGTGACAAATCGCGGTATTATCATCCGTCAAGCGGTAAATGCGATTTCTATTCAATCGCGATCGGCAACTGGAGTCAGAGTGCAGCGTTTAGATGAAGATGACGCTATTACCGGAGTGGCAATAGTTCCACCTGATGCTGCCGATGCAGAAGAAGCAGAGTAAGAAGCAGGGGGAACTGGCGTTGCAGGGGAGGCAGGGGGAGAGGTTTATCTCTTTGCTTCCTTGGTTTATTGTCTTAGCTAGCGGCATTTTAATGGGGCTAACTGTAGCCCCAGTAGGTGCGTGGTTCTTGGCTTGGATTGCCCTAGTACCCTTATGGGTACTAGTTGTCACTTCAGCCAAAGGCAAAAACCAATCCCCTCCTGCTTTCTTCTGGGGTATTGGTTTTCACGGTGTCGCCCTATTCTGGATTACCGGAATTCACCCGATGACATGGTTGGGCGTTCCTTGGTGGCCGAGTTTGGCAATCACGCTTTTTTGTTGGGGATTTATCAGTGTCTTGGGTGGGATATTCGTTGCGATTTGGGCGGCTGTGATGGTTCGCCTGGGCAGTCAAAAACCGTGGTTGCGTGTATTGATTGGTACAGCCGTCTGGTGTGGATTAGAGAGTCTGTGGAGTGCGGGGCCTCTGTGGTGGAGTTCTCTTGCTTACACGCAAAGTCCGCACAATCTCGTAATTGTCCATTTGGGTCAACTCTCTGGGCCTAATACTGTGACAGCAGCGATCGTTGCTGTTAATGGTTTAATTGCTGAAGGATGGACGAACCGCAGAGACGCAGAGAGCGCAGAGAGAATTTCCTCTGTGTCGTGCCAGTTGCTACAACGGGGGGAACCCCCGCAACGCACTGGCTTCTCTGCGCCTCTGCGGTTCGTTAATAAATACTGGGTTAGCGCCACGGGACTATTAATTACCTTACACTTGATTGGTTTTATCTTATATAGCCGTCCCATCGCCCAACCCCCAGAAGCAGCCTTAAAAGTGGGGATTATTCAGGGTAATATCCCGAACCGACTTTTACGAAGTTCCGAAGGGTTTCGTCGCGCCCAAGAAAATTACACTAATGGGTATCTAACTTTAGCAGACCAGGGTGTAGATGCAGTCTTTACCCCAGAAGGAGCCTTACCCATTTTCCAGCGCAACTTGATGCAAACTGCCTTAGTCGCAGCAGTGAAGGAAAAAGGTGTAGTTGCTTGGATTGGCGCTTTTGGCGAACGGGGAGAGAGTTATACAATTAGCTTGTTTACTTTCAACAGTAAAGGTGAAATTGTCAGCCGCTATGATAAGTCAAAGCTAGTACCTTTGGGAGAATATATTCCCTTTGAAGGAATTTTAGGCGGAATAGTTCAACGGTTGTCGCCTTTGGAGGCACACCAAGTACCGGGTTCAGCCAATCAGATATTTGACACTCCTTTTGGTCGGGCGATCGCTAGTATATGTTATGAATCGGCTTTTCCTGAACAATTTCGCCGTCAAGCTGCTGCGGGTGGGCAATTTATCCTCAGTTCGTCTAACGATGCCCATTACACTGCATCCATGCCATTCCAGCACCATGCACAGGATATCATGCGGGCAATTGAAACCGATCGATGGTCAGCACGAGCAACGAATACCGGATATTCAGCCTTTCTAGATCCTCACGGCAGAACCTTGTGGATATCTGGCTATAATACTTACGAAACTCATGCTGAGACAATTTATCGCCGACAGACACAAACTTTATATGTGCGTTGGGGTGATTGGTTGACACCGTTGTTGTTGATATCCTCTGGAGGAGTTTGGCTAGCAATTAAACTTAGCAATACCAAAAAAATATAATTTTTGCAGAAGTCATAATCACAAGTTTTTATCCGAACACGATCTAAAACTTCGCCATTTATCTACTAAATTGGCAGTTCAATAACAAATTCTGTTACTTTTCCTGGGTCTGATTTACACCAAAGCTTACCACCGTGTTTTTCTACGATAATTTGACGGCTAATCGATAGCCCTAATCCAGTTCCTTGACCTACAGGCTTGCTTGTAAATAGATGTTCAAAGATTTTCTCCATCGCCTCAGATGGTATTCCTACTCCATTATCTTGAATATGAATTAATGCCCAGTTTTGATCTTCGCTGAGGTGAGTGCTAATGCTAATACGATTAGGATTCATCTGAATTTCGGAAAAGGAAAGGTTGTGATTGCTTTCTTCTAAAGCATCAATAGCATTAGATAAAAGGTTCATCAACACCTGATTAAGTTGTCCAGGATAGCATTCCACCAACGGTAATTCTCCATAGTCTCTAATCACTTCAATCATCGGACGATGTTCGTTTGCTTTTAGGCGATGCTTCAAAATTAGTAGTGTATTATCTATTCCTTCGTGAAGATTAAAGGCAATTTTAGTTTGAGTATCACTTCGTGCAAACATTCGTAAGGAACTACTAAGATCGCGAATGCATTCTGTCCCATGTTGCATTGAGGCAAATATTTTAGGCAAGTCTTCTATTAAATATTCCAATTCAATTTCGTGAATCTTTTTTTCAATTTTTTCTCCTGGATACGGAAACTCCTTCTGATAAAGATTTAAAAGCTGCAAAATATTTGTAACATATTCTGCTGCATATTTTAGATTTATAGAAATATAGCCAACAGGATTGTTAATTTCATGAGCGACTGATGCAACCAACAGACCCAATGCTGACATTTTTTCACTTTGAATTAATTGCTCTTCAGCTTGTTGCAATTTTTGTTTATTTGTTTGGTTTTGATAAACAAATTCAAGGGTCTTTTTGATTGTCAATTCTAAATCTTGGAGATTGATGGGTTTAACTAAAAAATCAAATGCACCTGCATTCATGGCTTTTTGAATGTTCTCCATGCCTCCAGCCGAGATAACGATAGTTTTAAAGGTTGGGTTTAATTCCTTGAGTTTGCTGAGTAAGGTTAAACCATCCATACCTGGCATATTCATATCAGTAATCACCAAATCTAAATCTGTATGTTCAGATATTTTTTCCAGGGCTTCTATCCCATTCAAAGCAAAAATAAATTGATATTGTCCTTGACGAAGTTGCTTTCTAAATTTTTGGCGAATCAATTCTTGGATGTCGGGTTCGTCATCTACAAAGAGTAACTTAGCTGAAATAGTCATTCTTCTAAATAGAGTGAGTACACTAAATTAAAAGCAAGCTGTAAAATTTACATATATCTTGCTTTTGTATCTGGATATTTTTAATTTAATTAAAGATATTGAAAGCTCAGAACTTTCTTTTTTAACTCGCTAAATTCAATAGGCTTGTTGATATAATCATCAGCCCCATAAGACATAGCAGTTTGATAGTTTTTATCGTCCCCATAAGCAGTGAGCATAAACACTTTAAGATGGGAATACTGCTCTTTAATAATTTTGAGAAGCTCTAATCCACTCATGCCTGGCATATTAATATCTGAAAGAATAAGTACCATTGATGCCATGTCTTCTGATTGGAGATATTTTAGTGCTTCTTCTCCTGAAAGTGCAAAGTAAAATTTAATTTGACCTCCTTTAATTTCTTTTCTAAATTGTTGTTGAAATAACAATTTAACATCGCTTTCATCATCTACAACTAAGGCAATAATCATCTTAAAAATTCCTCAACTTTGACTTTTGGGTAAGGTAATGATAAACTCGGCATAACTACCTACTTCAGATTGCACGTCTAGTTTACCTCGATGCTGTTGGACAATGATTTCGTAAGTGAGTGATAGCCCTAAACCTGTGCCTTCTCCAGTTGGCTTGGTTGTGAAAAAATGTTCAAATATGCGATCGCACACTTCTGGACTAATACCAGAACCATTATCCCGAATCCGAATTTCAACGGCATCGCCCAGATTTTTACTTCTTACTTGAATTACGGGGGAAAATTCAGAGCCAATCTCTTGCTGTTTTTTCTGCATGGCATAGCACGCATTGCTGATAATGTTGAGAAATGCTCGGTTTATATCTTCCGGTACGATTTCGATTTGACTAATAGTATCGTCATAATTCTTATCAAAAGTTATATTAAAAGAAGTATCTTTTGCCCGCATCCCATGATAAGCAAGGTTAAGCGTCTCTTCGAGTAGTTCGTTTAATTTGGTGGATTCCCGCTTACTCTCACCACTGCGCGCATGAAGCAGCATATTGCTAACAATCTTTTCGGCTCGTTTGCCGTGATGTTCGATTTTGCTGACATTGGTTTGTAAGATACTCATAATCTCTGCAATGTTTTCAGCTGCGTCTACATCTAAGCGTTCCCATTGTCCAGTAAGTTCTTCTGATAATTCTTGGGTCAAATCAACCGAAAGTTGAGCAAAGTTGTTGATAAAGTTGAGAGGATTACGGATTTCATGAGCAATTCCAGCTGTTAGAGAACCCAAGGAAGCGAGTTTTTCTTGAGCAATCATCTGCTTTTGGGTGGTTTGGAGTTGTTCATTCGCTTGCTGAAGCACCTCTGTTTGTTGCTCTTTTTCGGTTAGGAGTTCTTTAACTCGGCGGATAAGTTGATTGAGAGAGGTTGCTAATTGACCTGTTTCATCAGATGTCATAATAGGAGCTTGCAAGTCAAAATTAGCTTGTTGTGTGGCTTCTTGAGCAATTAGCGTCACTGCCTTTAAGGGCGCAGAAATATTTTGAGAAATCAGTATCCCTAATACTAGGGCGAAAAAAATGCAACTAATTGTGGATGCTGTAATGATATAAATAGTAGGTTTTATCTGGTCTAGCATTTCCTCATAGAGTGGTGTGTACTCTAGGACAACGACTGCAACAGTCTCACCACTCTCTATTTCAACTGGGACAACAATTTGCCGGATTCCTTGCTGATAGTCTTGACTTTTTTCGACAAAAAATCTTGTCAACTTATCTTTAAGTGTTTGAGCAATCTCTCCGTGTTCATCTTCCCGAAAGACTTTTCCAATATTCTGAGGGTGAACATCGGCTAAAATTTTCAGGTCTTTATCAATAATTTCAATGTCACGTTTCTTGAACTTATGCAGGGCGACTACCATCTTTTGCAGCTGCGCTGTATGTGGCGGAGTGATTTTATCTACCTCCACTTCTTGATTAGCGATCGCAGCGATGGTTTCTGCCACGTTCTCTGCTTCTAGAATCGCCATTTGCCTAGCCGCCTCTACCTGTTGGTAAATAGCAACAACGCCAACCACTCCAGTCAGTAACGAAATACCTAAGAAACCAATTATAAGCTTCTGCCTGATTTGCATTTTTTATATAGGCTTTCTCATACAGTGTTTATGATATGATTCCCATAATCAGGCTCAGATAAACATATTGGGTTTCTCTATTCAGTTCTGAGAGATCAGAGTCTATTACATACTGTTCGGTTAAGGCAAGAGACGTGATAAATCGCCGTCTTTACAATAATCAGTCCTTCGTCTGGACGATCGCTTAAACGAAGCAATCTACTTATGCTTTTGGGATTGCTTCACTTCATACCCTTCTCCTTCGGAGACGCTACGCGAACGGGAACGCCAAGGGCGAACGCAATGACAATTATTTAACCGGAGATGATAGAAATAGCAATTGAGCAAATATTTTTCTAGATAAATAGTTTTTATCTACACAATTTAATTCAGTTCACAATTATCCATAAGACTGAAATTTCAATACACAATTTCATCCCCAATTAAGTTTAAAACACCTATTTGACTGATAATTCGCAGAATTTAAAAGTGTTTAATAAAGTTATTACCGAAAGTTGAGAGAAGCAAAAACATGAAAGGTTTCAGGAAGTTATCCTCAATAGCACTATTGCTATGTGCTTTTGTGTATCCGCCCTCATTAGCTGAAGCAAAGGATATTTCTTTAAGTAATATTCGCAATGAACAAAGCGCTGCACCAGAAGCTAATCTAGTTGGAGATCAAACCGGAGAACTTTTAATTGCTCAACGGCGACAGATGATTCGACGACGGCAGCAATTCAGACGGCGGCAGATTATTCGACGGCGGCAGCAATTCAGACGGCGGCAGATTATTCAACGACGGCAGCAATTCAGACGGCGGCAGATTATTCGACGGCGGTAGATGTAGTAGTTAGTGGTGGTTTAACCACCACTAACTATCATTATCTTCTAATGACTTGCTACTACCTCTCCTTCAAGGCGAACTAGTCGGTCTGCTAAAAGTTTTTCCAGGTCTTCTAATGCCTTGGTGAAACCTTTAATGCCTTCGTCTAGTTTGTCAGTTGCCATACGGTCAGCAGCGTGCATTTTGTCATAGCTAGCTTTGTCAATGGATATCTTTTCGATTTCCAAGCTTGCTACCTTGGCGGGGTCAAGTTTGCGGGGTAGTTCTCCAACAGTTGACTGCAATTCAGCTAGAAGTGATGGCGAAATTGTCAGTAAATCACTACCTGCAAGTTCAGTAATTTCACCAAGGTTACGGAAGCTAGCTCCCATGACTTCGGTTTTATAGCCGAATTTCTTGTAGTAGTTGTAGATTTTGGTGACAGACAAAACTCCTGGATCTTCGGCTGCTGGGTAGCTATCGCGTCCGGTATCTTTTTTATACCAGTCAAGAATCCGACCGACGAAGGGAGAAATGAGGGTAACGCCGGCTTCTGCACAAGCGATCGCTTGGTGAAGACCAAACAACAAGGTAAGGTTACAGTGAATACCTTCTTTTTCGAGAATTTCCGCAGCGCGAATGCCTTCCCAGGTGGTGGCAATTTTAATTAAGACGCGATCGCGGCCAACTCCAGCAGCTTTATACTGGGCAATTAAGTCCCGTGCCTTAGTCAGGGTAGCTTCGGTATCGTAAGACAAGCGAGCATCTACTTCTGTAGACACGCGACCAGGAATAATTTGTAAAATCTTTAAGCCAAAGGCAACTGCCAAACGGTCAAAAGCTAGAGAAACTATCTGTGCTTGGGTGGCTCCGGCTCCAGCATCTTTTTTCGCTTGCAGTAAAGTTTGATCGACAATTCCCTGATATTCTGGCATTTGTGCCGCAGCAGTAATCAGAGAAGGATTGGTGGTGGCATCTTGAGGTTTGAACTTTTCAATTGCCTGGATATCCCCCGTATCTGCAACTACAACAGTCACTTCTCGCAATTGTTCCAGTAAATTCTTAGACATAAAAGACTCCATGATGTTTGTTTAGGATTTACTTAATTCCCCATTCCCCAGTTCTTTACACTCTTTACTGTTCCTTTAATTCTGATTCTGGCAATTTTTCTTAATGATTGCCCAATTTTGCTTACTATCTAGAGCCACAGCCCTATTCTAGATGCCTTATGCCGAAATT
This sequence comes from Nostoc sp. KVJ3, assembly GCF_026127265.1. Classification (GTDB taxonomy): domain Bacteria; phylum Cyanobacteriota; class Cyanobacteriia; order Cyanobacteriales; family Nostocaceae; genus Nostoc. The sequence continues at coordinate 3,186,851 of NZ_WWFG01000001.1, forward strand.
GGCTGTCCAATGGAATGCACTTTGATTAAGCTAGTTGTGCCCGATTTACCAATTGGAACGCCAGAGGTAATCACTACTTTATCGCCCTTATTGGCTAGACCCATATCCACAACTGTGTTCACCACATTGGTAAACATCTCTTCAGCATTGTGAACTGGTGGGATTAGCAAAGCTTCCACACCCCAAGAAAGGGCTAGTTGACGATAAGTGGTGATGTCAGGGGTTAGCGCAATAATGGGAGAAGTAGGCCGATATTTAGAAACCATTCTCGCCGTACTGCCTGAAGAAGTGTTACAGAGAATTGCTCGTGAGCCTGTTTCATAGGCGATGCGACACACAGATTCTGCCACAGATTCGGTAACGCTCAGACTCCCTGCTTCATGACACCAGGCATGCTTACTACCCTCATCTAAAGCCTGTTCTGTCCGCACAGCGATATTGTGCATCATCTCGACGGCGGCGATGGGATATTGTCCGACAGCCGTTTCACCAGAAAGCATTACTGCATCCGTACCATCTAAGATGGAGTTGGCTACATCAGTTGCTTCGGCGCGGGTGGGATCGGGGGCGCTAATCATCGACTCTAGCATTTGGGTGGCTGTAATTACCGGCTTGCCAGCACGATTGCAACGGCGAATAATATCTTTTTGAATCAGGGGTACTTCCTGAATTGGCACTTCTACCCCTAAGTCGCCACGAGCAATCATAATTGCGTCGGCAACATTCAAAATAGAATCAAAGCTTTCTACTGCCTCTGCTCTTTCGATTTTGGCAATTAAGCGGATGGAAGCGCCAGCTGCTTCAATCATTCGCTTGGCGGGTTCTAAGTCTTGTGGCGATCGCACAAAGGACACCGCTACCCAGTCTACACCCAACTGAATCCCAAAGCGCAGATCCAGCAAGTCTTTTTCGGTGATGGAACTAACAGGTAAAGGAGTTTGTGGTAAGTTTACTCCTTTATGTGTAGAAATTAACCCGCCAGTTTTCACTTGAGCGCGAATGCGATCGGCATCGCGATCGGTAACAATTAACTTGACGCGACCATCATTAATTAAAATCGGTTCACCTGGTCGCACCATTGCGAACAAAGTCGGTAATGGTAGAGGTATTTCGTCAATACTCTCACCCTTTTCTTGCAAAACAAAGGTAACTTCAGTACCAGCTTCTAAATTTAACCCTTCCGGTGGTAAAGTTCCTAAACGAATCTTCGGGCCACAAAGGTCTTGCATAATTGCGATCGGTTTTTGCTGCTCAGTGCTAATTTGTCTGAGATATTGAGCAGTTTGGGCGTGGAATTCATAAGCCCCGTGGGAGAAATTCAACCGTGCTACATTCATTCCGGCTTCTACTAAGCCTCGCAGCTTTTCGGGTGCAGATGTAGCCGGCCCAACAGTACAAATGATTTTGGTTCGACGCATAGGGATTAGGGGTTGAGGAGTAACCTGTGAATTCGTAATTCGTAATTCGTAATTCGTAATTCAGAGACTTCAGATTTTATTTGGGTTTTCGGGTTTAAATCTTTAGCCTTCTTTCAAAGAATTAGTATTACGAGCCAAAAATCACATTTGCTTCATATCACTGGTTTGCTAAATAAAAATACTAGATTGCGTTTTCTTTTCGGCATCTTTCCCATTTGACCCAAATCCCAAAAGTCAAAGGTTAATCACCAATGACCATTAAACAATTCGTAGTTCGTAATTATGTTTTGTAACGGGGATTTCAACCCCGACTAACAACATACAAGCTGTTTATTATTCGTGAGTATCAACCCCTATTAAATTAAAAATTACGAATTACGAATTATGAATTATACAACAGCTGTTGGGGCGAGTTGTTCCTTTTGTGACATAGATAACATCAGGTCAATTACACGATTCGAGTAGCCCCACTCGTTGTCATACCAAGCAATTACCTTAAAGAAGTTTGAATTCAATTCAATCCCAGCACCTGCGTCGAAGATACTGGAATGGGTATCGCCTTGAAAATCTGTGGAAACTACTTCTTCATCTGTGTATCCCAAAATCCCCGCTAGTGAACCTGCGGCAGCCTCCTTCATGACAGCACAAATTTCTTTGTAACTGGTGGCTTTGGCAGTTTTGAAAGTTAAATCAACTACAGAGACATCGGGAGTCGGAACTCGTAATGCCATACCAGTCAATCTACCCTTCAATTCTGGTAAAACCAGTGCTACGGCTTTAGCTGCGCCTGTGGAGGAGGGAATAATATTCTGACTTGCACCTCGACCACCCCGCCAGTCTTTTTTGCTGGGGCCGTCTACAGTTGGCTGAGTGGCAGTCATAGCATGAACTGTGGTCATCAATCCCTCAGTCAAACCAAAGTTGTCATTGATGACCTTGGCTATGGGAGCTAAACAGTTTGTAGTGCAGCTAGCATTAGAGACAATGATATCTTTGCTGGGATTAAATAGGTGATGATTGACACCCATTAGCAGAGTAGTAACTTTATCTGGATCTTTGGTGGGAGCAGAAATTACTACGCGCTTTGCACCTGCTTTTAGGTGGTTTGCGGCTCCTTCGTAGTCAGTAAAAAGTCCCGTAGATTCGACTACATAATCTGCACCTAATTTTCCCCAGGGTAAATCTGCTGGATTTCTCACAGAGACACAAGGAATAAAGTGCCCATCAACAAGGATGCCGTCTTCCTTGGCTTCAATATTGTGCTTTAATTTACCGTGGGTTGAGTCGTACTTTAAGAGGTAAGCGAGGTTATCTGGTGGTACTAGGTCGTTAATGCCCACAAACTCGATGTTGGGATTATCGATGCCAGCGCGAAGCACGAGTCGCCCGATTCTACCGAAGCCATTGATACCAACTTTCAATTTAGTCAAGATTAAACCTCCCGTTGTGGTGGAAGTTGAACAAAAGGAGAAAGTTAAAAGTCAAAATAGATTGCCTTTTACTCTTTACTCTTTGATCCTGACAGTATCAGCAAGTTAAGGCATATTTACTTGGCATCTTTTAAGGATTGGGATTGGGAATGGGGAGAATAATAACTCCTAACTTTTGTACAGACGCGATGAATCGCGTCTCTCAGCACTCATAAGGAGCAATCCACGATTTGTTAGGAGATAAATAGCAAAAGTTCCTAGCCAGTGACTAGCTGCATAATGTTCAATTACAACATCTGTTAGTCCATGCCGACGATGATGAAGGGCAGCAGAGCGGAGTGTTTCGATGCGGCGATCGCTATTTGCTAATCTAGATATGATCCCCTCAAGCATCCAAGCACGACTGAGATTAAGTCCCCAGAAGTGGGCTTGCATATAATCTTGAGGATTATCTACTGTGGCAGGTTGTAACCAATTTACTGAATTGTCAATGGGTATTTGTGGAAGAAAATCGGTTAGCCAGTCGGTAAAATCTGTTGTTGGCAAGACTCGCCGCATTAAATCCGCTTCAGCAAGTCCAGGAGAGAGAAAATCGTAGCCAAGCGGCTCAAATTGTAACGAGTAGTTGCGATCGCTCAGATAAAATTGCCGTGCTTTGTTCTTCACTAACTGAATAAAATCAGTATTTTCGGTAATCCTTGCCCAGTCTAGCATCAAACCAAGTGCAAAAGCTGTTTGGCTATGCATCCCTGTGCGATTTGGGAGTTTGAGTTTGTCAATCCAGCGCTGTAAGTTATCTGCAATCAACTTTTCTAGCGGTTCCAATACAACCCGCCATTCTTTTGCTTGAGGATGATTCCATTCATGAAGTTCCGCAGTTAGTTGCAGAAACCATGCCACACCATAAGGAAATTCATAAAAGGGTAGCCGTTGAAAATGGGCAATCTCTCCTTGAATTTTCTCAGGTGTTAGGCTCTGGTTAAGTGCTTGCTTTGAAGCAGCATTAAAAGAGGCTTCAGGAAAATAACGCATCAGACGTACTAGCAACCAGTGACCATGTACGGCTGAATGCCAATCTAAGCAGCCATAAAAAGCAGGAGTCAATTTACGCGGTGGTTTTATATCCTCGTCACTATCAGCCCAATACAGATTACTGTTGGGATACTCCCGCTCGATACAATCCAGCACTAATTGAGCAAATTGTGCTGCAATTTTTTCATTTATCTCTAAATTATCGGATGGCACGATCGCTTAATACAACTTTGCGTAAAAGTATAGCGTTTTTAAGTTAAGGGGACGCATTAACATTGCATTAGCATACATTAACATTGTATCGGTATGCATTGACATTGCATTAAGATGCATTGGCATTGTATTGAGATGCATTGCAATTGCATCGGCATACATTAACATTGCATCAAGATGCATTGCCATTGCATTGGGATGCATTAACAAACATCTTTGAAAATAAATTAGGACTTACGCAAAAAAACTCTCAAACTCTTATTCCTCAGTGTTCTCTGCGTCCTCTGTGGTTCGTTCTCTTGTAACTTGTGCGTAATATCAAGTCCGCTTAATTACCCATAATAAAACTACCCCACCCTAACCCTCCCCTTATAAAGGCTACGGTGTACACACATCTCTGTAGAAACCCAAAATCGTTGGAGATCCCCCTAAATCCCCCTTAAAAAGGGGGACTTTAAGAGACTTTTGCCCCCCTTTTTAAGGGGGGTTGGGGGGATCAAAAGCCTATAAGGCCACTCTCAAAGACTTGTGTGTACACCGTAGTCTTATAAAGGGGAGGGAACTGGAAATCTGGTTTCCCCCCTTTATAAGGAATAAATTTTTAGATTGGTTCTCGTCTACTGAATAGAGGGAACTGGAAATCTGGTTTCCCCCCTTTATAAGGAGGGATTAAGGGGGGTAGGTTGAGGAGGGGGAACACGAGAACTATGGGCAATTTACCTGACATGATATAAGTCCTAGATTACGATCTAATTAATCTGGCAAATCAGGCAGCGTTGTCACTTCAAACCAATACTCCACGAGCATCTGAATATCTCGTTTCAGTTGAGCAAAATTGATCGGCTTAACAATATAACTGTTGACACCGTATTGATAACATACTTCGATATCTTTGGGATTGTTAGAGGTAGTAAACACCACCACTGGAATCATTTTCAAGTTGTCATCCTGTTTAATTCGGCGCAATACTTCTCGTCCGTCGGTTCCGGGCAGATTCAAGTCAAGGACAATCAAGCGAGGACGGGGTGAATTTTGGCGCTCGATATAGCTGCCAGTCCGATAAAGAAACGCCAAGGCTTGTTCGCCATTCACGCACCGATAAGTAGCGATCGCAACGGAAGACCGCCCTAAAAATCGTTGCAGTGCCTCAAAGTCTTCGTTGCTATCCTCTACAATTAAAAGTAGTGGTGTTTCCTGGAGCGTGGAGGCTGAAATCTGAGTCATCTATTTGCCTCCACCGATACGGTAAAGTAAAAAGTACTGCCAATAGTTGGTGTAGACTCCACCCAAATTCTACCACCGTGCCGTTCTGCAATTTTGCGGGCAATGGTTAATCCTACACCAGTCCCACCGCCAAATTCGTCTCGTCCATGTAAGCGGCGGAAGATTTGAAAGATTTTGTCAAGATGTTCTTGTAAGATTCCAATGCCGTTATCTCGAACGTAGAAAGTCACAGAATTGGAAGCAACTTTGCTTTCACCATTTCCTTCAATGAAACCAATTTCAACCCACTTCTGGGGTTTATCATTGTATTTGATGGCGTTGCTGATTAGGTTGCTGAAAAGTTCATTAATCTGAGCGCGATCGCATTGAATGATTTGAAGGGGTTGAGGAATGCGAAACTCGACTTCACTTTGTGGTCGAGCAATGGTCAAAGTATTGATTACCTGTTGCACTAACTCATTGAGATTTACTGGTTGTCGGATCAGTTCGGCACGTCCCAACCGGGAGAAATGGAGGAGTGAGTTGATCAGGTCTTCCATTCGCTGCGTCAACCGCACCAGGGTTTGGAGTTTGGCAATCCCATCGTCATTTAGTACGTCTGCATAGTCTTCCATTAAGAAGTTAGCATAGTTATGAATACCCCGCAGAGGTTCCTTCAAGTCATGGGAGGCGACGTAGGCAAAAGAATCGAGTTCTTCGTTACTCCGTTGTAATTCAAAATTCATCGATGCCAGTTTGTCTGCTTGCCGCAATACAACACCCACAACTAGGCTTCGCAGTTCAGTAATCGCTTCAACTTCACAGGGTTTCCACGGCAGGGCACATCCTTGCACCGTTTGTTGCCACAATGCAAAAGATTTGCGAGGAGACAGTCGCAAACTGCCATTTGATAAAACTTCTACAGGTTTGTTGGGATTGCCGCCCCAATTCACCGTTTGAATGATTTCTGGACGAAACCAGAGAATGTAATTGTGATGAACTTTAGAAATTTCTAAAGCTAACACCCCACTAGCGATCGCTTTATATGACTCGGCAGCAGGGTAATTTTTCATGAGCGATCGCGTCTCGAACAAGTTATGATAAAGATGGGGTTTAATCCAATCCAGTAAAGCGTGAACCTCTTCTTGAGATGGTGTTTTACCGACTCGAATCCACTGACTGCCACTGCATATTACTGCTCCCGTGGCGCTGGCCAGATTGAGTAATTGAGATTTAAGTTGCACCATTCCATCCAGGAAATACTCAGCCTGAGACAACTCTTCAACAAATTGAGTTTGCAGTGACTTCAATTGATTTTTGTAATCAATGTCTTGAATCGCTTCTTTGTTTGCCAGTTCCACAGACATTACCTGTCCAATGAATTCGCACACGGTGCGGATATTGTAAGAAACATACTTAGGTGATGAATGATGACAGGCTATCAATCCCCAAAGCTTTTTTTCGTGCATCAGGGAAATAGACATAGAGGCAGTCACACCCATATTTTGCAGGTACTCTAGATGAATCGGAGAAACACTTCGTAACACTGATAGACTCAGATCGAGGGGTTGATTCGTTACCGGATTGTTCGCTGGAATTAAAGTTAAAGGCTGGTAGCTGGCATCTGGAATCAGCCGCAGCCAGTTGAGGGTATATAGCTGTCGGGCTTGCTTGGGAATATCAGAGGGCGGATAGTGTAAGTCTAGATAGGGTGTTTCCTGATTGGTATCTTCAGCGATGACACTCCCTGCCCCTTCCCGATCGAATTGATAGACCATGACGCGTTCAAAGCCAGTGATTCGCCGAACTTCTGTAACCACAACTTGGCACATTTCTAACAGCGTAGGTGCTTTTTGAATGCGGGTAATGGTTCCTCTTACCTCTTGATAGAAGTTAAAAAAGCTTATTTGTCCCTTCGCCTGTTTCGGCTCCAATTCCAGAATAATAATCGGATCTAAACGATGTAAAATACCATCAAAATAGATTAATTTATTTAGCCGCTTGATAGACAAGTTGAGGGGATTAATACTTTCAAAATCCTCCGCCAGGCATTTGTGAATCAGCTTCATTTGCATGGCATTGAATAAGCATGACAAAGGATTGCCCAGTAATTCTTCCGGTTGACGGACAAGAAATTCTTGAGTGTTTCGGCTCACCTGAAGGATTTCCAGAGTGGGATCTTTTAAAACCAGTAAAACCCCGTGAGGCTGGATCAGACTGGGAATGTGGATCGGTTCGCGATCGCAGTTCGTCAAATCAATCGTCTCATCAGTCATTCTCAGCTTCTCAAACTCCTTATTAGAACTATGGCATAAATCAGAAATATTTAAGATTTAGTGAAAACAGAGAAATACATTAAGTAAGTCGGCGTGAAAATTTTAATGTATTTCATTGCGAATATAACGAAGTGGAATGAAGCAACCGCAAAGGTTATTATTGTTTTTACATTCTGTTATATAGTTAGGTTTATTTGTACCGACTTACTTATTTATTTTAATTAGATTTAATATCATGTCCGCTTGATTGCTTATTAAACCCGAAGAACCCCACCGTCGCCAAAGCTATGCTTTGTCTCCCCTCCCCGCAAGCCTACGGTGTACACACAAGTTATCGAATCACTACCAGTTCTCGAATTACCCCACCCTAACCCTCCCCGTATGTATTGGGGAGGGAACCGGATTTTTCTTGTTTCCCCCCAATACATCGGGGGGACTAAGGGGGGTAATTCGACTTGTGTGTACACCGTAGCCCCGCAAGCGGGGAGGGGTTCTTTTATTATGGGTAATTTGGCGGACATGATTTAACTGACTAATTTAATTCTTGCTATCACAACTTAGGCTTCTACTCTTGGCTTAATGTTTCAATCAACAAATCCACCTGCTGCTGTCGCTGCTGCAAAAAACTTTCGCACTGACGCAAAGACTCAACAGCACTTGCAAATTGCTCAAACACCGCTTCCAATTCCAACTCACCCGCCTCAATGCGGGTAATAATTCCCTCTATTTCAGCAACCTTAGTCTCATAATTCCAGTCTTCCATCGAATCAGAACTAGAAGCACTTTTACGTTTAACCATTAATTTCTCCGTGTCGCGCCAGTTGCTTCAAGTCGGGGAACCGCAAGGGCGCACTGGCAACTCTATTGCCTCTGCGGTTCGTTTACCTCCACAATCTTCACTTTAACCCCACCCTGCCCCAACTGAATCACTAAATCTTCCCCCACAGCCAACTCTCCCGCAGAACGAGCGATCGCTCCATCTTCCCTTCTTACCACCGCATAACCACGCTGCAACACCGCTTTCGGGTCAAGACTAGCCAACTTTTGCCGTAGTAATTCTAAATGCTGCGTTGCTTGCTGCGATCGCCCCATTGTCATCTGCACCAAATGCTGACGCTTCCAAGCTAGCTTTGCCACCTCCTGCTGCACTTGCCGATCTAACCGCAAACGTCGCAACCGATTCCGTAATCCTTGCAGTTTATTCTCAGCATTTTCCCAAGAGTCATGCACTGCCTCATGTAAAGCCACAACTCGCTGCCGATGTTCAGTATACAATTCCGAAAGGGCGGGTACGACTCTTTCCGCCGCCGCCGTTGGTGTATGTACACAGACATCTGCAACTAAATCCGCCAAAGATTCATCTCGTTGATGGCCGATACCAGTAATTACCGGAATAGAACAACTAGCCAGCGATCGCACCACTCGTTCATCATTAAAACAAGCCAACTCTTCCACCGCGCCACCACCCCGCGATAAAATTAGCACTTCGGCGCGTCCATCTCTTTCCACCCGTTCAATTGCTTTAACGATAGATTCGGGCGCTTGCTCACCTTGTACTGTGGCGGGAGAAAATAAAACCTGTAAACCTGGATACCTTTGTCTGAGGGTTTTTTGGATATCACCCCAAGCCGCAGCCGTTGGAGAAGTGACGACAGCGATCGTTTGGGGATGTGTGGGGAGCGATCGCTTTCTTTGCGTGTCGAACAACCCCTCAGCCAGCAAGCGATTTTTGAGTTGTTGATAGCGCAATGCCTGTAAACCAACACCAGCAGGTAAGGTTTGCCAAACTGATAACTGATACTCTCCCCGTTGCGGATATAGGCGAATACTACCCAAAATAATGATCTGCTCACCGGCAACTGGCATTTGGGCAAGTTTTGGCAATTGGCTATTCCATATCACACATTTTATTCCGGCGGTACCGTCTGTATCTTGCAGCGTAAAAAATAACCCGCTGCGATGATGGTTAGCACTGGAAACTTCACCAGTTACCCAAACTTGCCGCAATTGTTCATCTTGCTCTAACAGCAAACGGATATAGTCAGTTAATCCAGAAACTGAAAGTGCAGTATTGAGAATCAGAGAGTCGGGAAGGTCGAGAGTCATCTAAAGATGTGTGAGAGCAAGAGCCTAATCAAATCTTAGCAAATAACGTTATAGCGGTTCTCATTCAAATAGTGGTACAACATCATCTCGCAAGAGGATGTTTTAAAAGTCCTTTTGTCAGTATCAAATAGTTTTAGATCCCTCTAAATCCCCCTTAAAAAGGGGGACTTTGATTCTGGTTCCCCCCTTTTTAAGGGGGGTTAGGGGGGATCTCTAAGTGCCTAAAGTCACAGCGAAACACTTTTCAAACAACCTCTGAGGTGTATGGGTATGTTCCCTACGTGTGTGCCTCACATAAATCTGTTTGAGTCTTTTGAATTGCGCGTTGTGCTTGGATGGAAACTTCTCGATCGGGATCGTCCAATGCTTGTTTCAAGGGATTAATAACATCAGAATGAGCTAAATTGCCAAGTGCAATTACTGCTTCTTTTCGGACATCGGCATATTCATCTGTTAATGCTTGAATTAATTTCGGCATAACTTGAACATCTGGGATTTTCTGCAACGCTTGTGCTGCTGATTTCCGCACTTGCCAATGTTCATCACTTAAAGCAATTTCTAATACTGAAATTGCTTGACGATTTTCATGAATAGCTAGAGATTTAGCTGCATTCCGGCGAACTTGCCAGTCACTATCATTTGTGAGTGCTTGAGAAAGTATTGTAATCACTTCTGTATCTTGTAAATGTCCTAAAGTTAAAGCTGCCGCCCGACGGACAATTGCTTCTCGATCAAAGATTAAATTTAAAGCTTGGGGACATTTTTCTAGTTGATTGATATATCGCAGTGTTGTAACGGCTGTTTCTCTTAATTCAGGATTTTTTGATTCTAAAAATGGTAAAATGGCGGGTAAAGATTGAATGTCATGTATCTTCCGCAAAAGCACTAAAATATTTAATTGGAGATTGACGTTATTACTTTGTAGTTTATCTAGTAAAAGTAACAGTTCATCTTGTGTAATTAACTCATTTAATGCTGATGCTGCTTCAGTACGAATATCTATATCTACTGAAGCGAGGCATTCAACTAAAGCAGGAATCGCAGCCGGATTAGCAATTTCCCAAAGAGCAGATATCGCTATTTTTTGAATAGTAATATGCTCATCTTTTAAAGCGATAATTAAAGCATCTATTGTTTCTTCATCACCTAGATGTTGTAAAGTTTTGACAGCTACTATCCGGTCATTTAGATCGGTCGATCGCAACATTTCTAGCCAATACTGGAGGTTGTTATCTTCATTCATTATTTAAAATCTTTAACGTAATAAAAAGGGAATTTGCACAGTAATGGCATTAGTTGGACATTCTTTTTCACAAGGTAGACAAAACCAACACTCATCATATTTCATGTAAGCTTTGCCTGTCTCTGGATTTTTTGCCAACACATCCAAAGGACAAACTTCAATACAAGCCGTACATTTTTCTAGACATTTCGATTCATCAACGATAACAGGAACATCTATTCTCTGATTGATTAAAGCCATAAAACCGCTCCACTATTTTGTTAGCAAGTTTTCTATCTATTTACTACATCTTTTCACTGCTAAACTAACTGTTTATGAAAAGTCAATGACTGTTTTATATTGGTATAGCCAATTTTTTCATAAAACAAGTGAGCTTCTTTGCGTTTAATATTAGAACGTACTAGAACACCCTCACTTCCAGCTAGAGAAGCCCAATTTTCAATTTGCTGCATTAAAATACGTCCAATTCCATTGGAACGATAATCTTTATCTACAACTAACCCCAAAAGAAGTGCAGGAGTTGAGATAAGTAATGAATCGCAAATATAAGCGTGTGCCCAACCAATCACATAGTCATTTTCTCCAGTCACGACATATACAATATGAGCATCATCATTTTGAATTCTAGCAAGGCGTTGCTCTACTTGTTGATTCATCACAGAATATCCAAGTTGTTTGGCAAGGATAGCTATTCGTTCGGCATCTTTAATCTCAGCCTGTTTAATTTTAAATTGCTCAACAATAGTGATTTTTTTAGTCATAATTTAAAGTTTAGAAAAACCAATTGCTTCAGAAACTACAACTTCTTCAAATAAATGCTCAATTCCCGCAGACTGCATTCTCGGTAGCTGTGCTGATACCACCTTCTTCTATAGTTGAAATCTGTCTGACTATTTTTAGTATTTGTTTAAAGTCCTGACTATAAAATTTATAATTTTTATCATTGGACTTCCTTACTAAAATTGCTTGTATACCCGCGTGTAATGCTCCTGCAATATCAGCATTATAATTGTCACCTATCATTATACATTTTGTTTTTTCAATTTTCAAATCATTTATGACATAATCATAAAATTTTAAACTTGGTTTCTCATGTCCAATTTTTCCAGATGTATATATGCCGTCAAAGTATTTTTTAATATTTAATTGATCTATAATTTCGTGGAGATCAGGTATATGATTTGATAAAATTACATTTTTATAATTATTCTTGATCGCATCTTGTAAAGTAGGAATTACATCATCATATAAATGCCATTTTTCAATATTTTTATATTCATTTTGGACTTGCGAAGCATAATTTATCGCCTGATCTCTATTTATTCCGACTTTCTCATATATTTCTGCAAAATATTCATTCATATACTCCCACCATATTGTCCCATTAAATAATAAAATGTGAGGGATTTCAGGAGAGTGCCAAGGAAAGCCAATATTCAGGAATGGTCGAATATCTTCTAAGTTTATATTGTGGATTCCATTACGTTTTAATATTGAATGTAAAGTTCCACTCCATGCTCCTTCACGATAAGCTAGTGTATTATCAAAATCCCAAAGTAAATATTTCATTTTTATTTCACTGCTATATTATACATTTCGTGCTGTAAATCAACATCCACAATATAATTGTCAACTGGACGCTTAAACAATACCATTTGCCCTAATTCATTCTTCTTTAAATTGACATGACAGAACCATTCATCATCATTTTTTTCTGGATAATCTAAGCGGTAATGATAAAGACCCCAACGAGTTTCTTGACGATATAATGATGCTCTAGCTGCCATTTCTGCACAGTCGCGAATAAAATGTACTTCCAGAGAACGCATCAATTCATGGGCATCACGAGCGCCCATTAAATCTAATGTTTCTTGATATTGAACAAAATGTTTCAACCCAATTTCTATTTTGTTACCTGTTTTTGGTGGTTGCAGATAATCATTAACTAAGCGTCTTAATTTATATTCAACCTGGGTGTGAGGTACACCATTAGGGCGATTTAAAGGTGCATAAATTCTAGCTTTTTCAGCTTCTAAAAAATCTGCATCTGGTTCGATAAAATCTAAATTTTGGATATATTCAATGGCGTGGGTTCCGGCTATGCGACCAAAAACAAATGCCCCAATCATATAATTATGAGGAACACTGGCCATATCTCCGGCTGCATATAAACCCGTGACGGTTGTTTGAGCATTTTCATTTACCCACACGCCAGAGGCACTATGACCGCTACATAAGCCAATTTCGGAAATGTGCATCTCTATGCCGTGAGTGCGATAATCTTCATTTCTGCCTTGATGAAAGCGTTCTCTACTTGGTCGTTCATTTGCCCAAAGTATTGATTCAATTTCAGCAATTGTATCTTCATCAAGGTGGGTCATTTTGAGTTGGACTGGCCCTTTCCCAGAGTTTAATTCTTTCCAGATTTCCAACATCATTTGACCACTCCAATAGTCGCAACTAATGAAGCGATTTCCTTCAGCGTTGGCTGTATGTGCGCCAAAAGGCCCAGCAACATAAGCACAAGCAGGGCCATTGTAATCTTTGATTAAGGGATTAACTTGAAAGCATTCAATATTGCTGAGTTCTGCACCTGCATGATAAGCCATTGAATAGCCATCGCCGGCATTGGTAGGATTTTCGTAAGTGCCGTAGAGATAGCCAGAAGCAGGTAATCCTAATCTGCCACAAGCACCTGTACATAAGATAACTGCTTTGGCTTGAATGACAATATAATCGCCGTTCCTGACATCAAATCCCACCGCACCAATAGCACATCCTTCTTTAACTAACACCCTTGTTGCCATGACGCGATTTGTGACTTTGACTTTGTGGCGTTTGACTTGGCGGGTGAGAATGGTTTTTAAGTCTTTACCTTCTGGCATAGGTAAGACATATTTACCCACACGATGTACTTGTTTTAAATCATAGTTGCCTTGGACATCTTTTTGAAATTTTACACCCCAACTTTCTAATTCTTGGATAACTTCATAACCTAATTTGCCTGTTTGATATACAGCTTTTTGGTTGAGAATACCATCGTTAGCCAAGGTAATTTCGCGCACGTATTGTTCTGGGGTAGAATGACCAGGAATGACTGCGGTATTCACGCCATCCATACCCATTGCGATCGCACCACTCCGTCGGATGTTAGCCTTTTCTAAGATCAGCACCTCTGCATCAGGATTTGCTTGTTTGGCTTTGATACCTGCCATTGTCCCGGCTGTACCGCCACCAATGACAAGTACATCAGTTTTTATCCGTTGGGTATTGATGTCCATAAGCTTTTACGAGTGGGGAGAAACTTTTAAGATTTATTACCGTTCCAAACAATGTCTTTAACCTGGATTTCTTTGGGAACTAGCTTGATTTTATGAAAAGTATCAGCAATTTTTTGTTGTTGAGTAATTACTTCATCTGTCAGAGGTAAAACGCCATACTTCCGGCGCTTTTCAGCAATTTCTAATGCTGATGCTTTGATACCTAATTCTGGTTCGAGAAACTTGGCAACTTCTTGGGGATTATTTGTTGCCCATTTATCTATTTTGCTGACTTCATCTAACAGGGTTTTTAACAAATCTGGGTGAGACTTGACAAACTCTTGACGAGCAAGATAGTAACCCCGATTTGGTGCTAAATTTGTCGCATCTGTTAAAGTTCTCACATTTACGTCGTGTTCAACTGCTGCTAGGTAAGGATCCCAAATTGCCCAAGCATCAACTTTGCCACCTTCAAATGCTGCACGCGCATCTGCTGGTATCAGATGTGCTGGCTGAATGTCACTATAATTTAATCCAGCAGCTTCTATGGCTTTAACTACGAGATAGTTACTGTTTGATCCTTTAGCAAAGGCAACTTTTTTACCTTTAAGATCGGCAAGTTTTTGAATTGGTGAATCTTTCGGTACAATAATTGCTTCTGCTTTCGGACTCCAAGGATCGTAAGCAACATAAAGCAAAGGAGTACCTGCGGCTTGGGCAAAGATAGGGGGTGATTCACCTGTGTAGCCAAAGTCAACACTACCTGCGTTCATAGCTTCTAACATCGGTGGCCCTGCGGGAAATTCTAACCATGTCACCGAAGCACCAGTAGCAGTTAAAGTTTGCGCTAAACTGCCTCGATTCTTGAGAGCATTGAGAATAGTCGCCGCTTTTTGATAGCCAATATGAACCACAACACCTTGATTTTGTGTCTGTGTCGCAGCAGAATTACCTGTATTGTTGGGAGAGGGAGAACACGCAGAGATAACAAGAGTCAAACCTAATCCGCAGGTGAAGAATAAGGCAAATGTGCCAATTCTCCAGGTTTCATAATTCTGAAGAAAGTTGCTGACAATCTTCATAAGTCGATTTGATAAATACTTGGTCAACATACCTACATTCAGACTATGAGCAACTTCAATACTACCCTAAATCGAGCTATTTACCGTATTTTACTGAGAGAATATTCACATAGATAAGCAGCAAATGCAAGAGCCGAAAAAGTATGTCTACTGCTGAAATGCTGAATCTGACACAAGATTTGTAAGAGTATCGGCTGCCTCTATTTTCAGGTTAATCAGAAATACTTTTGCGTTTACGACAAGAAACGCTTCTGTCCGAGACGCTACCCGTAGCTTGCTTAACCGCAGGATACTGCTGGGCTTTGCCTACGCAACTATGCTCATTTTAGCACGTAAGTAAGCGTTATGGTAATTCGTAATTAAGAGGGGTTGGGTTTGATTCGTTGGAGGAAATTGATATTTAATTCTAGCTTATTTCCTAACCATAAGGAATGTGCTGTATGATCTATGACATCATCACCTGTTTCTGGGTGGACGAGAATATCTAACCCTTCACGGTTAAGCATTAACCAAGGGACGACTTGCGTAAATTGGTTTGTTGAAAAGGCAACTTGATACATCGATTTTGGATGGGGGCCAATGGGCTGATCGTGCCAACGTCCTAGTTTTACTTCAAATTTAGCTCCTAATCCTTCTCGAATCCGGCTGGCAAGATCATGAGTATCGGTATCATAATAGACATGAGCATGAAAACCAGTGATGATGCTATTTTCTTTCATTACCGTTCTTGCTGAGTTGCTCTAATTAGAATTTTATTAACATTAACGTGTTGGGATTGAATTTCAGCATAATACCAATTTTTTATGAAGCTGCATATAATTCGATCCCCCCTAGCCCACGCCAGTCGCTCCACTTGGGGAGACCCCAAGACCGCGCTGGCTCCCCTTAATAAGGGGGGAACCAGAAAAACATCTATCAAAGTCCCCCTTTTTAAGGGGGATTTAGGGGGATCAAGATATGTGCAACTTCACATTAAATTGGTATAAGCTAAGAAAAAGTAGCATTTAACGCCCTAGCAATTTGCACAAATACCTGACTACCTGTAGAGTTAGGGTTAACGAGTGTTAGGGGTTCTCCGACATCACCGCCATTACAGATAAGGGGATCAATGGGAATCTGCCCTAAAAGGGGTGCTTTGAGTTCTTCAACCAACTTTTGACCGCCACCACTACCGAAAATTGGAATTTTTTCGCCATTGCTCCCCATGAAATAGCTCATATTTTCGATAATACCGATTACAGGAATCCCAACTTGGCGAAACATATAAATACTGCGGCGGACATCCGAAACTGCCACATTTTGGGGAGTTGTTACCAAGATTACCCCACAAATTGGGCTTTCTTGCACAATAGTAATTTGGGCATCACCAGTCCCAGGAGGAAGGTCAATTAATAAATAATCCAGTTCTCCCCACTCCACTTCATGGATGAATTGGGTGATGATTTTATGTAAAACTGGGCCGCGCCAAGCTAAAGGATGGTTTGCTTCTGCCAATAATCCCACAGACATAACTTTAATTCCGTAAGCTTCTAATGGTAGAAACCTTTGACCTTTGGGAGTATCAATAACTTTCACTTCAGATTTACCCAGTCCCAGCATTTGGGGAACATTGGGGCCGTAAACATCAGCATCCAACAGACCGACTTTTGACCCAGCTAATTGTAAAGCGGCTGCTAAGTTAACCGCAGCAGTAGACTTCCCAACACCCCCTTTACCACTGGAAACTGCTAGAGTCGTTCTTACTCCTGGAATGGTGCAGAGTTGAATGTAAGTTTTTTTGCTCCAAGTTAGGGATGATAATACAGTTTGAATCTCGGTTTCTAATTGATGTTGATGGGAACCAATATATAAACGTAAATATATATAATCATCAACTATCCGCAGATTTCGTACCATCCCCAGACTAACAATGTCATTTTTGAGGGTGCGATCGCTAATTTGCTTGAGAAGTTGCACAACTTCTTGTCTTCGAGCGATGGTGAGGGAGTCATCAGAAGAAGCTTGTACTTCTTCATTTGGATGTTGAAAAGGTGATTGATGGCTTGACATGAAGAACTCCGCAAAGATAATCTGTTTAATCTGGCGTGTCAAACATCACCGCTCGCCAGTTGTAGCCTCGATCAGCAACTTATTTGTTATAGGACTAGTAGTCTGTAAAGTTTAAATTGATGAGTAAGAAAGTTCGTAGTCAGGACTTCAGTCCTTATTTTCTAAACACTAAAGTGCTTACCACAAACTTTTCATTACTAGCTTGACACACGACTAATATCCCATACACTAATCTTCTCAGTAAAAAACTATAACTCACTTCTATTCTCATTGGAAGATGAACTAAGCTGTTTATTATGCCATTATGATCTCAAAAATTAATACTCGTCTGCTGAAAAAGAATGCAAAATACATTAGTTGATAAAACCTTCCGTGATAGCGATGGCAAAATTGTTTTAGCTGAAAAGCCAAACTTACCACTTATTGTCTGGATAGTAACTACTTTACTCGCTCTAATTTTTACAAGTGGTAAAATCAATACAGTATTGTACGTACTAGCAAATGGCTCCTTGTTTACTTGGGCCTGGCTAGAATTATTTCAAGGTGTTAACTATTTTCGTAGAGCATTAGGTCTTGCAGTATTAATTGGGATTATCGCATTAAAAATTCAGTAGTTGTAAGAGTGTTCCAAAAATAAATGATCCAAAACCCGTCATTGCTTTGCGAACGCTCGCAATGACAATTGGGCATTTTTTACTTGGAGTACTCTCAGGGATTGAAAAAGAATTCAGAAGTCAGAATCAAGATGCTCTCTCCGAGAGGCTGTGCATTAAAACAGAGATAACCTATCTATAGGAATAACCAAACATCTATCTTGGGGATAACCGACTATTTTTGCACTTCATTTAAAATTTTTGAGAAATGCAACATCTCATTTCTAACCTCTACAAGTACACCGTAGAGGCTTTTTTTGTTACCTAAATATTCCCAACTTTGTAATTCACACTATTTAATCTATCTCTCGACTAACCCTACACCCTAATGTAGAGACGCGATTTATCGCGTCTTGAAAGACCAATTATTTATAACCCTTAAGTGAACCATATTTATTCTGTAGTTTCTTTTGCTAATCAGTAGAATTCTCAGGGCTGATGACGACTAAGGTAAAATTTGGTACTGTAAGCTCGGAATCACTAAAGTTACGTCCGTAACCGAGATGAGTAGTCGAACAGCCCGATCTTACGTTTTCTTATCGATTGCAGCGGCAATCGTCACTATTGCCCTAAAATTTGGCGCTTACCTGCTAACCGGGTCAGTAGGTTTGCTTTCAGATGCTATTGAGTCAATTGTAAATCTTGTGGCAGCATTGGTTGCTTTTTGGGCATTGACCTATGCCGATAAACCAGCCGATGCCGAACACACCTTTGGGCATTCTAAAGCCGAATACTTCTCCAGTGGTGCAGAAGGTGCGTTGATTATAGTAGCAGCCATTAGCATTGCTGTTGAAGCTTGGGGACGCTTGTTGCATCCAGAACCGTTAACACAGCTTGGATTTGGGTTGGCACTCTCCCTATTTGCAACTGCAATTAACGGTGTTGTTGCCTTTATATTGCTACGGGCAGGGCGACGGTTGCGTTCCATTACACTGAGGGCTGATGCTCACCACCTATTTACCGATGTGGTGACTTCAGGTGGTGTGGTAGTTGGAATCTTCCTCGTCCAGGTAACAGGCGCTCTCGTACTCGATCCAATTGTCGCGCTAATAGTAGCAGCAAATATTACTTGGACAGGATTTCGTTTGCTGCGAGAAACCGGTAGTGCGTTATTGGATGCAGCTTTGCCTAAAAAAGAAATTGACGCAATCAAGAGCATCCTTAACGAGTACAAACGTCAGGACATCCAGTTCCACGCCTTGCGAACCCGCACTGCTGGAACCCGTCGCTTTGTTTCGTTTCATGTTCTTGTACCTGGATCTTGGACAGTGCAACAAGGGCATGATTTGTGTGAAGCAATTGAGCTTGCTATTCTTCGGGTGCTGCCTTCAACTCACGTTACAACTCACCTGGAACCTGTAGAAGATCCAGTTTCTTGGGAAGATTTGGAGTTAGAGCGTCCGCGCAATCAACAATTGTAAGATATGATGAACCCTCAATCATCCGATTAGCGATCGCTCGTTTTAAAATTTAATTAAGTTGATTAACTTGCGATCGCTTCCAGCCCAAGGTTACGCCATCGCAACTACCTTTTTACGAGCAGGACGCTTGCGGTCTGATTTTTTCTTCAGTCCCACCGCTTGAGCTTGATCGCTATCTGAGCCATATTGCCCGCGCACGACTTCTTTCATTGCTAATACAGTATTATGAAATTCCCATTCTGCTAATCGGGCAGCATCAGCAGCAGCCCGGTATAAGGCTAGTTTTTCGGTTTCGGTTTGTTGAGAAATCAACATCGCCTGATAAACTTCTTGTAATTTTGCAGATGAAGCATCAACACGAGTTGTATTGTAGGTGCTGACGGTTTGCAAACCGTGGAATGAGCTAATATCTTGACTAATGGTTTGAGGGCGCAAACGGCGTGTTGTATCTTGGATAGTCATAGACTCATAAGTGGTATAGGCTATGTTTAATGTACCCATTGCAACTAAAAAAATATCAGTAAGATAAAATTTTTAAATCGGCATCTGGTAAAAAATATAGAGACGCTAATGCGTCTCGTAGAGAAGTACAATTTTGCGTCTTTACGTGAATGCATTGGCTTGCATTGTGAATGCACTGGCTTGCATTGTGAATGCATCGGCTTACATTGTGAATGCATCGGCTTGCATTGTGAATGCATTGGCTTGCATTATGAATGCATCGGCTTGTATTGTGAATGCATCAGCTTGTATTGTGAATGCATAAGGCATAAAGCTGTAGATACGCAAAAGCATATAGCGGGACGTTCGCGATAGCATCTCGTAGAGAAGTACAATTTTGCGTCTCTACACTATCCGCTAGACGATCATTTTAGTCTTATCTGAACCGTATTGCCTTAGAGGATGTTTGAAAAGTCTTTTTGTCGGTATCAAATATTTTTTTACCCCACCCTAACCCTCCCCGATATATTGGGGAGGGAACTAGATTTTCCGGTTTCCCCCCTTTACAAGCTACGGTGTACACACATCTCTGTAGAAACCCAAAATCGTTGGAGATCCCCCTAAATCCCCCTTAAAAAGGGGGACTTTAAAAGACTTTTGCCCCCCAATTTATCGGGGGGTTGGGGGGATCAAAAGCCTATGAGGCCACTCTCAAAGACTTGTGTGTACACCGTAGCCTTTACAAGGGGGGATTAAGGGGGGTAATAATGTGATTAAAATTACAACAAACTACTTTACAAACAACCTCTTAAAGACTGTTTTCTTTCTGCTCTTTAACTAATGTCCAGGGATGGATAATGTAATTTATTTAAACGTAAAAGTAAGCGCAAAGTCACGCAGAGTATTAAGAGAGGGAATTGTCGGCGTGACTCTGCGTTTACCTCTGCGCCCCTTTGCGTTAAAAAAACATAAACAATCAAATGAACGAACTACAAGCAATCTTAAAAGGCTTTGAGTCAAGTCAAAAAAGTGGTGAAATTACTTTTCTTGCCACTGTAGTTAAAACTCAAGGTTCAACCTATCGCCGACCGGGTGCTAAAATGCTGATGACAAATACAGGTCAGATAATTGGCACAATCAGCGCTGGTTGCTTAGAGAATGACGTATTTGAATATACTCAACAACGAATGTCAGACGGCAAACCAATTGTTGTTACTTACAATCAAACCGCCTCTGAAGATATTCTTTGGGGTTTTGGTCTAGGGTGCAATGGGATAATGCAAGTTCTCATCGAACGGCTTGAGACAGAAAGTACACCAAATGCGATCGCTTTTACACAAGAGTGCTTTCATAAAAAACATTTGGGTGTTATTGCTACAGTCTTTGCTTTTGAAGGTGCGGTAGATGTAAAACTTGGCTCGCGCTTACTGCTCTATCCAAACGGTAAAATTGTCACTAATATTAAAGAAACAGATTTAATTAACTCTCTGAATGCAGATACTCAAGCAGCCCTCGCTAATCAAAAGTCAAGGGTAAACAACTATCAGTTACCTTTAGGTAGTGCAGAAGTTTTCATCGAAGTCATCCAACCACCCACACATATAGTAATATTTGGTGCAGGTTATGACGCTATACCCGTAGCCCAGTTTGCTCAAGCATTAGGTTGGGACGTGACTGTAGTTGATTGTCGAGCTAATGAGGCAACTAGAGCGCGATTTCCTCTCCCTTGTGATGTGATTCTTAGCCGTCGAGAAATTGTACATAAACAGGTTTTTATAGATGCGCAAACAATGGCTGTGGTGATGACGCATAATTATCTTGACGATCTAGAAATTTTCAAGATGGTGTTACCATCTCCGGCACGCTACATTGGCGTTTTAGGGCCAAAGCATCGCACAGAAAGATTACTTCAAGATTTATCTACAGAAGGAATAGTTTTTAGTAAGCAACAATTGAGTAGATTGTATAGTCCTGTTGGTATTGATATCGGCGCTGATACACCCGAAGAAATAGCGATCGCCATTATTGCCGAAATTCAGGCAGTGCTGAGAAACCGCAATAGTAATTTCTTAAAAAATCGGAATCAACCAATTCATCAAAATTATCAAAGCAACTTCAATTTGTTGTTAGCAACATAGTATTTATATCTGTTATGACATCGACCACCGAGCAAATACAAAATGAAACATCAAGCATTGCGATTATTATTCTCGCGGCGGGTGCATCTACTCGCATGGGTAGACCAAAACAACTGTTGTTTTATCAAGGACAGAGTTTTGTGCATCACATTGCAGAAATTGCGATCGCTTCAGTTTGTAAACCTGTGATAGTAGTACTTGGAGCAAATGCAGAACAGATTTATCCCGAAATTAAGCAACTTCCCATTCAAGTAGTCCATAATCTGGATTGGGCTTGTGGAATGAGTGCTTCCATCAAAAGTGGTATTGAATTATTAAATAATCTTCCGCAAAAAATAGATGCAGTAGTGATCGCGCTTTGCGATCAGCCATTTGTTTCTCCTCAAATTATTAATCAACTTGTTGATGCATATTATTCGAGCCAAAAACCAATCATTGCTTGCGAATATGCAGGGATATTAGGTGTACCTGCTCTATTTAGTCAGAGATTTTTTTCAGAGCTTGCGGCTTTGAAAGAGGCTTCAGGAGCAAAAAGGTTTATTAATAATAACCTTAATGAAGTGTTTTCCATTCCCTTTCCATTAGGTGATATTGATGTTGATACACCAAAAGATTACGAACAATTGCTATCAATTAACAGAGCATCTGATGAAGTTTAGGTCAAGTGGAAGTCCCTAAGTTAAGGAAACTAGCCTTTTCAAGGTGACTCTTAAAATCTTAAAATCTCTGCGCTCTCTGTGCCTCTGCGGTTTAAAAATGATTTATTGAACTGAACCTTATTAGGCGCAGAGAACACAGAGAAAAGAGGAATTACCGATCCAAAGTAAAGTTAGATATACGCTCTGCCTAAAGATACACGCTTTTTAGCAGTAGTTTATGTGAATCTCAATTGGGGAAAATAGTTATCTTGGAATCAGGGATTGAATATGCCACAATACTTTGGACAGCTGCACACCACCGAAGCGCCTTGGTCAATCCTGGGAGCAGTCCAAGCAATACAACAGAATGAGCGTCATATTATATTGCAGTGCAGTGGCCCCTGTCTAAGAGTTAGTGTCTTAGCACCAAACTTAATTCGGGTACGGATGTCTCCAAGTGGTGAATTTCTCTCTAGGCGATCGTGGGCTGTGACACAAGCGGATGAAGAATGGCCGACTGTGCCTTTTGAAGTGCGAGAAAAAGCAGAGACTATAGAAATTGAAACTGAGCAATTGTGTATTGTCGTGTCCCGCAATCCGTGTCGTATCGAGTGCTTTGACTCAGTAGGACAGCCCTTTGCTCAGGATACAGATTTAGGGATGGCGTGGCGGACAGGGGAGGTTGCAGGGTGGAAACGGATTGAATCTGACGAACATTTTTATGGTTTTGGTGAACCTACTGGTTTACTAGATCAGCGTTCAAAAGTCAAAACCAACTGGGCATCAGATGCGATCGATTATGGCATCATGACAGACAGCATGTATCAGGCGATTCCTTTTTTCATCGCCTTGCGTCCGGGATTAGGATACGGGCTTTTTTTTAATACTACTTATTGGAGCCGATTTGATCTAGGCGCACAGCAGCCTGGAGTTTGGCAAATGGAAACTCAAGGGAGTGAACTAGATTACTACATTATTTATGGGCCGGAACCTGCAAAAATTATCCAGACTTACACCCAGCTAACGGGACGGATGCCTTTACCACCTCGATGGTCATTAGGATATCACCAATGTCGCTGGAGTTACGAGTCACAAGATATAGTCCGCAAACTAGCTGATGAATTTCGTCAACGGCGCATTCCCTGTGATGTTATCCATTTAGATATTGACTATATGAATGGCTATCGGGTTTTTACCTGGAGTCCCAAGCGATTTGCCAAACCTCAAAAATTAATCCAAAATCTCAAGCAAGATGGCTTTAAAGTAGTAACGATTGTCGATCCGGGAGTCAAATACGAGCCAGAAGCAGATTACCAAGTCTTTGACGAGGGATTAAAAAACAACTATTTTATCCGAAAAACTGACGGTCAATTATTTCACGGCTATGTTTGGCCAGACAAAGCTGTTTTTCCTGATTACCTACGGACTGAAGTTAGAGATTGGTGGGGAAATTGCCAAAATAGTCTAACTGATATTGGTATTGCCGGCATCTGGAACGATATGAATGAACCCGCACTTGATGACCGTCCATTTGGCGACCCTGGTAACAAAATTTCCTTTCCCCTTGATGCACCGCAGGGGCCAACTGACGAAAGAACCACCCATAAGGAAACCCACAATCTTTATGGGTTAATGATGGCACAGGCATCTTATCAAGGAGCTAAAATATCTCGTCCTACTGAACGCTCTTTTATATTGACACGCTCTGGATATGCTGGCGTTCAACGCTGGTCAGCAGTCTGGACAGGAGACAATCAATCTCTGTGGGAACACTTAGAAATGTCCCTACCAATGCTCTGTAACCTGGGTCTATCGGGCATTCCCTTTGTGGGTAGTGATATTGGCGGGTTTGCGGGGAATGCGACGGCGGAACTATTTGCTCGTTGGATGCAAGTAGGAATGCTTTATCCCCTGATGCGTGGGCATTCAGCATTAACTACTGCACAGCACGAACCTTGGGTATTTGGCGATCGCATCGAAAAAATCTGCCGCGAGTATATTGAACTCCGTTATCAACTACTACCTTACATTTACACTCTTTTTTGGTCAGCTGCAACTACTGGCGCACCAATTCTTCGCCCACTTCTGTATGATTTCCCCAATGACCCAAAAACCTTTGCTCTTGCCGATCAAGTCATGCTTGGCCCCTCCTTGCTAGCTGCACCAATTTTGCGTCCCGGCGTTGAACATCGTGCCGTGTACTTGCCGGAAGGTTATTGGTACGATTGGTGGAGCGGGGAGGAATTTACAGGGCCGACTCACATTCTTGCTTATGCACCACTGGAGAAAATGCCGTTATATGTTCGTGCTGGCTCCATTATTGCGATCGCACCAGTAATGCAATATGTAGATGAACATCCCATAGACCAAATGAGGCTGCGAATCTGGAAGGGCGTTGGTGAGTTTACCCTTTATGAAGATGATGGTCATACTTTTGAGTACCAAACAGGAGCCTTTTGCACGACAACTTACCATGTTTATTCCCAGCAGCAAAGAACTATTGTTGAGATTGCAGCTAGAGAAGGTGAATTCTCACCTATAACTCGTGAAATTATTGTGGAACTAGTCGGCGTTGGGGAACAGAGTTTTCTAGATGATGGTGCTGCCCATCGGTTGGAATTTTCTACTTAGACAGCAATTCATCCCACGCTCCTAAAAGTGAGACGTGGGGCTTCAAGAGTTTCAACTAATTGCAAAGAGTGCGATCGCCCTTGGCGTTGGCGGAGCCATCGCTATCTTCCAATGCTGTGTTAGTTTTCAAATAATCTCGCACTAGGGCGCAAGCATAAGTTGGTGCGTCTAAGCTGAGAATTCGCGGTAAATTCCACAGAATCAGTGTGTTGTCATCACCCCCTGAGACAAGTATTGTTCCATCCCGGCTGATGGCAATGTCCCTAATTGCTGCGGTATGTCCTTTAAGAGTTGTTATTTCTGTACCATCCAGTTTCCAAAGTTTGACGGTAGCATCGACGCTGCCAGAAGCAACTATTTTCCCATCGGGACTAAAAGCAACTCCCCAAATTGCAGCTGTATGACCTTTAAGAGTTTTCAGCAATTTGCCTTCAACTGTCCATAACTTCACAGTATTGTCGCCACTTCCAGTAGCTACCACTTTCCTGTCAGAGCTAAAGGCTATTCTCCATACTGTCGCTGAATGTCCTACAAGGGTTTTGAATAACTTACCATCCAGCGTCCACAATTTCGCAGTACTATCGCCACTAACTGAACCAACAAACCGACCATCTGGACTAAATGCGACGTGCCATACTTCCGCCTGATGTCCTTTGAGAATTTGTGGTGCTGGGCGATCGCGCTTCCATATTTGAGCGATTTTGTCAACATTTGCCATTGCGATCGTTTGTCCATCGGGACTCAATATTGCTGCTAAGAGTTTACCGAGAGGATCTTTGTAGGTAGCTACTAAAGTGCCGTCTTGCTGCTTGAGCTTTATTCGATCGTCGTAAGTACCAAGCGCGATTAAATTGCCATTTTCACTAAATGAAACGTCGAAGATTGCGCCCCCAGATTCAGTAAAAGTTTTCAGCAATTTACCTTGGCGACTCCAAATTTTAGCAGTGTTTTCGTGGCTAGCTGTGGCGATCGCAGAACTGTCAAAGGCGATCGCTATTGACCAAATCCCGGCTTTGTGGGCAACGATCGATTTTTGAAATGGATTCTCACTTTGCCAGAGTCTAACAACGTTTTCTGCACCCGCCGAAGCAATAAAGCTTCCATCTGGGCTAAAAGTCACTCCCCAAACAGACGCACTGTGTCCTTTCAGCGTCCTCAGTTCTGTACCATCAATATTCCAAAGTTTAATCGTTTTATCGAGACTGGCAGAAGCAATAGTCTGACCATCGGGACTAAAGGCGACTCCCCAAATCCCGGCACTGTTACCTTTAAGAGTTTTATCAAGGTGGTAGCTTTCGCCTGTACGATCTCGCTGCCAAAGTTTGACAGTTGCATCTTCACTCGCTGAAGCAATAGTCTGCCCATCAGGGCTGAAAGCTACTCCTATAACCCAACCAGTATGACCTTGAAGAGATTGTAGAGGCTTGGCGTTTTGCCAGCCCGAACTGTCTCGTTTCCAGAGTTTTACTGTCTTGTCGAGACTTGCAGCAGCAACTATTTGACTGTCAGGACTAAAAGTTATTCCCCAAAACCCCACTTTGTAATCTTGAAACGTTTTGAGCAAAGTACCATCTCGCTTCCACAGTTTCACGGTTCTGTCGAAACTGGCAGAGGCAAGGAACTGACCATCGGGACTAAAGGCGACTCCCCAAATCGAAGCTGTATGACCTTTGAAAGTGTTGAGTAAAGTGCCATCTCGCTTCCACAGTTTAATAGTGCCATCTTCGCTTGCCGAGGCGAGTACCTGACCATCAGAGCTAAAATCAACTGCCTTAACTGCTGCCTGATGACCTTTGAAAGTTGCAACTTCTCTACCATCACGTCGCCAAAGCTTGATTGTTTTATCTATACTTGCTGAGGCAATCAGAGAACTGTCAGGACTGATATCTACTGCTAAGACAGCTGCTTTATGACCCGAAAAACGATTGTACTCGTCTGCTCCATAAATTGCTTGACGTAATACATTGTCTACCTGATGCTGAAGATTTGTGTTTGGTTTATCTAGTGTTTGCAGTCGATGCTTGGCTTTAATTGCTTCTATGAGTGCGTCCAATTTACGATTTGAGGCAAATAATCCCTCAGAAGAAGATACAAGCGCTCTAATTTCGCTGCTTCTAGCTTGATTTGTACTTTTGAGAGCTTTGCGGTAAAGAATAAAACTTCCTATCCCCAAAGAGCTAGAAACGATCAATCCAATACACACTGCTATGAGCAAAAATCTTTGGAGTTTAGCAGTTTTTTTCTCTTGGGCTAGTCGTGCTTCTATTTCTTTGGCTCGTGCTGCCTCCAATGAGGTTTGCACTTCGCGTTGTTCGCATTCAAGACTTGCAGTTAAAAATTGATAATCCAAATCGCTCAGACTTTTGCCCTGCGCCCAATTTTGAATATCTTTTAGAGCCTGTCCTCGCAAAAGACGCGATTCATCTTTAAAGGAAGAGGCTACCCAAAAATTGAATGTTTGCGAGTAAGGGCGCAGATTGTCTAACTGCTTGATCGCCCATTCAGAGTTGAAAACATTGTGATAAATAGGATTTTTTATTTTGAGATAGCCGTTGTGTTTCTCGACTAAACCAGATAACAACAGTTCTATCTGTTCTTGACTATCATCGCTTGGAACAGGAATGTCTTCTGTTGCCTGTTCTCTATTTTCGGCTTGCAATACTCGTTGGTAAAGCCCTAATAATCTTCCGGCTCGCTGTTCGTTAAAAAGTAGGCGATCGCGAATTGTGCGGAGGTGTTCGGGATCGTCCTTGGCTTCCCAGTTTTGAATAATCTGCGATCGCACAAATTTTTCTACCCAAAATGCCTGAGTTTCCGGTGGTAAAGCAATTTTTCTACTAGATGTTTCTAAAGTTGTGTGGACAATTAACTGACAGAGTTTTTGGGTGAGAAATGGTTGTCCTCCACTCCAGTAAAGAATCTCTTCAAGTACTGCTTCCGGTTGAGTTATAACTTCTTCTAATCCCTTGAGCAATGGTGTGGCTTCATGGAGTTGAAAGCCATGTAAATCTATTGCTGTACCAATGTTAAAAGGTGTGCGCCGTTTGTCTGAAATTAGATCGGATGGACTGGCTACGCCAAATAGTGTAAATCCCAAGCGTCTAAAATTTGGGTCGTGTGCTTGCTGGTTGTAGCAATGACGAATCCAGGCAAAAAAATCACTAACAGGAAAACTCAGACTTAACAAACTATCAATCTCATCAATGAAGATGAAAATACGTTCGGCTTTGGTATTTGGCAGTAACACTTCTTCTACGAACTGGTGTAGTTTTTGCACTGAGGAAAGACCTGTTTGCATCTCCCACCATTGCTTAAATTTGACTTTTTCTACCAGATTTAAGCTATAGAACAGGCTAATAATAATACCTTTGTACCATTGTTCTGGTGTAGTATCCTCGCTACCCAATGTGGTGACATCTAAGTAAACACAGCTATAGCCTTCTTGTCTAAGACGATGGCTTGTGCGCTGTAGTAGCGATGATTTGCCCATCTGTCGAGAATTGAAGACGTAACAAAAGTCACCAGCCTTCAGGCTTGTATAAAGTGTTTCGTCAGCTTGACGGATAACGTATGTCGGATCGTCACTGCGGAGACTACCCCCTACTTGATATCTCATATAAGCTAATTAGATTAGATATTTGTTCATTTAATTAGCAACTATATAGCCTAGTACAACAAGGCAAAAGCAAAAAGAAAGAACGCTGATTTTCACCTTCTTTTGCAAATAGACTTGATGATTTGCCTCTGCCTCACCAAATCATCTTAATTCTTTAAAATATGACAACATTTAGTAATAATACTTATTTTATGTTTATTGGATTGAATATTTTTTTACATTCTACTTATAACTACCAATCTAGAAGTAGCTAAACTTCATACTTGAGAATATACCCTACATTTTCACTAATTCTTAGGAAAATATCATAAGTTGCTTCATCATTACTTAAATCAAATGTCGTTACTTATACCATTGTAGTAGCAGTTTAAATGATTGATATTAGAGAAGTAGTTTCAAAATAAAGCTTGTCTGTCTACTACATGAATAAAAAATGGGCTGCTAAACGACTTACAATCAATCTCACATCAAGCGAGGCACAGAAACTCGAACAATATTGTTCAAGTACGGGGAGACCAGCGACCGATGTGATTCGAGAGTTAATTCGCTCTCTTTCTACCCAAGAGGAAAAATTCTCCCAAACCTCGTAAATCACAGTAAACTACTCACATCTACCTAACGGCTGAGGTGTGAGTAGTTTACATATTTTGCTAAATGTTTAAAATCTAACCCCATTTCGTTCGATAGATAGGAGTTTCAACACAGCCATTAATTTATCGCATTTAGCTAAAATGTCAGAGTAGCGATCGCGACTTCAAGGCATATTGTTTTTTGTTAGAGAGGGCGTGAGCGTAGATACCGCTTATTCTCTAATTACGATGAAAATTTCTCTTGCGTTGTTTGTGCCTTGCAACTTCTTTGCGTTTGTGTTTTTCCAAAGGCGTTTCAAAGTGGCGATTCTTTCTCATGTCTGGGAAAATACCTGCTTTGGAAACTTCTCTCTTAAATCGACGCAAGGCTGACTCAATTCCTTCATTTTCGCCCACAAATACTTGGGTCATTTTCATCTCCTACTTAATTGGTACTGGACAATTTCAAAGCATCCAGTAGCTCGGAGCGCAAAAAGGGCAGATAATGATTCTGCCCTAAAGACGTTAAAACTTAATTTTTAATCTTAAAGCTTAGTAGCGTCCACGGTTATATCCACCGCCGCCGCCACCGCGACGATCGCCACCACCACCACCAAAGGAACCACTTCTATCTTCCTTGGGTTTAGCTTTGTTCACTTTGAGGTCGCGTCCCATCCATTCAGCACCATCAAGAGCTTCAATGGCTGCTGTTTCTTCAGCTTCTGTACCCATCTCTACGAAAGCAAAGCCACGTGGACGGCCTGTTTCACGGTCAGTAGGTAACTGAACGCGCTTTACAGAACCATGTTCAGCAAAAACAGATGTAAGGTCTTCTTGTGTGACCTCGTAGGATAGATTACCTACATAAATTGACATGCGTTATCTCCAAAATCATAGGTGTGTAGAGATTTAGATTTCGGAGACAAGCTTGTTAAGACCAAAAGGGAAAAGCCTGTCAATACTAAAAACAAACGCTGTAACCGAATTTTATTCTCACCTAACTACCTTAGCACATCCTTGAGTTCTTACCCATTGTAAAAAAGGAAGTACTAAGATTGGGAATTGGGCATGGGGCATTGGGCATTGGAAATTGGGCATTGGGTAAGGAACTTGTTAAATAATTTCCCCTTATCCCCCTGCCCCTCATGGGCGACTTTAACATTGAGTAGCAAAAATTCCCCAAATAATTGCAAAATAAATGGAGTTCGTCATTGTAATTACCTGGAAATGCCGACTACACTTGCTGACGCACAAAATTTACTTTCTGACCTGATCGCCCGCTACTCAGGGCGTGTAGATTATCTGATGATTCGCCTTGAAGAAGCAGAAGGGACTGATATCTTGTTGCGTGGCGACAAGGTAGAAACCCTCAGTGAAGGCATCTCTATTGGTGGACATATTCGCGCTTGTTATAAAGGTGGATGGGGGTTAAGTTGCTTTAACCAGTTGGCGACAATTCGGGATCGGATAGAAGAAGCGATCGCTGCGGCGCGGCTAGTTGGTGATGAAGAAACTTTACTTGCACCCATTGACCCGGTGCAAGCAGTATGCATTCTCCCTCTAAAAGGTACTGACCCCCGAAAAATTCCCCTCTCCGAGAAAAAACAATTGTGCGATCGCTACACTGAATTACTCAAAAGCAGCGATCGCCGGATTACCACTACCTCGGTGCGTTATGGTGACAGCGCCCAAAGAGCGATCATCGCTACCTCGGAAGGGACTTTGATCGATCAATCTTGGGTGGATATGGAAATGCGTTTTGCGGCCACCGCCAGGAATGGCGAAACCGTACAAACTGGACGAGAAACTACAGGTTCTCGTAAAGCCTACGAAGATTTAACTAATTTGGATGAACAGGTAAAAGGTGCGGCTCAAAGAGCGATCGCAGCTTTATCTTTACCATCTGTTAAAGGTAATACTTATACCGTAGTCATTGACCCAATTCTCACAGGTTTGTTTGTCCATGAAGCCTTCGGACATCTTTCTGAGGCTGATATGGCTTACGAAAACCCCGATTTGTTAGAAGTTATGACTATCGGACGGCGATTTGGCCCCGAAGAACTGCAAATTTTTGATGGTGCGGCTCCAGAGGGACATCGCGGTAGCTATTTTTACGACGATGAAGGTACACCTGCCACCACTACTCAACTAATTGAAGATGGAGTTTTAGTTGGACGTTTACATTCTCGTGAAACTGCTGGCAAATTAGAGGAAGCACCTACGGGTAACGCCCGTTGTCTCAATTATCATTTTACCCCCATTGTACGGATGACAAATACCTGGATTGAGCGGGGTAAAACGCCAGTCAAAGACTTATTCACCGATATCAAAGAAGGAGTTTATGCCCGTAATTGGTTGGGTGGGATGACAAATGGGGAAATGTTTACCTTCAGTGCTGGGGAAGCGTGGATGATTAGAAACGGTCAAATTGCTGAACCTGTTCGGGATGTAACGCTTTCGGGAAATGTATTTCAAACTTTAGCCGATATTGAAGCAATTGGTGATGATTTTTACTGGGATGAATCTGGTGGTTGTGGTAAGGGAGGGCAAAACGGGTTATCAGTCGGTTGTGGTGGCCCTAGTCTCCGAATTCAAGATGTAGTGGTTGGTGGGGAAACTTAAATTACCCGCTACTATAGTAATCCTAATCAGCCGGGGAAATTTCCGATTCCTCTCTACGCCTCTGTGGTTAATCTATTTTTACAAATGATTTAGGAATCTGGTTTGATTTTTGGACTAAAAATATCCCTTGCTTTGGTACGTGACAGTTCTGGGTGCGGAATCAAGGTTATATAGATCCCAAATCCGCGATAAATCGCCGTCAGGACGAAGGACTGATTATTGTAAAGACGGCGATTTATCGCGTCTCTTGCCTTAACCGAACAGTATTGTTTGTCACCCTATCTCCGTGGATAAAGCGTCGTATAGACACGGTTTCTAACCGCCGTTTTAGTTAGTATACGTAGGTCTTTCGTTTTGGATTTAGTGCAATTTTTGATAAAACAGGTGTTGAACTAAATCTGCTGGGGCAAAATAGAAAACATGACGATTGAATCCGATTCCTCTGATCTACCAACCCCAAAACCAGTTCCCGAAAACGATTTGCAACCGGATGACTTTGACGGTAGTTCCACTGAGAAAAATCTAACCTCAGAAGTACTAGCGGCTATTGGATCTTTGCAATCTCCGCAACATACAATTGCTTTACAACAAGCCCGTTCTGACTTCAAGCAACCTAGTACCAGCCAATTCACAGTTAAGCCGAGAGCATTGCTAATTACTCTAATAGCGATCGCCCTCACCTTCATTGGAGTTATCCTCAATAACTGGATCGTTGGCATTACTGGAACGCTGATAACTTTGTTGTTATCCCTAGCGATATTATTGCCTTGGTTCCAAGAAGTTTTAGATGAGTGGTTTTCACCCCAAGAACGCACCTTGTTTGTGGCCTTTTTGGGATTATTAGTAGCCATCATCGGCTTGATCAGGTTCACAGGTATAGGCGATCGCTTACTTGTTTTGGGACGTAAAATTAACTGGGACATTGCTGGAACCCTAGCAGATTGGTTTGGCGCTTTGGGGCAAATTCTCATCGCGATCATTGCCGTTTATGTAGCATGGCGACAATATGTCATTTCCAAAGACTTGACAATTCAGCAAAACCTGCTCACAGTTCAGCAAAATATTATTACCCAGCAACAGACAATTGATTCTTATTTCCAAGGCATTTCAGACTTGGTGTTAGATGAAGAAGGATTATTAGAAGATTGGCCCCAAGAAAGAGCGATCGCTGAAGGACGCACTGCGGCAATTTTGAGTAGTGTCGATGGTAGTGGTAAAGCGAAAATTCTCCGCTTTCTCTCACGTTCTAAGTTGTTATCACCCCTAAAACGCGATCGCTTATTAGGTCGAGCTATTCTCGATGGGACTGGCGGATATGCAGAAGACCGCTTAGAAGGTTTGCGTGTCATCGATTTAGGCGTAATGCTAGCCGCCGCAGACCTTTCCGGTACTGATTTACGTTGGACTGACCTCAGCGAAGCTAATCTTGTCCGCGCTAATCTGACCGGTTGTGACTTAGTAAAAGCTAACCTCTCCCGCACAATTTTATATAGTGCTAATCTTGATGGTGCGGACATCAACGGCATTCGCCTATTCTATGGTGTAGTAGATAAAGCATCACCCCGCAGTCGCACTAAACCACCAGATTATGAAACCGGCGAACAAACTGGTGCTGTGGTGGAAAATGCTGATTTCAGCAATGTGCAACGGATGTCTGAGTCTGCACGTTGCTACTGTTGCACTTGGGGAGGTGAAACAACTAGAGCCACTATTCCCGGTGGTTGTGAAGGCATTCCTAATAAGTTGGGACGGTAGTTGTAGGTATAAAACAATCGCTATAGAGACGTAAAATTTTACGTCTCTACATTCAAGTTCATACCTCGATTCAAATCTCTTAGAGAGGTTTTCTGTGTCTTCTCTGCGAGACGCTGCGCGTTGGCGGTTCGTTAAAAAATTGACTTTGACAACAAAAGTTTTAGCTTTAACTAAACCATATTGAACTATAAATATATTTTTCTACTGCTTTATTCTTCAATCAACTCAAAATTAACCCGCTCATAAATATCACGCAAGGAAATTTGGAACTCAATAGAATCCAAGATTAAAACAGCTTCTTCACCTTCATACTCCTTAAAAATCCATTGACCTTCTGCTTGCTTGGCAAATTGTTCTACAGTAAAACTATACTGGTCAATCATAATATATTCCTGAAAATCAGGAATTGAGCGATAATATTTAAACTTATCTGTTTTGTCATAATTTTTAGTTGAGTTTGATAAAACTTCAACAAGTAACAAAGGGTTAGTAATAGTTGTTGTACCTATTCCCTCGTAAATAGGCTTACCTTTGACGACTATAACATCAGGATAAGTATAAAGGTGATAACGCGGTATTGATACTTTCACATCAGCCATATATATATCATAAGCTTGACCTTGCACTGTCAGGGGAAATTTTCTACAAAAATTAAGTGAAATTTTATTGTGGTTAGTTGTTCCTCCTGTCATCCGTATAATTTCTCCGTCTTTGTATTCATTTTTATATTCAGCCTTCTCTTCTAATTCCAAATATTCTTCTGGGGTGTAATAGTGCTTTTCTGTTTGTAAAATCATATTAATTAACTCACTAAATATTAGGAATGTGTATGTTATCAATAGCGTAACGCACACTAAATTGATTCAACAAAATTAGGATATGCTTGCTTGTTGTTTTGACTTAAAACCCTCTTTTGGAGAGATGTTTGTAAACAAAATATACGTATTGTAATTTTGTAAAAAAGATCGCCTCGATCGCGGCAGTTATTTTTTAATGAAACTTATTTTATAATATTTATCTTCCTCTTAATTATCTTTATTCCAACAATAAATAAAATTATCAAATGATATCAACATTTTTACCGATCGCTCCAGATATACGCTTAATTGCTAGATGTGGCAGCAGCGATCGCATTCAGAGCAGATATGGCTGATTTAGTCATAACCTTTTCTGAAAGCGCGGTAACATCAGAGACAGCAGTTACCGAACTAGCTCAACCAGATAAATAATTGCCGAAATCACCACAGTCTTATTTTGCACAAGCAACACCACCTTGTATCAGTTAAAGCACTCTGGTACTTTACAGCGCATAGAATAAATTAAGTAGGTCATTAGTCATTAGTCCTTTGTCAATGCCCAATGCCCCATGCCCCATGCCCAATAACTAAATAACTAATGCGTAATTTTATCAAACAAACTTTTGCTAGTTTAGTTGGCACTTTACTAGGACTAATTATTTTCGGTGGTTTAGGAACCACTGGACTGTTCTTGCTGATATTGACTGCTACCTCTTCTAAAGATACTGGGCCGAGCGTAAAAGATAAGTCAGTGCTGGTTTTTGACTTGTCGATGAAAATTACTGATAGCGAACCCAGTTCAAGCGAAGTGCTTCAAAATACACTATCAGGTGTAGATGACGAAAGGATATCACTCCACAAAGTTGTGGAAACTTTGGAAAAAGCACGGCGCGATCCGCGAATTGTTGGGATCTATATGGATGCAACTAGCACCAGCCAAGTTAGTAACGTCGGCTATGCCTCCCTAAAAGAAATTCGGAAAGCGCTGGAAGAGTTTCGCGCTTCTGGAAAAAAGATTGTTGCATACGGCAGTGATTGGAGTAAAAAGGAATATTATCTGAGTTCAGTCGCAGATTCCATTGTACTTAATCCTCTAGGACTGATGGAAATCAACGGTTTGAGTTCACAACCGATGTTCTTAGCTGGGGCATTGCAGAAGTACGGCGTTGGTGTTCAAGTCGTGCGAGTGGGTAAATTCAAAGGGGCAGTAGAACCGTTTATCCTGACAAAATTGAGTCCAGAAAACCGCGAGCAAACTCAGAAATTGTTGGATGATGTTTGGGGAGAGTGGCGCACTGCTGTGGGTGCAAGTCGCAAAATTGAACCTAACCAGTTGCAAGCGATCGCAGATAGCCAAGCAATACTAGAAGCCAACCAAGCCAAAACCAACGGTTTAGTTGATCGAGTAGAATACCCCGATCAAGTGGTAACAGACCTCAAAAAACTGACAGATAGCGATAAAAACGACAAAACATTTCGACAAATTAGCCTGAATAGCTACGCTCAAGTTTCTGGCAAATCTTTGGGTGTCGAACGTAACTCAAAAAATCAAATTGCCGTTGTTTATGCTGAGGGCGAGATTGTCGATGGTAAAGGTGATGATGGACAAGTAGGAGGCGATCGCTTTGCTAAAATCTTCAACAAACTCCGACAAGATAAGGATGTCAAGGCTATTGTATTACGAATTAATAGTCCTGGTGGAAGTGCTACCGCAGCCGAAGTTATGCAGCGAGAAGTGAAATTAACTCGTGAAGTAAAACCGGTTGTAGTATCAATGGGCGATGTCGCCGCCTCTGGTGGTTACTGGATTGCTAGCGACTCTAATCGCATTTTTGCTGAACCAAATA
The DNA here is from genome assembly GCF_026127265.1 of Nostoc sp. KVJ3. Lineage (GTDB taxonomy): Bacteria > Cyanobacteriota > Cyanobacteriia > Cyanobacteriales > Nostocaceae > Nostoc. Next base: position 3,223,291 of record NZ_WWFG01000001.1, read on the forward strand.
CCATTACAGGCTCAATAGGTGTATTTGGGTTGCTATTTAATGGGCAAAAGCTGGCGAATGACAACGGTATTAGCTGGGATTCCGTGAAAACTGCACGCTATGCAGATAGTCAAACAGTTTCGCGTCCGAAATCGCCCGAAGAATTAGCACTTTATCAGCGCACTGTTAACCATATTTATGATATGTTTCTGAATAAAGTTTCTCAAGGTCGTAAACTCCCAGAACAAAAAGTGGCAGAAATTGCCCAAGGGCGAGTTTGGTCTGGTGAAGCAGCCAAGGCAATTGGTTTGGTTGATGAAATTGGCGGTTTGAATATTGCGATCGCTTATGCTGCTAAAGAGGCAAAACTAGGAGAAGACTGGGAAGTGCAAGAATATCCTCGCACTGGCAGTTTTGGAGAACGCTTTTTTGGGCGTGCAACTGAAGAAGCACGGACTGCTTTAGGAATTGAAGGGACACAACTCAAGCCATCCAATCCCATAACCACTGAATTCCAGAAATTGCAACAGGAAGTAGAGATTCTGCAAAAGCTGAACGATCCAAAGGGAGTTTACGCCCGCTTGCCTTTCAACTTGAAGATTGAGTAAATGCTTTTTTGGGCGTTACTGAATTCTAAGCATGAAAATGATTTTGAGTGATTTGATAACCCTTGTAGAGACCATTGACAGGAAAGACCAAGTAAGTAGTTAAACAAAATTAATTACACGATTTATCGCCGTCTTTACAATAATCAATCCTTTGTAGAGACGGCGATTTATCGCGTCTCTTGCCTTAACCGAACAGTGTTGAGATATGTCATAGGGGCAATTCATGAATTGCCCCTACGATGCAGTTATATCTTGCATCCAAACCGCATCAAATATCTCAGAAAATATACTGTACCATCCAGACAATAAATGTAACTAATATATACATAAATATTGTCAGGGTGCTGAATATGTCAGATTTACCGCTTCAGTGCAAAAATTTGAAAGACCAGGTTGAGTGCATATTACAACTTTTACAACAAGAATCAACGCTATATTCTCAAGATATTACACCTGTACAAACTTCCCTAAGTAAAGCGATTTCTCCCAAGTTTGAGATTGTGTTTGCAGGTGCGTTTAGTGCCGGTAAATCAATGCTAATCAATGCATTATTGGAGAGAGAACTACTTTACAGTGCAGAGGGACATGCTACAGGTACAGAATGCAAAATCGAGTATGCAGAAATAGAGAAAGAACGTGTTGTTTTGACATTTTTAAGTGAAGCAGAGATTCGGGAACAAGCAGTTTCTTTGTGTCAGCAGCTAGGATTTAAGACAGTACCTAATATCAACCAAATTGATGTAATTAACTTACTACTTGAAGGTTCTGAAGCCATTATTCAGCAGGAAGGTGGTGAGAGTAAATCAGAACGTGCAAAACAGGCCAAAGCGTTAATGTTATTGTTAGAGGGATATATAGCAAACCGCGATCGCATTTACACAGTTAATAATGCTACATATTCAATGGAGCAATTTAACTTTTCCAACCTCAAGGAAGCTGCTGGATACGCCCGTCGTGGTAGTAATAGCGCAGTATTGAAGCGGATAGAATACTACTGTAATCATCCTCTGCTAGAAGATGGGAATGTAATCATTGACACACCTGGAATAGATGCACCCGTAGAGAAAGATGCACAATTAACTTATGCCAAAATTCAACATCCTGATACTTCGGCGGTGGTGTGTGTGCTAAAACCGGCTTCAGCGGGTGACATGACAAAAGAAGAAACAGAACTTTTGGAATTAATGCGGCAAAATGGGGGAGTACGCGATCGCGTTTTCTATGTCTTCAACCGCATCGATGAGACTTGGTACAATACCCAACTACGACAACGATTAGACAATTTAATTAGTGGGCAATTTGGCAATCCAAGCAAAGTTTATAAAACGAGTGGATTATTAGGATTTTATGGCAGTCAAATTAAACAGACAAGCCAACAAGATAGATTTGGTTTAGATTCTGTTTTTGCAGAAAGCGTCAAAAGTTTAGATGGTAAAGAAGAAACGCCACAATTTATCTATGCCTTTAATAACTATTGTGTAAATTCAGGTAAGCTATCTACAACTAAATTCCGTGTTTCTGTTAACGGCTTTGAAACCCCAAATCAAAATTATGTACGGATTTTGGGGGATTGGGGAAATGAACTGATCGAAAAGCTAATTCAAGATAGTGGTACGGAGGAATTTCGCACAGCTATTACTCGTTATCTTACAGAAGAAAAGCGACCACAACTATTTAAAAATCTTGCTGATGACTTGGAAGATGTTTGTATTAAACTGAAAAAACATTATCAGAGTGTACAACGTAATTTAGATAGTCAGCCTCAAGAAATTGAGAGTATGAAGCTGCAAGAGTTGCAACGCCTAAATCAGCAACTTCAGCAAATTGGTAGAGAGTTTAGTGAGCATATCACAGAAGAAGTTAACCAAATAATTAATAATTCCTGTGATGCTTTTGAAGCAGATTTTAAGCAACTGCAATCACGGATGATTCGCCGTCTAGATGAATTGCTAGATACTTTTTCTGTAGCTGATGCTTATCGACGCGCAACCATTAGCCATCCTCGCAATGCAACTGCACCTTTAATTGCGATTTTAGTAGAGGCATTTTATTATTTAGCAAATCAATTGGAAGATATTCTGGTTGAATCTTCTCAGCAAGTAGTTACAAGTTATTTCCAGCGATTGATTGAAAAGATTCGGAAGTCAGAATATTATCGTCAACTGTATCGTTTATTAGATCATGATGGTGGAATTGAACAAACGATAAAGACTGTCGAAAAAGTAGTTACTCAAGCATTACTGAGTGCTGCTAGTGTAGAGTGCGATCGCTTTGTGCGAGAAAGTCCCAGATTTTACGATGAAGGCACTTTTTCTATATATCAATTTCGCCAGACTTTATCACAAACTTCTCAAGGTTACGACGCTGAAAGTATTGTGGAAGCAGAACCAGCAATTAGGCAATTATTGAAGTTAGATTTTGAACCAAAAGTTTCTCAAACTATTCGCAAATCTTTTCGTCAAACTATCAACCAAACACTCAAAACTCAGTTGTTGCCAATGGCAGATCAGCAAGCAGATGAAATTTTACAGCAATACCCACACGCACGTGCTTATTTAGAGAAAACATTAGAACAAGAAGCTGAAGAAAAAATTGCGAATAATCGCCGATTATTGAATGTTGTTGAAGAAAATATTGCAGCATATAATTCAGCCGCTTCTAATATTAATAGTTGTTTACAGGCGATGCAATTATATGACCATCTTTTACCTATAATTGGTGATTTGTTTGATGCTGATAGTAAGTTTGGGAATAATGAGTTTTTGGTTTCAGATGTGGTACAAGAGGTTTAATTTTAATCTCGAAGATGATTTGAGATAAATTTAGCTTTTAGTGAGTGCTTTAGCACTCACTGACTACGGTTTTGTTTTGCGCAAAGAGGTTAAGGAGCATATTTTGGTCGAAATCACCAACAATGGCAGATATCGTAGAAGAAAATCAAAAATTGAGGTTGATAAGCAAGATGAATTCAAGCAAATAGAGTGTAACGATGGTGATGTTTTGGACTTTGGAGACAACATATATAAAGTTGCTAAATTGAAACAAGCAATAGATACCTCATATAATTCCCATCTGGTAAATATATTGAATGAAGAATTAAGGAGGAAGGGAGTAGATATAAACAATTCTCTTGTGAATTTGTTTCAGACGGGGACAGATTGCGAAATTTTAACACTAGGTTCTCAAAGCTGGAAAAAGGGTAAAGTGAAAATTAAAATAAGCGTTGAATTTTATGTTGAAGAGGAAGATTTACAAATAACTAACAGCAACAATTCACAAATCACCGAACCAGAATCGCCTCTTGATGATCTTCGCCGTATGATTAATGAGTAAAATTAGTCAATCAAAATTTACATATAGCAATCTTATTTGATTTGTGGAAATTCGCGGTGTACAGATCCCCGACTTCTTTAAGAAGTCGGGGATCTAACTTTTTATGAATGATTTAGGCGTTGGTATAACCTAGTGAACTACTCCGCCGTAAGACGGACGGAGCTTCCCAATTCATCGGGAATAGCTTCCAGAACTCCATAGTACTAGAAAGTCTGACATTCCCTCCAAGGGCAGGAGTCCTGGTTCCCAAGACCCAAATCTTTCTCTTGCAACATATACCTTTACGGGTTCGGCACTTCCTTCAAGTCGGAGAACCGCAAGGGCGGAGTGCCTCACCTGAAAGCTAATGGTTTTCACTTATGGCATTGATGGTGAAAAACGCGGTCTTGGGGTCTCCCCAAGTAGAGCGATTTTGAACCCGGAGGGTCAAGACCAAATAATTTTATCAGAAAATTCTGGGGCTGTCTTGCAAAGTTGCTCCTCTACAGCGCTCCGCGCATCCTTCGGCGGGGGAGACCCCAAGACCGCACTTTGCGCTTCGTCATACATCTGATATTTGTTTTTGCTCTTGCAAAAAATCAATATCAGATGCAATCCTTATCCCCCGCTCCCTATCCCCACCTTATGAGTACATTGAAGGTGGGGACTTCCGCGACACGTTAAAATTCGTCACTATCCTAAATACTTATGCTTATCAAACGTCGGGAATTTCTTGCAAGCTGTGGATTAGCTACCTTCGCTACCCAGATACCATCATTTACCGCCCAAGGTAAGCCATCTCCAAACACCATCTGCAAGCCGCCCCACCTGCAAGTAGGCGATACCGTAGGATTGATTTCCCCTGCGGGTATCATTGACGCTAAAGATATCGAAGCAGCGCAGCAATCAATTTCACAATTAGGGTTAAAGGTTAAGTTGGGGGAGCATATTTTAGATCGTTACGGCTATTTAGCGGGTAAAGATGCCGATCGCGCCGATGATGTAAACTTGATGTTTAGCGATCGCACCATCAAAGCAATTATTCCGATGCGTGGTGGTTGGGGCTGTAATCGCATTTTACCCTTACTCAACTACTCACTAATCCGCTCCCATCCAAAGATTATCATCGGCTATAGCGATATTACGACGCTGTTGTTGGCAATTAATGCCCGTAGTCAAATGATTACTTTTCATGGGCCAGTTGCTACATCTACTTGGAATCAATTTTCAGTGGATTACTTCAAGCGCATCCTATTTAATGGTGAAGCTGTGACTATGCAAAATCTCAACCCTAGCGAAGTGCGGGTGGAGACAATAGCACCAGGAAAGGCGACAGGTAAACTTATGGGTGGAAACTTATCAGTCTTATCAGCGATGGTAGGTTCACCTTACCTACCTTCTTGGAACAAAAGCATTCTATTTGTGGAAGAAGTTGGCGAGGATGTTTACCGTGTAGATAGAATGCTGACACAGTTAAAAACGGCTGGGATACTTAACCAAATTGCTGGCTTTATCTTTGGGCAATGTACTAATTGTAAACTTGGGGATGAACCATCGTTTACTTTAATGCAAGTCTTGCAAGATCGCATACTTCCTTTAGGAGTTCCTGCTTGGTATGGTTCAATGATTGGTCATATTAAAGATAAATTTACCTTGCCAATTGGTGGGGAAGTGGAAATAGATGCTGAACTTGGGACAATACGAATGTTAGAGGCGGCTGTTAAATAATTTTGGATTTTAGAGGATGTTTTAAAAGTCCTCTGGTCGGTAGCAAAAAGTTTTAGATCCCCCTAAATCCCCCTTAAAAAGGGGGACTTTGATTCTTCCCCCTTTTTAAGGGGGGTTAGGGGGCAATACAGTTCAGTTAAGCATTTCTTTCTTCTCTTTGCGTTCTTTGCGTCCTTTGCGGTTCGTTAAAAAAATTGTCTTTTACAAAGAGTTTTAGCCAGTATTGGAAAGGGTTTTGTGTCTGTTTTGGGATGATTCAAAATCTAAAATCTAAAATTCGATGATTTTGATTAATATTTTGATAGATAGTATGAATTTCTCCTCGCTATGTTACGACTAACAGAAGTAAAGCTCCCGCTCGATCATCCTGAAGATGAGATCAAGTCTGCCATCCTCAAAAAGCTGCAAATCACGAACGAAGAATTGATCGGTTATTCCATCTTCAAACGTAGCTATGATGCCCGTAAGAAAGGAGAGATCGCCCTTGTTTATATTCTGGATGTAGAAACGACTCAGGAGACTCATCTACTCAAGCGTCTGAAAAAAGATCCTCATTTAATGGTCACGCCAGACATGAGTTATCGCCCAGTGGCACAAGCACCTAGCAATTTGGCGATTCGCCCCATCGTGATTGGTACTGGGCCTTGTGGCTTATTTGCGGGTTTAATGCTGGCACAAATGGGCTTTTGCCCAATCATTTTAGAACGTGGGAAAAAAGTCCGCGATCGCACCGTTGATACCTTTGGCTTTTGGAAGAAAAAATCAGACTTCAACCCAGAATCTAATGCCCAATTTGGCGAAGGTGGGGCGGGTACTTTCTCTGATGGCAAACTCTACAGTCAAGTCAAAGATCCTCAGCATTATGGACGCAAAGTATTAACTGAACTCGTGAATGCGGGAGCCTCACCGGAAATTCTCTATATTAATAAACCACATATCGGCACATTCAAACTGGTGGGAATTGTCCAAAGTATGCGGGCTAAAATCGAATCTCTCGGTGGTGAAATTCGCTTTGAAAGTCGGGTGGCAGATATTAACATCGAAAATGGACAGGTACAGGGAGTCACCCTCGCCAGTGGGGAATATATCGCCAGCAATTATATGGTTTTGGCAGTGGGACACAGCGCCCGCGATACCTTCCAAATGTTATACGATCGCGGCGTTTACATCGAGCCTAAACCTTTTTCTATCGGCTTTCGCATCGAACATCCCCAGACTCTCATCGACCAATGTCGTTTCGGCCCTCAAGCTGGTCATAAGCTTTTAGGTGCTGCCGATTATAAACTGGTTCATCACTGCCAAAATGGTCGTTCAGTCTATAGTTTTTGTATGTGTCCGGGCGGGTTGGTGGTTGCAGCCGCATCAGAACCAGGGCGACTTGTCACCAATGGCATGAGCCAATATTCTCGTAATGAGCGCAATGCTAACAGTGCGATCGTTGTGGGCATCACCCCCGAAGATTATCCAGGAAATGCCTTAGCGGGAATTGACTTTCAACGGCGCTTAGAAGAACAGGCTTTTGAATTGGGCGGTGGAACTTATGAAGCTCCAGGGCAGTTAGTGGGAGACTTTCTCAACCATCGCCCTTCTACAGCATTGGGCACGGTTAAACCGTCTTATACACCTGGGGTACATTTAGGTGATTTGAGCCAGAGTTTACCAGATTATGCGATCGCTGCCATCCGGGAAGCACTTCCTGCTTTTGACAAACAAATTAAGGGATTTGCGATGGACGATGCTGTGTTAACTGGGGTGGAAACCCGCACATCGTCACCGATTCGGATTAAACGCAAAGAGGATTATCAGAGTTTAAATACAGTCGGGCTTTTTCCGGCTGGTGAAGGTGCAGGATACGCAGGGGGGATTCTCTCGGCTGGTATCGATGGTATCAAAGTGGCAGAAGCAGTGGCTTTAAGTATTTTGAGAAATTGCGATCGCAATCTCAGCATCTGACTTTGAGTTGAGAGCGATACTATGTTCACTTACAACCTGAAGTGGGAACCATATTTATAATAGCCCTTCCAGTGAAATTGCTATTTGAGTGGTGGTTGGGAACCTCTCAGTATTAGTGTCAACTTAACGCAAAAGTAATGTCCCGCAAGGAACTGAAGTTCAAGGCGGGTGATGAAGCCAATAGTTAAGCTGATTCCTAGCTTAAGTTGACACGTATGACCTCTCACCTGCTCCTGCCTTTTGTTCTTGCAAACTCTAACCTTAGATGCAACATTTAGCTTCTCTGCTGTGCCAGTTCAGTGGTGTCCTACTTACCTGTCTGATTTCCACTCCCGTCCTCGCTCAAATTGTTCCCGACTCTACACTTCCAGTAAATTCTCAGGTAACACCTGGCTGCACAATTTGTACCATCGACGGAGGCACAGTTCGGGGCACAAATTTATTTCACAGTTTCCGCGAGTTTTCCATTCCCAGAGGCGGCGAGGCATTTTTCAATAATTCACCTGCGATCCAAAATATCCTCACGCGGGTCACTGGAAGCAATTTTTCTAGTATTGATGGGCTGATTCGTGCCAACGGGACTGCCAATCTATTTTTGATCAATCCCAACGGGATTATTTTTGGTTCCAATGCCCGGTTAAACATCGGTGGTTCCTTTTTTGCCAGCACTGCCAGCAGTTTGAAGTTTCCCGATGGCAGTGAGTTCAGCGCCACCCATCCCCAAGCACCACCGCTACTAAGCATCAACGTGCCATTAGGATTGCAAAGGGGCAGCATTCCACCCGATTCTACCATTGTCAATAGGGGTAATCTCACTGCCGGACAAGACCTGACTTTGGAAGCAAACCATCTCGATTTGCAAGGACAACTGATAGCAGGTAGAGATGTCACCCTGAACGCTCAAGGGACGGTACAAATTCGGGATAACCTCACCACTCCATTTATTGCTAGTGCAGGTAGAGACTTAATGATTCAAGGGAATCAGGGTGTTGATATTTTTACCCTGAATCATCCCCAATCGCAGTTTCAGAGTCTCGGCAAATTGAGTCTGGTCAGCAATGGTACAATTTCAGGTGATGCCCATTTTTTTAGCGGTGGTGATTTCCAAATCCGCAGTCAATCGGGACAACCCGCCACCTTTATCAGCCAGTATGACCCGATTATTAGCAGTGCAGGGGATGTAGATATTGCAGGTAGCTACACAGGAGCATCCTTGCTAATTGAGTCATTGAGCAGTGTGCAGATTCAGGGTGGCATTAAGATTACAGCCCCCGATACAGTCTCTACATTTGCGGGGAGTGATGGGATTTTGAGTACCCATTCGGGGTTAATCATCCGGTCTGGGCAGACGAATCTGATTGATGGCGGCAGCAATCAAAACAATCCGCCTACTTACACAACTAGCACAGTTCCAAGTGGAATTACGCTGATGGGTAATGTGCTGGTGCAACCTTTTAATAACGTTGGGGGAGTCGTTAGCTTAATTGCGGGCACTGGAGATATTAACGTTGCCAGTATCGATGTGTCCAATCAAAGCGGGGGAGATGGCGGGACGATCGCTCTCTCTACCAACAATGGCAACCTCACCACTAATGGGGTGTTGTACTCAGCCTCAACCTCAGATAGTGGCAACAGTGGCAATGGCGGGGCGATCGCTCTCTCTACCAACAATGGCAACCTCAAGGTCAATGGCACGTTGTACTCAGCCTCAACCTCAGATAGTGGCAACAGTGGCAATGGCGGGGCGATCGCTCTCTCTACCAACAACGGCAACCTCACCACCAGTAATGGTGTGTTGTATTCACTCTCAAGCTCAAATGGTGGCAACAGTGGCAATGGCGGGGCGATTACCCTTTCTGCTACCAATGGTACTATCACCAATGATGGTTATTTGTACTCAGCATCAGGCTCAACAACTGGCAACAGTGGCAATGGCGGGGCGATCGCTCTTTCTACCAACAACGGCACTCTCACGAATAATGGCTTGTTGTACTCATTTTCAAGCTCAGATAGTGGCAAGAGTGGCAATGGCGGAGCGATCACCCTTTCTGCTACCAATGGCGACCTTACTACCAATGGTTATTTGTACTCAGCCTCAAGTGGCACGAGTGGAATGGGGGGAGCGATCGCTCTCTCTACCAACAATGGCAATCTCACCAACAATGGCGTGTTGGACTCAAGCTCAACCTCAACAACTGGCAATAGTGGCAATGGCGGAGCGATCGCTCTCTCGACAACCAAAGGCGATCTCACCAACAATGGTTACTTGTCTTCATACTCGACCTCAACAACTGGTAATAGTGGCAATAGTGGAGCAATCACTTTTACCAGCACCAACGGCAACCTCACCAACAATAACTTGTTGTACTCATTCTCGTACTCAACAAATGGCAATAGTGGCAATGGTGGGGCAATCACCTTTACCAGCAACAACGGCAACCTCAGCAACAATAATTACGGTTACTTGTCCTCATTTTCGCTCTCAGGCACCGGCAATAGTGGCAATGGCGGCGCGATCGCTCTAACCAGCACCAACGGCAACCTTCTTACCAATAGTGATTTGTCCTCATTTTCCTACTCAACAACTGGCAATAGTGGCAATGGCGGCGCGATCGCTCTCACCGCACAGAATGGGAATATTACTGGAGGGGGAAATAGCCTGAATACCTTTTCGGTTGCGCCCCAAGGAACTGCAAAGGTTGGCGGAAATGTCACATTAGACGCAAAAAACCAGGTGTCTGGACTGCAAATATTGACGGCATCTTCTTCAGCACAGGCGGGGGCAGTTGCGGTAAATGGGCAAGCAGATTTGGCGATCGCTGATACTGTAATTTTGACTGGAAAACAGGTGACAATAGATACTCCATTTACAGGGAAAATCTCAATTCCAGTTAGTGGAACAGGGCGATCGGGCGATGTCAGCATTAATAGCGCTGGGAATCTCACTCTCACTAACAGCCGGATTGAAAGCGACACCAAAGGCAGCGATCGCGCCGGAAATATTACCTTTACCAGCCCTGGTCTAGCAACGTTCAACCAGAGTAAAATTCTCAGTAGCACCAGCAATAGCGGCAATGCCGGGAATATTACCGTTACCACTGGGCAGGGTATCGACCTCACCAACGGTAGCAGTCTTTCTGCCACCACCAGCAGTACTGGCAAAGCGGGCGATATTACCCTCAGCAGCCCGACAGTTGTGGTTACTGGAGATGCACAGATTACCGCCGCCACTCAGAGCAGTGGTCGGGGTGGCACTATCACCATCAACGCCCCCACAACCGTGAACATCGCCCAAGTGCAAGGTGCTGCCCCCGTCGTTTCGGTCGCAGCCACCGACACAGGTAAAGCCGGGGATATTATAATTAACACGCCCAGTTTCAATTTGTCTGATAACGCTCGGATTGTTGCCACAGCCAGCGCTACGGCAACTAATACCGAAGGTGGTGGTAGTATTACCCTCAATGCTTCCGAAATGAATCTAGCAGGAATCGTTGGAGTGTTTGCCGATACCCAAGGACAAGCCCCTGCTGGCACTTTACGGCTCAATCCCTACGCCAATGACTCGACTTTAAATGTGTTCCTCGCGCCTCAATCCCAAATATCTGCGTCTACCAATGGTAGTGGTAAGGGTGGCGACCTGATTCTCACTGCTCCAGACACGATTACCTTGACAGGTGCAGGTAAGTTAACTGCCGAAACTAGCAGCAGTGGCAATGCTGGAAATATTAGCGTGATGACTCGGCAATTTACTATCAATGGTGGGGTAGAATTATCTGCTTCCACCTCTGGCAGTGGCAATGCTGGCAACCTCACAATTGCTGCCGATCGCGTCAACTTGAGCCAAGGAGCGCGCGTATCTTCTAACACTTCTAGTAGTGGAGCCGCAGGGGATATTACATTTAACCTAACTGATCAATTGATGCTCACTGATGCTGGTACTGGACTATTTGCCACCACAACTGCGGGTTCTACGGGCAAGGGCGGCAACATTACCGTGGGAGCAAAAACAGCTTTATTCCAGGATGAAGCAGCGATCGCAGTCGGGAGTTTGGGTAGTGGTGCAGGGGGCAATATCAACCTCACCACTGGGCAACTGACCCTTAACAATGGGGTAGAACTATCTGCTTCCACCTCTGGCAGTGGTAATGCCGGAAACTTAACTATTGCTGCCGATAGCGTCAACTTGAGTCAGGGAGCGCGGGTATCTTCCAATACTTCTAGCAGTGGAGCCGCAGGGGATATTACATTTCAGACTGACCAACTAACTCTTAATGGGGCTGGTACTGGACTATTTGCCACCACAACTGCGGGTTCTACGGGCAAGGGCGGCAACATAACTGTGGGAGCAAAAACAGCTTTATTCCAGGATGAAGCAGCGATCGCAGTCGGGAGTTTTGGTAGTGGTGCAGGGGGCAATATCTCGGTTATAGCCAATCAACTTAAGCTTGATACGCGTGCCTCCCTCACTGCCGAAACTGCTAGCACTCAAGGGGGCAACATTACCCTCGATGTAGGCGATCTGTTGTTGCTACGGCGCAATAGCTTGATTTCGACTACCGCAGGTACAGCCCAAGCGGGGGGTAATGGCGGCAACATTTCGATTAATATTCCTAACGGGTTTCTGATTGGGGTGCTGTCAGAAGACAGCGATATTCGCGCCAATGCCTTTGCTGGGAACGGTGGCAAGATCGACATTACTTCTCAAGGGATTTTCGGACTCCAGTTTCAGCCCAAAAACACACCCAATAGTGACATTACCGCTAATTCGCAATTTGGTGTGAGTGGGACGGTGCAGATTAATAATCTTGGTGTCGATCCAAGTGCTGGAGTTGTGCAAATGCCTGTAAATTTCGTAGACTCTAGTCAGCAAATTGCCACAGGGTGTAATGCTCAAGGCAGTAGTTTTGTGGCTACAGGACGAGGGGGATTGCCGTCTAATCCAAATGAATGGGTAGGTAGCGATCGCCCCTGGAGTGACATTCGCGATGTATCTGAATTTCAAAGGCAAGATAAACCCATCGCCTATACCCCATACCCTATAACTTCCGATCCCGCCATCATCGAAGCAACCGCATTCATTCGCACAGCTACCGGAGAAATTCAACTCATAGCCCAGTCTGCATCTGGAAATACTGGCGTTGGCGATGTTCCCGTTACGTGTGCGATCGCTAAACCATAATCCAAATTGTCCTTAAGTGAAATTTTCACGCCGACTTACTTATAGGACTTACGCACTCGTGACGACAAACTAAGTCTTTGCGATTACTTCGCTTCGCTCGTAATGACGTAAAATCGTAGTCTGTGCGTAATTCCTGACTTAATACAATTCATATTTCATTAACTGACAAGGTATAGCTCCGTTGTACACAGCAATCCTCTGGGAAGATTTCAGCCCGATGGATTGAGACAATTCCTTGTTACCACTCAGCACAAATGCAGTCCAGCCTTTGAAGCGTTGTTTTAATACATCGCCCAAAAGTTTGTAAAATCCCCCTAAATCGCTATCTCGCCCCAGCCGTTCGCCATAAGGTGGATTGCAGAATAAAACCCCACTATCTGCGGGGGCGACAACATCGGCTAACTCCATCTGAGAAAACCATACATGGTTATCAACGCCGCAATTTTGAGCATTGTTAATCGCTTGCTCGATTATATTTTCATCGCGATCGCTTCCCCAAATAGGTGCGGGAAGGGTGTCTAGTTGGCTGTCCTTAGCTTCTTGGAGCAGCTTTTCTAAAAGGGGCAGGTCAAAATCGAGCCAATTTTCAAATCCAAAGGAATCCCGAAATAGCCCCGGTGCTATATTCAGTGATTTTAAACTAGCTTCCAAAGGTAAAGTCCCAGATCCACACAAAGGATCGTAGAACATCTGGTGTGGTTGCCAGCCTGAAAGTTGAATCAGGGCAGCAGCCAGAGATTCCTTGAGAGGGGCTGCTCCAACCGCAGGGCGATAGCCTCGGCGGTGCAGACTATTTCCAGAACTGTCGAGTTTGACGGTACAAAAGTCGCGTTCAATATGAACATTTATTCGCACATCTGGTTCATGAAGCTCTACATTTGAACGCTCACCGAGATTTTCTTTCTGCTGATCAACGATCGCATTTTTGATCTGGAGAGATGTGAAGTGGCTGTGGTTGAGATGTTTGTTTTTGCCCGTGACATTCACAGCCAGGGTCATATCTGGCGTTAAATAGTTTTGCCAATCGATAGTCTGAATTCCGCGATAAAGATCCTTAGCATCTTCGCAAGGAAACTCATGGATATTCACCAAGATTCGGAACGGTAGCCTAGCCCAGAGGTTGACGCGATAAAGTAGAGTGCGATCGCCCTCAAAGGCGACACCGCAAAACCCTGGCTCTACAGAATCGGCTCCCAATTGCTCTAACTCTTGAGCCGCGAGGGTTTCTAATCCGCGAGCAACCGTTGCAAAATAATTCATATATTCGTAATTCGTAATTCGTAATTAAAGGCTGCTAAGACGCTCAGATCCCTCTTTTTGTTTTGAAACTCAGATTAATCTAGAAATTTCTAAAATCAATCATTGTCTGACGATAAGCATCTGGTAAACCTGTATCAAAACAGTTACCTTTAACAATATATCCTGTCATTCCCTCTTCCTGACGCAATCTTTCCAGACAAGATGTTAACTGAAATTCACCTCGCTCTCGCAAATTTTGCTTGATATGTTCTGCTAAAAAGTCAAAAATTTTCGGCGTTAGTAAATATAAACCAAATATACCTAAAAAATTATTTTCTGACATTCCCTCTACACACAGATTTTGTTGTGCATATTCAATAGTAGGTTTTTCATAGAGTTGTGTAACTGACAAAATCGAGTTTAATTCTTGCCAAATTCCTGTTATACACCCAGCTTTATGAATAATTTCGGCTGGCATTGTAGTTAAGCCAACAACACTTTGATTAACTTGTTCGTAAACATCTAAAACTTGACTAGCACAAGATTTTTCAATATCAGATGCATAAATATGGTCGCCCAACATTAATAAAAACGGCTCATTTTGTACCCAATCTTTAGCACAAAATACCGCATGACCATAACCTAATTGTTCTTCTTGCAATAAGATAGTAACTTTGCTACCTAAATCTTCAAGATATCGGCTATATTCTTTATTCGGCGGTGAAAGTTTCTCGAAAAGTTCTTTTTTAGGTGGATTTTTCAATAAATCTTCAAATATGTCTTTGTCATCCGGCTGCACCACAATCCCCACTTCTGCAATTCCAGCACTAATTGCCTCTTCAATAATTGCAATAATCACAGGTTTTGCCCTACCATCTCGATCGATAATCGGGAAAAGTTCTTTTTTCACAACCTTAGTCGCTGGAAACAACCGAGTCCCAAAACCAGCAACCGGAATCACCGCTTTTCTAACTTGATTTTTCTGCATCAATCCTCAATCCCCATCACCTTAAAATCTCCCCTGCTCCCTGCTCCCTGCTCCCTGCTCCCCTACCTCTTGATCATCCCAACTTCTCAAACAACTCCGCCAACACCACATTAGAAAACAAAAACCCTTGAGGATC
The DNA here is from genome assembly GCF_026127265.1 of Nostoc sp. KVJ3. Classification (GTDB taxonomy): domain Bacteria; phylum Cyanobacteriota; class Cyanobacteriia; order Cyanobacteriales; family Nostocaceae; genus Nostoc. The sequence continues at coordinate 3,238,413 of NZ_WWFG01000001.1, forward strand.
AATCAAACGCAACCTTCCCCCTACAACTTCCACCCAACCTCGATCAAAATACCCTTGCAAACACCTACAAATTTCCTCCACCTTTTCTTCCCCAAAGTCCTCCGCCAACACCGCCAAACTCAAACCCTCTGCCAAACGCAACCCCAACATTAACGTTTCTAACAATACTTCCTTTGGGGGAGTCACATCACAATCAATCACACCGCCAGCTTGTACCCACTCGTAGTACTCCCTAGTCTTGCGCGGACGAGTGAAGCGTTTCCCCTGCACATAACTCGCTGCACCCATGCCAAAGCCGTAGTAAGGGCGATTTTCCCAATAAACTCGATTATGCCGACATTGATGACCAAGTTGGGCATAATTGGAAATTTCATAATGCTCATAACCTGCACCAGTTAAAACCTGCTGCCCCATCTGGTACATTTTGACTGTGGCTTCATCGGTGGGCAAAGGAGTATCACCAGGTTTGTAGTAACGACCAAAGGCTGTACCTGGTTCGATGGTGAGATCGTAGATAGAAATGTGAGTGGGTAAAAGCGCCACCGCTTTTGTTAGAGAATCCTGCCATTGATCCAAAGACTGATGCGGCAACCCAGAAATTAAGTCTAAGCTGAATTCGGGAATCTCGACTTGGTGGATTAACTCCACAGCTGCAAAAATATCTTCAACTGAGTGCGATCGCCCCGCCGTCTGCAATAATTTCTCTTGAAAGGCTTGTACGCCCAAACTTACCCGGTTCACACCAGCACTACGATAGCCTGTTATATAGGCTAAATCAAAGGTGGCTGGATCAATTTCCATAGAAATCTCTGCACCAGTTGCAATACCAAAATGCTTCTCTAGTTCTGTTACTATCCGTTGTAGCTGTTCCGTTGACAGCAGCGAAGGAGTACCACCACCGAAGAAAATTGTCTTTAGGGGTTGACCAAAGGCTGGTGTCATGGCAATTTCTTGACATAGCACCTCAACATATTGAGAGATAGTACCAGATGTTTCGCCCCGCAAGCGATCGCCCACAACAGACACCGGGAAATCACAATAAAAGCACCGCCGTCTGCAAAAGGGAATATGTACATAAGCAGAACTCGCAATGCCAGAAACACTAAATTTTTGACTCATTTTGAGAAAGGTTTGAAGTTAATCCAACTGCGAATTAGAGACAATGAAAATGAATAGTTTATTTACAAGTTTTTGTCGTTTTACAACGAAACAATGAAAAATATTAAGATAAAAGCCTTTAGTTATAATAATTGCAGATATTGTCAGCCTAAACCCTTAGTGTAAATCAATATTGATTAGTTTATCTTACCGATGAAATAAAAAATACTTTACTTTATCGGTGAACACAGTTGCAGGAAAACAACACAACCATGCTTGACGCAATTATTATTTTCTCATTTATCCTAGCAGCGTCGGGAATAGGGTTCTACAGCATTGAACTACTACCCAATGGCACGTTAGATCAGGTAACGAATCTAGAAGCTTTACGCTTAGTTGTTGCCGTCTTTGCTGCTATTATTGGTGGTGCGATCGGGCTGAGTTTCCAGACGACATATCGCCGTCTAGAATCACAAGTCAAAGAAATGCCTCTAGAAGCGATCTTAACTCGTGCGATCGGCTTAGTGATTGGTTTATTGCTAGCTAACCTCATGCTAGCACCACTATTTTTACTACCTATTCCCACAGATTTTGGATTTATTAAGCCACTTGTGGCAGTTGTCGGTAGTATTATCCTCTCCGTTACTGGTATGAATTTGGCAGACACCCACGGAAGGGGCTTATTGCGGTTCATTAATCCCAACACCGTCGAATCGATGGTAGTGGAAGGAACGCTAAAACCAGCTAATACCAAAGTTTTAGACACTAGCTGCATTATTGATGGTCGAATTGAAGCCTTATTAGAAACAGGGTTTTTAGAAGGACAAATTCTCGTACCGCAGTTTGTCTTGCAAGAACTTCAACAAGTAGCGGATGCTAGCAAAGACCAAAAGCGAGTGCGGGGAAGACGAGGACTAGAAATTCTCAACCGCATTAAGGAAGATTATCCCGATCGCATTTTGATTAATGCAGTTGACTACGACGATATTCCCACAGTGGATGCTAAGTTAGTCCGTTTCGCCCAAGAAATTAGCGGTACATTGCTAACCAATGACTACAACTTATCTAAAGTTGCCAGCGTTCAGAAAGTACCTGTTTTGAATGTGAATGATTTAGTCAATGCCGTTCGTCCTAGTTATTTACCTGGCGACAACCTTGATTTAAAAATTCTCAAGGAAGGCAAAGAACCCAGTCAAGGCATTGGCTACCTAGATGACGGCACAATGGTAGTCGTTGAAGAAGGCAGCAATTATGTGGGTGGTGAACTGCGCGTAGTAGTCACCAGCGCATTGCAAACCACCGCAGGAAGAATGATTTTTGCCAAACCCCAAGCATCAGCATTGGCGTGAGGGAAATGTCCGGTGCAATTAAATATAAATTGTCCAATCGGTGCAGGTTGACTGCACCGATTATTTATTTGGATTCATAAATCTCTAATGGCAAATTATCTGGATCTTTAAAAAAAGTAAATTTTTTACCTGTAATTTCGTCAATTCTGATATTCTCTGTTTCTACACCTTGCGAGTTTAAGTAAAAAACAGTTTCCTCGATATCATCAACTTTCAAAGCAAGATGTCTTAAACCACAAGCCTCTGGACTACTAAATCTTTGCGGAGGATTTGGGAAAGAAAATAACTCTATTTGAGCATTTTCTCCAACTTTTAAATCTAATTTATAAGAATTTCTCTCGGCGCGAAAAGTCTCTGTAATAATCGGAAAACCTAAAGTTTCGACATAGAATTTTTTGGAGCGATCATAGTCAGAACAAATAATGGCTACATGATGAATGCCAGTGGTTTTCATTTGAATTTCTCAATCTATCAATCATTTACCTGTAGCACTTTTAGCAGAGTTTTGCTAGTTTTAGCAAGATAAGGGCTTTAGCACTTTGCTAATATTTTTTGCATCGTCCTACTTGCACGATCGCATCATTGAACTACCTAACCGCTATGAAACTGTTGCTCAGTGAGGGATTACCACTCTCTACGGCAGCATTGCTACGTGATGCGGGTATCGACACTATTCATGTGGGTGAAATTGGGATGTCTGAAGCTGAAGATGCAGAAGTCTAACCTTTCGCATATTTAACTTAAATTCATATTTAATCAGCAAAAAAGTTTATGGCTTTCTCAAAACTTCATATTTTATAAGCTTTATATTGAAATAATCTGGATTTCCGTTACCCGATGCATTGGTTGACTTTTCAGTTGGATCAGTTCACGGAATTCACTGCGACGTGCAGCAAGTTCAAGTTCAATTTCGTCAACGTTTACGAAGTTGCAATCCAGCAGCGATCGCTCGTTGTCGAATTGACCATAATTTTTTGGCTAAGGGTGTTTGTAGCACAAAATCAGATTCGGGCGGTGTTGTTTCTGACTCAGATTTAAGTAGTTCAACAAACTCCAAAACTTTTTGTTGCTTTTAGGGTGTGAGTTCTCGCCAGTGTTGAAGTAGTTCAACTTCATTACCCATAAATACAACGCTCGTGAATGATTTTTCTATTTTAGTGGCAGAAGCCTTATTTCCTGTTCCCTGCTATAAAATTTTGCTTGGAGTACAATTGTCTCTGATCAACTTGGCATGAAGCAATATACATTGATGATGATTTTCATTAGGAGATAGTGTTACTTCCATGAAATTAGATCGCATCACAAGCAATCCCAATCGCATGAATGGACAGCCCTCTATTCGTAATCTTCGGCTTACCGTTCGTCGAGTGATTGAGTTATTAGCTACCTATCCTAATCGAGAAGAACTGCGCCAGGAGTTTCCCGAATTAGAAGATGAAGATATTCAGCAAGCCTTAATTTTTGCATCGTCTTACTTGAGCGATCGCTATTCCTGTGAGTCGTGATTTCTAGGCGATCGCCTCAATTATCTATCTGCTAAAGGCTTTGCGGTATGCGATCGCATTAACAATCTTTCTCCTCAAGGCGATCGCTATTCCTGTGAATCGTGATTTTTAGGCGATCGCTCTTTTGCTCTTATATATATCGTATATTAGGTATTGGAGCCTAGATCAAACGTCTAGACTTTTAAACTTCATGTAATTACTACAAGAATTTAACCGTGATTACAAATGCTAGTAGCCTTACCCTTGGCGCTCTCCGTCAAACTTTTGGCTTGAGACTAGACTCTAGCGATCGCTTTTTTGATGAATGGTTAAATAATGCGCCGACTCTAACCGAAGCGGAACTACAAGGACTAGATCGCCTCACTCGAAACTATACCTATCTCAGTCAAGAAGAACCACCTCTCGAAGAAATTGTTAAGCTTGTAGTTATATCACCATTGCTAGATTTAGCAGGTTTCTATCAGTTTCCTTTTTTGGTAAAAGCAGAAGTAAGTACCAATATCGAAGTTACAGACGAAGCTAATGCTATTGCAGTTCAAGGCAGGATTGATATTTTGGTGATTCAAGATAGTTTTTGGATTTTGGTAATCGAGTCAAAACCTTCAAGACTAGACGTTACGGCGGGAATTCCCCAAGCACTTACTTATTTGTTAAGCGCTCCCAACTTACAGTCAAGTTGTTATGCAATGGTTACAAACGGAAGAGAAGTATTGTTTTTGAAATGCGATCGCCACCAAAATGTCCCTCAATATACTCGATCGCATACTTATCGGTTACTTGAAAATACATCAGAACGTATCCAAGTTTTGCAGGGACTTAAACAAATTGGGGCTTATATTGGCGATTTGAGGAGTTAGGCTATCGCTATTTCTGTGAGTCGTAATTTTTAGGCGATCGCCTTAGTCTAAGTCGCAAAATTGGTAAGTTCCCTAATGAATCATAATTACCCTCAAACAACCACAGTTTTCTAACATGTAAGTTTGACCTATTGATTAATAATCTCAAAAATGCTTGAAATATTTTTAGCTAAAAGTCATCTTCAAGATCATGCTCTACAGGATTTTCAGCAGTTTTATTAGCCTCTATCTTCTGTCAAGCCTCATTTTCTGTCAAAGAATCAGGAAGATTATCCTTTTCTTCTTGTGTATATATAGGTAGCAAATATGTGTGCGAAAGTCCCATATCTCCCGACCAAGGAATTGTTACAGTAAATTTACCTTCCGCAGCAAAAAACATTGGATTTATATCTCTTCTAACGACTTCCCTAAACCAATTAGCTGCTTTTGTAGCATCAATGATAAGTTGATGACACTCTTCGAGCCAATCATCAAACTCTTGGGATAATCTCTTATATCTTTCTGGATTCCATTGACTTATTTTATAAAATTGATCACAATCGTAAAATAATTTTCCGTTGGTATCTTCTTGGATTTTACAATGTTGCTGAAACACTCTAGCAGCTTTATGAAGTAAAATACTTAGAGTTTTAATTGCTCTTTCTAACTCTATTAAAGTACAAGGGAAATCAGTAATTAAAACTTTTTGACGGAACTGAAAAAAATCTTCTGGCAATTCAAAAGACCATCTTGGAAAAGGCTCTAATGTTCCAAATGTCCATTGTTTCCATTGAGATAAATGGCAATGTTCAACTGCTGCATCTATCAAAGTCGTATAAATAATATCTCTGGCTTGTTTATTTAAATCCCCTGTTTGAGATAATGTTTGAATAACCCAAAGTTCATGTTCAGTTTTAAGAGCGTGTAATTTTTCAACTGGAAAATCTTTTGGATTTTTGTCAATAATCGTATGATGATTAGGGCATAAAAGAATTAGGTTGCTGTAAGAGTCTCTTTCTTCAGTCGTAAGAAGACTATCACCACGAGATCCATTCTCTTCTTTCGCTACGATATGTGCTTGCTCACCAATTGTGATACTGCTCGAAGTATCCTCGCTATCTTGAGTTAATGAAAGCTTACAATCTGGAAAAGCACATCTACTTGCTGCCCTCCCCCAAAGAAGCTTTATATCTTTCTGACTAATGGGCATATAATTAGTAACAAAACAATTGAACACTAAACAAGTCAATTTATATATACGTTTACTTCCACCTAATACATTACTCTAATTCAAGTGTGATCGCTCGAATTATCTAACTGCTAAACGCTTTGCGGTATTGCGATCGCTATTCCTGTGAGTCGTGATTTTTAGGCGATCGCCTCAACAATCTATCTTTTAAAGGCGATCGCTATTCCTGTGAGTCGTGATTTCTAGGCGATCGCTTCAATTATCTAACTGCTAGAGGTTTTGCTGATAACTTAAGAACAAGGAAATAGGCGATCGCGTAACATAGAATTATAACTGACTTCAAAACAGCAAATTATATGCTAGAAGCAAATATACGCGACAACCAAGAGCTTTCTCAGCTAATCCAACAAGCCAACTCTAAGAGGTTGTTTGAAAAGTGTCAGCTTGAGCCTTAAATGCAACTCAGAGATGCGATCGCAAGTTCCACAACCCTCATTCTCTCGTTCAATTTCTCGATAGCTAGAGTAGTCAAACATACGTTGGATGACTTTTCAAACATCCTCTAAGCGAGAAGCGATCGCCTTAGTCCAAGAAGGGCAACCAAAAGCAGTGCTGTTAAGTTTCATCAGAGGTTTGACTTACTAAATTGGCTTGTTTATTTAAGTAATTCACGCATTTATTTTGGTGTATCGCTATCTACAAATTTGGGATTACGGTAAGAGGCTTGATTTCACCTCCTACTCAACTTGGGTCAGTGGCAATTTCCCAAGCAGAAGCACTACTGACAATAATGCGATGATCTGGGTTGCGAATGATGTCTCGGCAGTCAGTGTGGAGTTTTGGATCGTCAAAGAGCCACCACAGCAGGATATGGGTGTCGATGAGGTAGCTCATTCCCATTGCTGGAGTTCATCTTCTGGCAGTGGTTCAAAGAAAGCATCGCCGAGTTGTCCTTTCAATAAACCAGGGGTGCGGGGTTGTGTACGTTCTTGACTTAAACCTAGTCGAAAGTAGTGAATTAGGTCATAAAGTTCTGCTAGTTTGTCTTCAGGGATGTCTTGCAATTCTTGAACAATCTTCTGGATCAGCATAAGTCAAACTCTTCGGTGGTTGTTAATCAATAAGTTAGGAATATGCGACTACTTTGTTGCTCAATTAAGGAATAAAATATTTTTTCTCGCTTTGCGCCTTGGCGCGAAACTTTCATCCCGTTTTACAACAACGTTGAATTTTTACTATTCCTGTAAAACAGTCTTTGATACAATCCTAGTTTTCTTGAGGTCTGCTTCCGAAAGTTCTTCTCCAGCTTGCAAGCGTGTGGCTGAAGTTTGCAACACTGTCGCTGCACCTTTATCTCCGATTTGTAAAGCAGTTTTGGCGGCTGTTTGTAGCATTGTAGCTGCACCAGTGCGATCGCCTTGTTGCAATTTCGCCTCGGCTAACTGGGTTTGGCGATACTTCGCTAATGCTAAAATAGACTGCTGTACCTGGGGATTAGACGCTGGTTGATATGCCCGAACTACATCTGCATACACTGGCACAAGGGGGGAAAGTAAGCGTTCTTGGTTAACCAAGGGGTCATCATAACGAATTTGCAAATGCCCGATCGCTTGTTTCCCCTCTGGCAATTGTCCCAGATAAATATTCGCCAAAACTATCCGTTCTACATCCTGCATCAAATCTCCTAAACGCACAGCAAAGCTACCATCAGCTTCGGGTTCCACTGGTAACTCGATTGTGTCTGGGGCGACTTGGGCAATAGGTTTTAATTCTGCTAGCCGGACATTGGGAACTAGAGATAACAGCAAGTAGGCATTAGTTAGCCCAATAGACTGAATCCGCCCAAACAGTCGGCTAAACTGCTCTAAAGCTTCTTCAGGATGTTCAATATGAGCTAAAGTGCCACCACCGACATCAGCAATTTTTTCTAGCAAATCCTGATTCCAGCTATTGCCAAATCCGAAAGTGTTGATTGTTAGGTTCAGTTTGGCAGCCTTTTGCGCCAGTTTGAGACAACGCTTGTTGTCATCTCGCCCAATATCCCACTTCCAAATCCGCAAACCACTTTCACCATGCCCATCTGTCAGCAGAAACGCTTGGGAAACAGCGCCTCTTGTACCCTTCATCAATTCTGTAATTCCCAGTTCCAAACCCTCAGCGATCGCAGTGCCGCCGCTAGCAGTCAGTTTGCTTTTAATTTGAGATTTGATGCTTTCGGGATCTTCGATCGCTTGGTTAGGGATAATGACTTCCGCAGAACCGGAAAAAGCCACAACTGAGATGCGATCGCCAACTTTCAACCGATCTATTAATCCTTCCACTGCCTGAATCACCGTTTTAATCGGTTGTCCATGCATAGAACCGCTTCTATCTAGAATCAAGCAGAGGTTAAGGGGTAGATTTTGGTCAAACTCACCAGCGATCGCAAAAATCGTTATTGCTAGTTGACGTTGGCTACTTGTTTGAGCCACATCAACATTATTGTCATTTAACGCCGATAGCAATTTAACTTTCATCTAAACCTAAGTTTACTGAGGAGGGGTATCTTGCAAAACTGTTTTGGAGACCATTCTAGTTTTCTTGCGATCGCTTTCAGATAAATCTCCACCAGATTGTAGCTGGGTGGCAGAAGTTTGCAACACCGTCGCCGCCCCCGTATCTCCCATTTGCAGAGCAGTTTTAGCAGCCGTTTGTAACATTGTCGCCGCACCAGAGCGATCGCCCTGTTGCAATTTCGTTTCGGCTAGCTGGGTTTGGCGATACTTAGCTAATGCCAAAATAGACTGCTGCACCTGGGGATTTGGATCTGCTTGGTAGTTTTTCACAACATGGGCATAAACGGGGATATTTGGTGTAACTAAATCTACCTTATTGGCGGCTGGATCGTCGTAGCGGACTTGCACATTAGCGATCGCTTGTTCACCTGCTGGCAATTGTCCCAAATAAATATTAGCTAAAATTATCCGTTCTGCATCTTTCATTAAATCTCCCAACCGCACAGCGAAACGTCCATCAGCTTCTTGTTGCAGTGGTAACTCAATTGTGTCTGGGGAAACTTGGGCGATGGGTTTGAGTTCCGCTAGCCGGACATTGGGCATTAGGGACAATAACAGATAAGCATTAGTCAATCCCACTGTTTGAATGCGGCTGAACAGGCGATTAAACTCATCCACTGCCTCTTCGGGTTTTTGAATGTAAGATAAAGTACCTAAACCAGCATCAGCAATTTTTTCTAAAACATCTTGGTTCCAGTTGTCACCAAATCCCAGAGTATTCAAAGTCAAATTATAGCTAGCAGCTAATTGGGCGAATTTCAAACAGCGATTGTTATCACCATGTTCATTTTCTCCGTCGGTTAATAAGAAGGCTTGAGAAACAGTATCTTTTTTTCCCTTCGCCAACTCCTCAATCCCCAAACGCAATCCTTCATCAATGGCAGTTCCACCATCGGCGGCTAGGCGGTTGATTTGATTTTTGATTTTTTCTGGATCTTCGACACTTTGACTAGGTACTAAGACTTTGGCACGGTGATCGAAAACTACAACACTGAGGCGATCGCTAGGATTGAGTCTATCTACCAGACGATTCGCTGCTTTTTTCACCGTTTCTAGCGATCGCCCATTCATGGAACCACTATGATCCAGAATCAAGCATAGATTAAGTGGCACATGGCGGTCTTGAGTCTCTGCGATCGCCGAAATCGAAATTCCCAACTGACGTTGACTATTCAGTTGATTCGCATCCAAATTACCATCATTCAAGGCAGGCTGCAAGCTAACCTTCATAACTTAAAGTTCCTATTCAGGATTACATATTAATAAATAACTTCAAAGCACCACTTTAGCTCTACGGAAAACCTATCCAACACAAATACATGAATATAATCAGAATATCTTAGAAGCCAAACATTGGCAGATGCAAAGCCACCTGAAGCATTAGGGAGAAATCCGCACCTTGAGGATGGCAAGCATCGCGCTAGGATGTATTACAGTTAACGGCATAGTTTCAGGCGATCAGTTGCTATGGACATTTCCCCAATCAAAGCTGTTCAAGCCCCATATTACGGCGATAGCTCTTACCGGACACCACCGCCAGATTTACCTTCCCTCTTATTGAAGGAGCGAATAGTCTATATTGGGATGCCACTGGTACCTGCTGTCACAGAATTAATCGTGGCCGAATTGCTGTTTTTGCAATCCGATGACCCAGAAAAACCCATAAAAATCTATATCAACTCCACCGGCACATCCGGTTACAGTGGCGAACCCATTGGCTTTGAAACCGAAGCCTTCGCCATCTTTGACACCATGAAATATATCAAGCCTCCTATCCACACCATCTGCGTCGGTTCTGCGATGGGTATGGCAGCCATGCTTCTCAGTGCTGGTACAAAAGGTTGCCGCGCTAGTTTGCCTCACTCTTCGATTATCCTGCATCAGCCCAAGAGCTACGCCCAAGGTCAAGCAACGGATATTCAAATTCGGGCAAGGGAAGTTTTGGTAAATAAAGGGGCATTAGTTGATATCTTACATCGCACCACTGGACAACCCCCAGAAAAAATTGCTAAAGACATGGATCGGCTGTTATATCTAACACCTTATGAAGCGAAGGAATACGGGCTAATTGACCGAGTTTTTGAGAAAGAAGAACTCGCAAATCCCCCACTCCCAGCCAGTGTCCTTTAGTGAGTGCTGAGTACTGAGAGACGCGATGAATCGCATCTGTACATGAGTTATGAGTTATTTCTAACTCTCCTACCGCGCCCAAATTATTAAAAACGGAGTAAATTATGCCTATAGGCGTTCCTAAAGTCCCCTACCGGATGCCCGGAGGACAATATACAGATTGGATTAGCATCTACGATCGCCTTTACCGAGAACGGATTATATTTTTGGGGCGAGATATTGATGATGAAATTGCCAATCAGATAATTGCTGTAATGCTCTATCTGGACTCAGACGATCCAGGTAAAGATATTTATTTATACATCAATTCTCCCGGTGGAATGGTTACATCTGGCATGGCTATTTTTGATACCATGCAACATATCAAATCAGATGTAGTGACTATTTGCGTGGGTTTAGCTGCTTCAATGGGATCTTTCCTGTTAGCTGCTGGCACCAAAGGTAAACGCCTAGCATTACCTCATTCCCGGATTATGATTCACCAGCCTTCTGGCGGAACCCGTGGACAAGCAACCGATATCGAAATTGAAGCTAGAGAGATTCTGCGGATTCGTCACCAGCTTAATGGTATTTATGCTGATAAAACTGGTCAGACCATAGCAAAAATTGAAAAAGATATGGATCGTGACTTTTTCATGTCTGCTGAAGAGGCTAAAGAATACGGTTTAATTGACCGTGTGATTGAGGAAAGAACCTCTATAGTAGCAGGGGAGTAAGGGGGGCAGAGGGGCAGGGGGCAGGGGAAGCAGGGGGAGCAGGGGGAGCAGGGGAAGAATAATTAATTTCCCAATTCCCAATTCCCAATGCCCAATGCCCAATTGCCAAACAAACTGTCAACATTGAACTTTAAAATAGAACATTAGCCATTATCATTAATATTCCAGGCTTGAAGCTGATTATGACAGATAATAGCCGATAGCTAAATATTCGATAGCTCATAGCTCAAGATGGATCTTGGAGATTGCTACCGTTTGCTAGGTTTAAGATCGGGAGCTTCTTTTGCTGAAATTAAAGCGTCTTACCGACGATTGGCGCAGCAATATCATCCCGATATCAACCCAGATGACAACAAAGCCAAAGATAAGTTTATTGCCTTGACAGAGGCTTACAAACTCCTGCTGACAGTAGTACTGCCAGAGGAAACTATTGCACATTCAAGTCAGGTGTCAACTGGGAGTAATGACGCGAAGGCAACGCAGCGACAGAAAACACCAGTCACAACGGTGGTAAACCAACAACCAGGGAAAGCAAAGCCGCCTAATCTGTTGGAAATAGAAGAACGGCTGAAGTGGAAAACTTATGAGCAATTGCAGAGATTTTTGCAAGAGAGACGATTTCCGCAAGCGATCGCACTGGTAGAAGCTTTGGCAGATCGTTTATCAACAGATGCAGAAGTTCGCCAATGGCAAGCGATCGCTTATCAAATTTGGGGACGGGCGTTAATTTCCGAAAACCAACTGCTTAAAGCGAGAATTTATCTCAAAAAAGCTTTGAAAACAGACCCCCATAATAAAAGTCTCTGGTATGAAGTACAGCGCGATTTCCAACGGTTAGAACAAATTTTTTAATTTAAATTTAAATATTTACAAAATTTTAAATCTTGTTTCCAGATAAATTAAAGTTTGTAGTAAGGACTTTAGTCCTGATAAAGCTTGTTATAAGCCAATACGGTTCAGTTAGGGCTAAAACTCTGGTTCCAAAATCAATTTTTTAACGAACCGCCGAGGCGCAGAGAACCCAGAGAGAAGAAAGAGATGCTTAACTGAACTGTATTGTGTTATGAGCGATAAATCGCTCACTACGAACTAGGATTTTGTACCTACTTACGGGGGACAAAAGCATTCCCAGTCGGAGACTGGGAACTAAGTAATTACGAATTACCGCAGTTTGTGCAAAACTGCTCCTAATGTAGTGATTCCCTCAACAATCTTCTGTGTTGGCTGAAAGCTAAAAGCTAATCTGATGGCATCATCCCCTTGTCCATTGGCGTAACAGCGAGTCCCTGGCAGAAAACTGATGCCGTGTTCATTGGCAGCCATGAGCAGTGCTTTGGCGCTGATATCTGGTGGTAATTTACACCAAACGAAGAAGCCGCCATCGGGACGTAAAGCGACTACATCACTGGGAAACTCTTGAGCGATCGCTTCTAACAATAAATTGCACTTATGTTTGTAGCAAGCAATTAATTCCTGAATGTGATTTTCCAGTTTCCCCGTAGCACAATAGCGGGCAACCACATGGCTGACAAATGGCCCCACAGGCCCCTCACTCTTGAACATCGCCAACCGCTCAATGATCGCTGGATCGCCACAAGCCCAGCCTAACCGGATACCAGGTGCAATAATTTTTGAGAAGGTACTCACATACAATACCCATCCCTCTTGGTCTAGGGTTGCCAGGGAGGGCATCGTTTCTCCTCGGAAGCGCAAATCGCTATAAGCATCATCTTCCACGATTAGAACGCCATATTCAGCCGCTAATGCTACGAGTTTTTGGCGGCGAAATAACGGCATAGTAACGCCCGTAGGATTATGAAAAGTGGGGATGGTATAAATAAATCGTGGTCGGATGCCCTGTTTCTTTAAATCATTCAATTTTACTTCTAGAGCATCTACATCCATCCCCAACTCATCTACAGGAATGGTAATTATGTGTGCGCCAGCGTGGACAAATCTGGCAACTACTCCCAGGAAGGTTGGCCCTTCGACAATTACCACATCACCAGGTTCCACAAATACATCTGGTAGCAAGCCGAGAATCTGACCAGAACCGTAGCCAACGATCAAGCGATCGCGATCGGCAGGAATTCCTTTAGCTTGTAAACGGAGGATAATTTGCTCATATAGTTGAGCAGAAGGTGGGCCGTAATTGAGAGCGATGGGAGCCTCTTCTGCCAGCACAACGGCACTTGCAGCAGCTAAGTCAGCGTGAGGAAAGAGAATTGGGTCAGCTAGACCGTAGGCAAAGCTGACAGTGAGGATTTTGCTTAACTCTGTACCGTAGGTTGGTGGTGCGAGGTTTTTTGCTCGTTCGGCGAACAAATCAGTAATTCGGTAAGCAGGGGTTGTAGAAACCATAAGTAGTTCAAAATTGGAAGTCAGAATACAGAACACACAAGCAGGGAATTGGTCAAAAGTCAGATTGGAAGCTTGCTTCGATCTAAACTTTTCACAAGAGTGAGGGTCTTAAACTTTCGTTAGTCGCCCAGAACTCATAGTGGATTGTGGCTGCTGACAGATGTATTCTTTCTTATAACATCATCACAAGTATCGTGAATATTGACTGATAGAACGGAATTACTACCGTGAAATTAATTAACCTCAAGTGGCAACAGCTAATTCTCAGCTTAGGCTGTCTACTATTGATTATTGCCTGTAAAAGTTTCTATCCCACCAATAAGCCAGATGCTGTCCCTCTTAGGGTGGCGACAGATCCCACTTTTGTCCCTTTTGAAATCCAAAAAGCTAGCGGGGACTTGGAAGGTTTTGATATTGATTTGATGAATGCGTTGGCGCAGCCCGCCGCAGGCATCGCTAAAGTAGCAGGTTTTGCAGTCCAGTTTGAAAATCTGCCCTTTGATGGCATGATCTCAACCTTGCAAGCCAAAAGAGTTGATGCAGCAATTAGCGGAATCACCATTACCGCCGAACGCCTGAAAACAATTGCTTTTTCACGACCTTATTTTAAAGCCGGATTAGCGATCGCTGTCCGCGAAGACAACCAAAATATTCAAGACTTCAATAGTCTCAGAGGTAAAAAAATCGCTGTCCAAATTGGTTCTACTGGCGCAGATTTTGCCAAAACCATCCCCAACGCCAAAATTAGTACTTTTAATTCTGGGCCAGAATTTTTCCAAGATTTGCTCAATGGCAATGTTGATGCTGTGATTAGCGATGCTTTCGCAACTTTGTATGCGATAAAAAATGGCAACCTCAAAGGCATCAGAGTTGTTGCAAATTTGCTCACCCAAGAATACTACGGCATTGCTACGCCCAAGGATTCCCCCCATTTGGATGCAATTAACAAAGGTATAGGGATTTTGTTATCCAATGGCACTTACAAGCAAATTTATCAAAAATGGTTTAACGCTGACCCCCCGCAATTACCAAACTCTTGACATAGGGCATAGGGCATAGGGCATTGGGAAATTAATTATTCTTCCCCTGCTTCCCCTGCTTCCCCTGCTTCCCCTGCTTCCCCTGCTCCCCCTGCTCCCCCTGCTCCCCCTGCTCCCCCTGCTCCTCTGCCTCCCTTACTCCCCATTCCCAATTTATAAGCAATTGACTGCCAATATATTAAATATGCGTCACAATTAATACTGCCACCAAAATTCATTGATAAACTACAATCTCTTGTAGGTCTACTGTAGTCAGGGACAGCCAATTGTGGCACCTTGGATCTTAGTGGCTAGAAGCACCTTGGAACCGGAATAAAGGAACTTCCACTATGCTGATTTGCCCCCAGTGTAAATTTGAAAACCCCAATAGCAACAAATTCTGTCAAAGCTGTGGCACATCCCTGACCCACAAAGCTTGTCCTGAATGCAGTACCGAAGATGTACCTGTAAATGCACTACGTTGTCATAACTGTGACAAGGAATGTGGAACAGTATTTTGGGCAATTATCGCTAAAGAAACGACTGGGGAAGCCTTGGGAGTGGGTAGAGAAGCGATTAATCGCGTCTCTATGGGAGTAGAGGGAGACGAAGAAGCAATATTTCTCTCATCTTTTCCTAGTTCGGAGATTGCATTCGGCTCTTATTTAGACTCCCAAGAACGCTATCAATTATTAGATCCGCTACCTGCACCAACGGAAATTACCACCACTACTGATATTGGAGTAAGAGTTTTAGACTGCCAGCCGTATGAAATATCACCAATTGAGGCAATATTAGCAAGTCAGGAATCAGATTTAGTAACAGAAGCAAATGAAATTCCTCAACTTGCTAAACTTTATATTGCCTTACAATCCGAAAGTCAGCGGGAGATACCGCTGATTCACGATGCATGGCAGCAGGGCGATATACAGATAGTAATAATTGAAGACCGCTCCCATTGGCAGCCTTTACTTGACCTGTGGCAAGAAGAAACAACGAATTCGTTAAAAATTTTACACTGGTGTTATCAAATGACCCAACTTTGGGCATTGTTGGAACCAGTAAATTGTTGTCAAAGCCTTTTAAATTTGTCGAATTTGCGGTTGGATGAAGACCAAACCCTGGCGCTACAAAGGTTATACGTGGAATCATCGAGTTCTCAACCCGCCACCGAGTCATCAGAGGATGTCCAAGCTCAAACATTTGCTATTCCAGAGGAACCGTTAACAATTCAGGCTTTGGGAAGGGTTTGGCAAACACTATTTAGGCAGTCTCAACGGACTCAATTTGGCTCTGTAGTTAAGATGTTGGGGGATTTAGATGTAGGTAAGATTGACACGATCGCACAGTTGCGATCGCGTTTGGAAGAAATCTCTATGGAACTGGAAGCATTAGGAACCGCAAGTTTGCCCCCAATAAAGGAGAAAAATACTACTGTGCCTACTATGCTGCCATTAGATGAACCAGAATATATCGATATCATTGGCAAAATTGATGATATGCCAACTGTTGTGCTGGCAATGCAGTTAAGTAGTTTGGAAGATGCAGGACGCACAGATGTGGGTCGTCAACGTCATCATAACGAAGACTACTTTGGCATTGAAACCAAAATTCAGAAGTTGGAGTTCCCTAAAAGTCGAGTTCTGGAAGGGCATGGTTTATATATTCTCTGTGATGGTATGGGTGGACACGCTGGCGGCGAGATAGCCAGTGAGTTAGCAGTTAACACCCTACGGCAATACTTTCAAGAACACTGGATTACCAACCAACTGCCAACAGAAGATAGCATTCGTGAGGCAGTTTATTTAGCTAATAAGGCAATTTACAAACTCAATCAACAAGATGCCCGTTCTGGAGTAGGGCGCATGGGTACAACTCTGGTAATGCTCTTAATTCAAGATACCCAAGCAGCAGTTGCCCATGTAGGAGATAGCCGTCTCTATCGCTTGACGCGTAAGCGGGGACTAGAACAAGTCACAGTAGATCACGAAGTTGGACAACGGGAAATTACGCGCGGAGTAGAAGCAAGCATAGCTTACGCCCGCCCTGATGCCTACCAACTCACCCAAGCTTTGGGGCCTCGTGATGAAAACTCAATTAATCCTGATGTAGGGTTTTTCGAGATTAATGAAGATACCCTTTTGCTGTTGGCATCAGACGGTTTATCAGATAATGATTTACTAGAAACCCATTGGCAGACTCACTTAGAACCCTTACTTAGTTCCGGGACTAACTTAGAACAGGGTGTTACAAACTTAATTGATTTGGGAAACCAATACAATGGTCATGACAACATTACTGGTATACTTATTCGGGCAAAAGTACGCCCAAATCTCGAAAGTTAAAAATAAATGGGATTGGGTATGGAGCATGGATAATCAGAAGAATCACCAATTAGCAATAGAGATATCTTGAAATTAACCTTAAAGCCTTATAAATCAGGGGTAACTTTGTCCATGCATTTAGAAGTGGTTAAAACCTAATTTAGGTATAGTTTAATGCCCAATACCCAATACCCAATACCCAATGCCCAATCCCCTAATCCATTTACCTTATAGGTTTGTATTGTGGTTAGTCTGACTCTGTTAGAACCGCAACAGAAAACGCCTCTCCACCAGTGGAGCTTTGAGAACTCTTCCATAATTCGCATTGGTAGAGCAGCAGATAATCACGTTGTTTTAACTGATAGTTTAGTTTCGCGGCATCATCTAGAACTAAGATACGTTGATTCAACCGCCAAAGATGGCGGTTGGCGGCTGATTAGTCAGGGTACAAACGGGACTTTCCTCAATGGTGTCCTTGTAATTCAGAGTGCGTTACCAGATAATTCTCTTTTGCAACTAGCGCAGGGAGGCCCAATACTGCAATTCCAAATTCAGGAGGTAACAGTACTAGAAACTGGTTTGCGATCGCCACAACAAATCCAAGAAACAGAAGAAAAGGCTGTTGCAACAGTCTATTCAGCCCAGGGGAAATACACTTGTACGCACGAAGGTAACTCCCCGAATAATTTATTTTGCATCCACTGCGGTCAACCTCTCTCAGTACAACAAAAAATTCGCCATTATCAGGTTTTGCGAATTCTGGGACAAGGAGGTATGGGTACTACTTATCTCGCTTGGGATGCGGCTGTCCAAATTGGGAATATCCCACAATTGCTGGTGTTGAAGCAAATGAATGCTGATATGGCAAAAATTGCCAAAGCTCAAGAATTATTTGAGCGGGAGGCGTATACTCTTAAATCCCTTAACCATCCGGGAATTCCCAAGTATTACGACTTCTTTGTAGAAGGCGGAAAAAAATACTTGGCAATGGAGCTAATTCACGGACAAGATTTAGAAAAACGTGTCTATACCACTGGGCCAGTTACACCAAACCAAGCGATCGCTTGGATGATCCAAACCTGCGATATTTTAGACTATCTTCATAGCCAAGAGCCGCCGCTAATTCACCGCGACATTAAACCCGCCAACCTGATGGTGCGAAGTTCAGTAAACCGCATAGTTGTGCTAGATTTTGGCGCAGTTAAGGAAATTGGCACAGCGCCTGGTACTCGCATTGGTGCAGAAGGTTATTGCGCTCCTGAACAAGAACGAGGACAACCTTTGACTCAATCTGATTTATATGCAATTGGGCCAACGATAATTTTTCTGCTCACAGGCGAAAACCCTTTTAAGTATTACCGCCAACGAGGGCGAAACTTCAGGTTTGATGTGGCAAAAGTTCCCACCATCAGTTCCCAATTAAGAGATGTAATCGATCGCGTTACAGAACCATTGCCACGCGATCGCTACCAAACGGCAAAGGAATTAGCTGCGGCCTTAGCTGCTTGCCAATAAGGGGAACAGGCAATAGCGAATAAGGGAGAGTCAAATGCCCAATGCCCAATGCTCTATTCTTCATCCCAAGTTTCTACAGCTAGCAATTCACTAACTGGGTCTTGCATACTAAAGCCAAAGTCAAGCAGTTCCTGTTTCCAGTGCTGCCATTCATTACCATAGAGCAAAGCGATTTTCCAGATGCTATCGCTTGGCTTGATAATATTAGATTCTATGAGTGATTGCACGTTGCGCTGCAATTTCACCATTGGGTGAATCACTTGCTGAGTCATAACCTCGATTGAATTCAGATTTGGTTGGTAAATACTTAATTAAAACTGCTTTCCATTCTGCAATTGTTGCCGGGTCGTAGAGTGGTGTAATTTTGGTCAAGCTAGTCTTAACTTTCTAACTATACCATAACAAACTCTACTAAATTACTGGTAAATTCGGTTTTGTACGGTAATTACCACCACAAAATCCCAATTCCACCAAGCAGTCCTGAAACTTTTTGCCGAAGTTGGGCAAATTTGTGGAAACCGAGCAAAACAACTAGTCCCCTGGGAGATTCACTAAGTGGTGAGACAGAGGACGACTAGGAAAACTCTATTTGTTTGGATCGCAAAAAATATGTTTGCTTATTGAAAAATCTATAGGACACAGGCTAGTTTAAAGGTTTTTGACTTACAGGGAAATTTGCAATTGAGTAGAAATTGCCACTGCTTCTTTTCATTTAAACGTTATTACAATATCGTAAACATCTAGCATTGGGTAGAATCATCGCAAATCTTTATATAATCTTGATGTTCTGTCTAGGTGGATGAGAGGGTTTTGCTTTGAATTATATTTGAATCATAGGAGCGATCGCACAGCTAAATTATGGGTATAGCATGGGCTTACCATAAAGTTCCTCAGTCTTCAGAGTCAGCTTTTAAAGTTTGTGTAAAAAATTTTTAGCCAAGATGTTAGTTTCTGTTGAGCAGATGGGTATCCTCAAAACGGGAGGGTTGCTGACACCTAACTACTTACCGCAGCAATAATTTATACATGGCTGGCTCAGACGAAGCATACCTAATCGCCCGCAAAAAGCAGATTGAGCGGCGACAAAAGATTTTAACGATAGTATCGATGTTCTTATTTTTTGGATCTACGGTATTTGCAGTCATTCCAGCAATCCAACAGGCTAGTCAACCTAAGCCTGTAACTACGTCTGCTTCTGCTGAGTCAGTATTACAGCAACAGGCGCGGGGCTACGAGATGGTTTTACAACGAGAACCAGAAAATCAACTTGCTTTGGAGAAACTGTCTGTGCTGCGGTTGCAATTGAAGGATGCTAAGGGGGCGATGGAACCTTTAGAGAAATTGGTGAAGTTGCGCCCCGATCGGCAAGATTACAAAGTTGTATTAGAGCGGATTAAGAAGCAACAGGGTCAAAGAGAGGGGAATAGCGATCGCTAGCTCAATAACCCAAAAAAATAATTGATATTGTCTCAATTAGACAATTGGATTTGGTTAGCAAATCCTATGGATTTTATTGTCAAAGATATCAAGAAAGATGATTAGCAACTTTTGAATACTTTTAAATAAAAAGAGAAATACAATATGAGTGATCTTATGATAACAGGAGGGAGCGGCTTCGTTGGATCAAATCTTACTCGCTATTTTACAAGTAAAAAAAAGACAACTATCTCATATTTTAAGTCATCCATACCAAAAAACTTACTAGGAATGACAGATTCAGTCTACTTAGATATTAGAGATGCTGATGAAGTCTTTAAAGTCATAGAGAAGAAGAGACCAAAGGTAGTAATTCACGTAGCAGGTAACAAGAATGTTAGTTATTGTGAGAAGTATCCTGAAGAAGCTTATCAAACAAATGCTTTAGGTACTAAAAATTTAGCAATAGCTTGTAGAAAATTTGATGCACGTATGATCTATATTTCCACTGATCTGGTGTTCAGTTGTACTGATGGGTTTTATAAAGAAAACGATCAACCTAATCCCAGCTTAGTTTATGGCAGAACTAAGCTCCAAGGTGAAGAATTTATTTTGAATGAACTAGATAATGTAGCTATTTGTCGTAGTGGTGGAATCTACGGTACAGATTCTCCTTTATTACAGTGGTTATCCTCAGAACTCACTCAAGGTCATACTGTACAATGCTTCACTGATGTGTTTAACACACCAACATATACAGATAATCTAGCGGAAATGATAGAGGTAATTATAGAAAATAACTTAAGTGGCATATTTCACACCGTAGGACGAGAAAGAGTAAATCGGTTTGAGCTTTTTAATTACTATGCCACTATGTTTAATCTGAACGTTAAACTATTGGCTCCCGTCCAAGCTGGTATTGATAGAGAAAGAATGCTATTACAATCAGATTCTTCTCTATCAATTGAACAAACGGCTACTAAACTTGCTAGTGTTAATTTCAATTCAGTTCAAGAAGGATTTAGTCGGTTGAAAATTATTGGAGATGTGATATGCAAAGACTTTCAGCTTATATGATGAAGACTGATAATCGGGGCAGTCTTTGGGGAATTACACAAAATAATTGGGCAGAAGTTAACTTTATTGAAACTGCATCAGAACAAATCCGAGGCAACCATTATCACAAAGAAACTATTGAACTTTTTTTCATAGTTTCTGGCGAAATTAAAATTATAATCGATAATTTACATTCAGGTGAACATATTGAGTTTGAAGTTCAAAAGGGTGATGTTTTTATAATTGAACCCTATGAAATTCACACCTTTTATACCAAGACACACTCACAATGGATTAATATGCTATCCAAACAGCTAGACCCTGAAAATCCAGACTTTCATGCAATAGAGGTTTAGATATGAACCAAAAGTTGCGAATTGGATTACGTTTACGTGGAATTGACACATTTGATGTTAGTAAGCCTGGTAATGTGCAAGGCGACGAGCAGGTAGCAAGAGGATGGCAGAAATATCTACTTAGATGTGACGATGTAGAGTCCGTGTACTTGTATCCATCTAGTGGATTCATTACAGAGAAACTGGATGTTCTCATTCATTTCTATCCTTTTTTGGAACTGGATGAAAAAGTAAAAAATTTTTTATATCTACAAAACGCTTTTCCTAATGCTTCTAACCCAACTAAATGGCTTTATCCTCCCGAACTTCACATTGGTACAGTCGGCGTATTTAATCAAGTAAAATCTAGATTTGATGGATATATATTCACAAGCAAAAAATTAATGGAAGCTTGTACTTTGGGAGCAGTGATTCCTTTTGCAACTGATCCTGAACTTTTTTTCCCGCAACCTTCAAATCATTATCAGCATCCTGTGTCTTTTGTAGGTAATGATATTAGAGGCCCAATTGTAAATCAGCGTTACTTTATACCAGCTTTGCCATTTGGTCTTGTTATATATGGGAATAAAGCTTGGTCTGAGCCATTACAAAAAGCTTGTCTTGGCAAATTACCAATGCCAGATTTACCTAAATTATATTCAAGTTGTTTAATTAATCTTAATGCTCATATAGAAGAGCATATTGAGTTAGATACTATCAATCTGAGAATTTACGACATATTGGCTTGTGGAGGATTTATTCTTTCCGATCGTGTTGATTCATTACAAGCTATCTTTGGCGACTCACTAGTATGCACTACAGGAAATGCAGATGAATGGGCTAAGATTGTGCGCTATCTAGCTGATGACGAGGAACGACAGAAACGAAGTAAAGAAGGCCGTAAGCTTGTTTTAAGCGACCATACATATGCAAATCGCGTAAAAACACTTATGAGCTATCTAAAAGAAGCACTTTAAATAAGAACAATAATTATCATTTTATGAGGTTGAAATGAACGTACTTTTTGCAAATATTCCTTTTGTTAAATATGACAGTCAAGGAAATATATACACTGGCCCTAATGCAGGTTCACGTTGGCCTTGGACAAATGCTGGGCTTACAGACTACTACGCTTGCTTTCCTTTCTTTATGGGTTATGCAGTTAACTATCTAATTAAGCATGGAGTTGATGCAAAATTTTATGATGGGGTTGCTCTTAAGCATTGGAACTACGAGGTAGTAAAAAGCCATATCGCAAAGTTCCAACCAGATATATTATTTTTAGAAACATCAACACCTCTGTTTAAAACTATTAAAGAATTAGCTATTTGGGCAAAAGAAAGCTTTAATTCTCGCATTGTTTTAGTAGGCCCACATATTCAAGCTTATGCTCATGAATTAATTCATGAATCATTTGTAGATTATTGTGTTGTTGGTGAATACGAAAAGCCTGCTCTTGATATAGTTCTCAAGTTAGATAAGGCAAAATCCATATATACTTACGAACATATCGAAGATATTAACTTAATTAGAGGAGAAAATTTTCTACCATTTAGACCTATAGATTATTTATATAACTATTGGGAGCCAACAATGAATACTCCACGTCCCCAGTTGCAAGTCAATACCTCACGGGGATGTCCTTTCAAATGCACATACTGCCAGTGGCCAAAGGTAATGAATAATGGTCAATATCGCAATCGCCTACCTGAGCTAGTAATTGATGAAATTAAAACAGTTATTGCTGAACGTCAAACTTTT
Source organism: Nostoc sp. KVJ3 (assembly GCF_026127265.1). Lineage (GTDB taxonomy): Bacteria > Cyanobacteriota > Cyanobacteriia > Cyanobacteriales > Nostocaceae > Nostoc. Next base: position 3,261,578 of record NZ_WWFG01000001.1, read on the forward strand.
ATCGACAATATAAAAAAAGAAAGAAAGGAAAAGCAGAATAATTTGCTATCACTTCAAGATGAAATGCATCATAAAATGAACAGCCATAGAGTGCAAGGAAAATTAATGCAAGCAGTTCATTTTAATGCTGAAGCATGGCGAATTAGTAATCTATTATGTGAAGATAATATTCAAAGTATTTTATTCGATGATGATACCTGGAATTTAGGTAGTAAAAGAATTACTGAGTTATGTCAGGGATTAAAAGATATAGGATTACCCTGGACTATGATGGGCAGAATAGACACAACCAGTTTAGAAATATATGACTTAATGGTTGAAAGTGGTTGTGTCGGTATGAGATTTGGAGTTGAAAGTTTTAATCAAAAATTGCTTGATAATACCAAGAAAAATTTAAGTGCTAAAAAAAGCTATGAAAATATTAAGTATTTGATTACTCGCTTTTCCGGGATGGAGTTTCACTTCACTACGATGAAAAACCTCCCTGGTGAAACTGAGCAAGATTGGGTCAACGATCTAAAAATACTGAACGAATTAAAAGAAATAGGGGCAAATTATAATAATAATATCCATTGGCAAAACTCAGATTGTGTTGCATTTCCTGGGACTGAGCTATGGGAAGAAATGGTAGCTCTTGGTAAGGGAGAGGAATTAAAGAATCTTGATCTATATGATGGCAGCACTCATAACAACGAAAAACTAGCTGGTGCTGTTGGATGGTTAGGGAAAGATTACCAACCCAAATGGTCTAAGTATTCTCAGATGGGAGAACCAACAAATCTTCCTAGCAGCTAATTTAATTGACTATTATTAAAGTTATAAAGGTGGCTTACATGAATATTTTGATAGATGGTTATGTGTTTGCGCGGCAAAATGAGGCTGAGTTACAGCAATTTTGGGGACAGGCTATACCAAAGCTTGTTAATCGGCTGCCAAACCATATAGTGTATTTTTTAAATCGTACTTCAAGTCCTATTTTTCAGGAAAATTCTAGAAAATTTAAGAATTTATTTGCACCTTTAATAGATTTTGAAAAATCTGCTCTTGAAGACCGACGTTTATCTGCACTATGTCAAGAACTGGATATTGATATATTTATCAGTACTTACTATACAAGCGCAGGTATAGTAGCGAAATCTGCGTTTATATTATGCGATAAATTTTCATCTAATATTTTTAAAGCTGACTCTTATATTTCCCTATCTAGGCAACGTGCTATTAAAATGGCATCTTGCTACATCACTATTTTTCAAGATGAGGTAGAGAATTTTAGTGCTGCGCATAAAATTCTGGAGGATAAAATTAGGGTAGTAAGTGCTACAGTAACTAATACTGAACTAGATTGGGAAATGATTGCTGAACATTGTGCGATCGCAATTAAAAATATTTATGATGAAAAACTTAGTCCAGAAATTATCACTTCACATATAGCGGAAGAAGAAGTAGTAAAATCCGAAGCTTCTTTTATTATACAAGACATAGAGAAAGCAGCAATAGATTTATGGGAGACAGAGAGAAAGCCTAAAAATTATATGTCTATCCAAAACCCTCTTCAAACTCTTTCTGTTTGTATGATGGTGCAAAATTCCGAAAAAACTTTGGCTATTGCCTTAGAGTCACTCAGCCCAATTTATGATGATTTAATAATAGTTGATGGAGGTAGCACTGATTCTACTTGTCAAATTGCTTTGTCTTATGGAGCTAAAATAATTTACTCAAAATGGAAGGGAAATCATGCTGAACAACGAAACGTTTATCTGAAGGAAGTTAAAACTGATTGGGTATTTGTAGTTGATTCAGATGAATTTATTGATAAAAAAACTCTGGATTTTCTTAAGTTCCTTAAAACTAATGGAAGTAATATCCAAACAGATAACATTTGGATTACTCGTAAATGGGTTAGTCCATTCAATAAGGACTATTATGTTTCTAGTAGTCCTCATTATCCTGATTGGCAACGTAGAGTATTTAGATATAATAAGTCAATTTCATATAGCGGACAAATTCATGAAGAGATTCATGGACTAATAAATCCAGGCGAGTACTTGGCAGATGTAAGTGTATATCATTTGGATTTGTTAATTAAAAGTGAATCAGAGAGACAAGCAAAAATTAATATATACAGTAAGGTTAATCAGAAAGATGGAATGCCTCATTTTTATCTTCCAAACACGAAAGAATTAATACTAACAAAATGGAATCACGAAGATTTACTTGTTCAAACCAAAATCTTGCTTGATTCTATACCTGTGAAATGTAAAGTTTGCGAATCTGATTCGGTTTTTCTTGGCAATGCTAAAGTTTTAGGTAAGTATAAAGTAGATTATTATCAGTGTTCAAACTGTGGTTTTGTTCAGACTGAAGAACCATTTTGGCTACAAGAAGCCTATTCTAAAGCAATAGCAGGTACTGATGTTGGTTTAGTATTTCGTAATCTGATGTTTTCATCAATAGCTAGTAAGTTAATTTTCAATTTCTTTGATCATGAAGCAAGATTTTTAGACTATGGAGGTGGTTATGGTCTATTTGTGAGACTGATGAGAGACAATGGATTTAATTTTTATTGGATAGATAAATTCTGCGAAAATATATTTGCTAAAGGCTTTGAATTTTTAGAAATAGAAGGTAAGCAGACAGTAAATCTTGAGATGGTTACTGCCTTTGAGGTGATTGAACATCTGGTGAATCCTGTTAACGAGATTAAAGAAATATTGAAATATTCTAGAAATTTTTTGTTCAGCACAGAATTATTACCAAACGTGGGCTATCATCCCAATGAATGGTCTTATTACTCTCTAGATGAAGGTCAACATATTTCTCTATACACTCATAAATCACTAGCTATTATTGCTGAAAAGTTTAATCTAAATTTTTATTCCAATGGCTCGACACTACATTTATTCACAGAAAAATATCTGCCAGACAATTTATTTGTAGAACTAAATAATGCTGATTTAAAAGAATTTAATAAAAAATCACTTTTGCAAGATGACTATATCAAAGCGGTTAGTCAACTTAATACAAAAAATGAACGATATCAGAGTCTAAATGACGTACGAAGTATTGATAATTACGGAAGCAAGCCCAAAATCGTTGTTGATGGAGTCTTCTTTCAACTTAACCAAAGCGGTATTGCACGCGTATGGAAATCTTTACTAGAAGAATGGGTCAAAAGCGGTTTTGCAAAGAATATTATTGTGCTTGACCGTGCTGGGACTGCTCCTAAGATTCCTGGTATTACATATCGTAATATACCAATTTATGATTATGCTAAGGTTGATGTTGATAGAACCATACTACAGGAAATATGTGATGAAGAAGATGTAGATGTATTTATCTCTTCTTACTACACTACCCCAATTACAACACCTTCTGTATTCATGGCTTATGACATGGTTCCAGAAGTTTTAGGCTGGGATATGAATAATCCCATGTGGCAAGCAAAACATCATGGTATACAACATGCTTCTGCTTACATAGCAATATCAGAAAATACGGCATCTGATTTAGCAAAGTTTTTCAAACATATACCTATAGAGTCTATAACTAGAGCCTATTGCGGAGTTAAAAATGCACTGTTGCCTGCCGAAATTTCAGATATTAATGCTTTTAAAAAAAAGTATAACATCACTAAACCTTACTTTTTGTTAGTTGGTGCTGGCGGTACTAATAAAAATATTGTTTTATTCTTCCAGGCTTTTGCACAACTTGCTAATAGTGATGGATTTGAGATTGTTTTAACAGGAAGTGGTGATATATTAACACCTGAATTTAAAACCTATACATCAGGTAGTATTGTTCATCTTCTACAACTCAGCGATGAAGAGTTAGCAATAGCTTATTCTGGTGCTGTAGCATTAGTCTATCCGTCTAAATATGAAGGTTTTGGGATGCCTTTAGTTGAAGCAATGGCTTGTGGCTGTCCTGTAATTACTTGTCCTAATTCCTCTATTCCAGAAGTAGCTGGAGAAGCGGCAATATATGTGAATCATGATGATATAGATGGACTAGCAAATGCACTTTGTGAAGTTCAAAAGCCTAGCATTCGTCAATCATTAATTACTAAGGGTTTAGCACAAGCTAAGAAGTTTTCTTGGTCAAAAATGGCCAATACCGTAAGTTCTGCTCTTATTGATGCTTCCATCTTATATTTGAATCTTAATGAGATTAATTTAATTATTTTTCCAGATTGGTCACAACCAGAAGAGTTAGTTAGCTCAGATTTAGAGATAATAATTAAAGCATTAGTAGATTATTCAGACAATCACAAGACTACACTACTTATCGATACAAGTAATATTGCTAGCGAAGATGCTGCAATCTTTTTGTCTGGTGTCGCTATGAATCTGCTGTTGCAAGAAGATATAGATATTAATGAAGGATTAGAAATTTCTTTGGTAGGACAATTAGCTGATCTTCAATGGGTAGCTTTGCTACCTCGAATTAGTGCAAGAATTATTTTGGAATGTGAAAATAAACAGGCAGTAGTTAATTGGCAACGAATCCTTGAGCAAACCAACAAATTAAACGGGCTAATAGAACAATGTGAAATTAAAGAGTTCATAGATAATTATCAATTAAGGAATAACCTACGTAGTTTAGTCGCAAGATATCAACAAGAAGATTTGGATATATCTGTATTAAAGCAATTACGTTTATTGAGAAAACAGATTTCTGAATCGTGTCTGGATAAAGAAGATAATCTACTTGAAAGATTATACTCGACCAAATTTGGTGAGGATTATCAAGTCTTACTAAATAGCGGTATTCAGAACGAATCAATAACAGAAGATGAAGAGAGCTTTGTAACTGACATATTAGTAAGAATTAGTAAGGGACTTAATGAAAAAAATGCCATTCAGTATCTTCTAGTAGGAATGCTATACTGCCGTACTCACCAGTTACCCTTAGTGCATGACCTGACTCAAATGCCTAGTTGGTTACTCAATAACTATCTCGAATTTACTCTCAAACCTCCCCTTTATTTTCAAGGGATAGGAGAAGCAGATAATTACTATCAGTATATGGATAAGTGGATTAATTATCTCCACAATAATATTAGCAGTAATTTTGAGTCTAAATTCTGGCAAGATATTGCCGCATGTTTTACATATACAGCGAATTTCATCCCATTTTACTTTAATAAATTAGATTTGAAAAATATCTACACTAAACGGGCAGATATTATAAAACTCTACTTACAACAGTTTAATAATAGTATTGAATACGATTTTTCAGAACGGTTGGCTGAACAAACAAAAATTAAACTTGGCATTCTTGCTAGCCATTTTCAACCACAGACAGAAACGTTTGCCGCTTTGTCAGTATATAAGCATTTAAATAGAGATTTATTTGAAATAATTATTTTCACCTTAAATGTGACTAATAATCGTTTAGAAAGATATTGTGCAGGTCATGCAGACGCTCTTATTCAACTTCCAACGAACTTAGAGAGTCAAGTAGAAACTATTCGGGAAGCTGATTTAGATATACTGTTCATTTCTACCAATGTTACCGCAGTTACCCATCAAATTACCTTGCTTTCGTTGTATCGCCTAGCCCGAATACAAATGGTTGATGCTAATTCTCCTGTAACAACTGGTATGCCTAATATAGATTACTATATTTCAAGTAAGCTTTCTGAAGTTGAAGATAATGCTCAACAAGATTATACAGAACAACTAATTACATTAGATAGTCCTCCCCAGTGTTTTGATTTTGCAACCGAGAAGCAAATACTTGCCACAACCTTTATTAGCCGAGAAAGTCTGGGGATTACTAAAACTGCTGTAGTTTACGTTTCAGGAGCTAATTACTACAAAATAATTCCAGAGCAAGAGGTAACTTGGGCAAAAATAATTGCTAGCGTACCTAATTCTGTTCTATTACTTTATCCATTTAATCCAAATTGGTCATCTTCCTATCCTTGTATTGCTTTCCGTAAGCGGATAATTACTACTTTTGCTAAATATGGTGTTAGCGAGGATAGGTTGATAATTCTTGAACCAGCACCAAACCGTGCTGATGTTATGGAACGTTTAAAATTTTGTGATATCTACTTAGATTCTTATCCTTACTCTGGTATGACTTCACTCATAGATCCGTTGGAAGTAAGTTTAGCAACGGTAGTTATGGAAACAGAATGTTCTCGTTCTCGAAAGGGAGCATCACTTTTACGAGAACTCCAAATATTTGATTTAATTACAAACACCGAAGAGGATTATATTGAGTTAGCTGTTGCTCTTGGAATAAACTCTGAATTGCGTCAGGAAAAAGCAGAGCAAATCAAGCAAAAAATGCATCAAGATCCAAGATTTCTTGATAGTGGCTCTCATTCTGCTCAAATGGGTAAACTCTTCCAAGAATTATTCTATAAACATCAGGCGATCGCTCTTAAAGAGCAACTAAATTTAAAAGATACTAACCTAATTATTTTCCCAGACTGGTCACAACCAGAAGACTTGCTATATCAAGATTTAGCAAGTGTGATTTGTACTCTCACTACTCACCCGGATAAAAACAATATAACTCTTCTGATAGATACTCAAAATATTTCTGAGGAAGAAGGGGATATGCTTTTATCGTCTTTGACCATGAATTTGCTCATGGAAGATGATGTAGATATAACTGAGGGGCCAGAAATTTCTCTGCTAGGTAAGATAAGTGATACACAATGGAAAGCTCTTTTGCCTAGAATTAATACTCGAATTGCTTTAGCAACAGATAATCAATCTGCGATCGCACAGGCAAAAGCAGAAAATCTTCCATCCTGCGATGTAGATAACTTGGTTGTAAGCTGATGTGCAGCTAGATTGCATAACACGAAAACGTAAAATCATTGTAGTGCGGGCAACATGAGCGCATCGAATATACAAATTAAATACGCAACAGCTTATCCCAATACTGCGTAGGTTTTGCCTAAAAATAAAAATCTGTAGGTTGGTGAGCCAGCATGGTCTTCTCCCTTTGGGAGAAGCTAGCGCCTTTCCTTCGGAACGCTCCGCGAAGGCGGAGCGTCTCGTAGAGAAGCGGGTTTCCCCCATGAGCGACTGTGTATCCCTTTGGGGAAACAAGCTACGCGCTGCTTCTACCCTTGGGAGAAGCAAGTGGCGTTTAAGAGGATGTTTTAAAAGTGTTTTAGTGTGATTTTAGGCACTTAATGATCCCCCTAGCTCCCCTTAAAAAAGCTACGGTGTACACACATCTCTGTAGAAACCCAAAATCGTTGGAGATCCCCTAAATCCCCCGATAAATTGGGGGACTTTAAGAGACTTTTGCCCCCCAATTTATCGGGGGTTGGGGGGATCAAAAGCCTATGAGGCCACTCTCAAAGACTTGTGTGTACACCGTAGCTTAAAAAAGGGGGGAACCGGAATCAAAGTTCCCCTTTTTAAGGGGGATTTAGGGGAATCTAGAAGGTTTTGCTACCGACAAGAGGACTTTTAAAACATCCTCTAAGCTCGACTTTATCCATTTTTTTCGCAACGCGATCGCTATCGCTGAAACCTGTGTGGGATAGTAGTTTTACTTTTTGAACTTGATCTATGCTCTGTGACGTAGAAAAAGTATTTGCCGAAAAGCCACGATTTTTGCCAGATAAAGAAACCGAGTTCTTAATTTTGGATAAAGTCGAGCTAAGACTGCACCAATCATATCACGATACTCACTAAGAGCTTATTTTGCCTCAATATACCTCTGCCACATCTGCTCGTAAGCCTTCTCCATCTCACGGGTAAATTGCTTGCCATTCCACAACGGGGCTGTTTGCCGGGATGCTTTCAGCTTCAAACCCACCTGCTGGCGTAAAGTCTCATCTTTCCCCAGACGGACACCCCACTCAATATATTCTTCATCAGTCCAAGCGATGCCTTCTGTAATTCCTGCATTCATCATCATGGTGTAGCTATTACGAGCCGCAAATTGTTCGCCGACTCGCGTCACCAAGGGGATACCCATCCACAATGTTTCTAAGGTTGTTGTCGCTCCGTTGTAGGGGAATGTATCTAATACAATATCAGCAATGCCTAAATTAGCACGATGAACTGACTCTAAATAGACTATTGGTAAAAACCGTAACCGAGAACAATCTACACCTTCTTCTTCGGCAATTTGGTAAAAGAAGCGTTTAATTGTTTCCTCTTCAGCAAGTCCTTTAATCAAAAAGTAGCTGTTAGGTACTTGTTTGATAATTTGCATTTGCCACCTTGTCGTTTCTGGATGGCGTTTATATCCTCTTTGGGCACTAAGATATACAACGGCATCTATAGGGATATCCAAGTCATCGCGGCGGAGTGTTGGTACACCAACTTCAAAACCATCTACTGCTATGTAAGTCTGAGGTAATCGCCAAATTTTCTCTGTATAGTAATTTTGTGCGTCATCTGGTAATACATAAGGGTCTGCAATAAAGTAATCAATTGCAGGTATACCTGATGCATCCCACCCCAGCCAAGTAACTTGAATTGGGGCTGGCTTAAGTGCCATGACTTCACTTGTAATATCTAGAGTGATGCTATCAAGATCAATTAAAATATCAATTTCATCTTGATATATCTGGTCAGCAATTTCTAGACCATTTATGCCTAGTTTATGAGCATTACCTCCCTTTTGTACATACCAATTTTGTAGAAAATCATCTATTAATTTATAGTTGACAAAATAGGTATAAATATCAAATTTATCTCGATCGTGATGTTCAAATAACCAGCGAGCTAACCAACCAACAGAGTGATTCCTTAAAGCATAAGATATATAACCAATCTTTAGTTTTTTTGCATTGTGTATTAAAGATTGATTCTTAATAAAATTATGAGTATAGTTTTTTTGTTGTGATTGAGCTAAAGCTTGAATGTCATTATTAAAAATTTCAGCTATCTTATTATGAATAGCTCGAAATTCAGCAGGAGTATCTTTAATGTGAGGTATTGCAAAAGCTGGTGTAATTAACCTTAATATTCTTCCTTCTTCTAAAAGAATTGGTTGAGCTTCAATAAACTGTTTATATACAGTTTCTAATTCTTGGCAAGTTGTACATATCTCTTGCCAATATCCCCCTGCTGACATTAAACCTCTTAGCAACAGATGGAGCGCAAAAATTTTATCAGCCAAACCTTCTGATAATGAATAACACAACCTAGCTGTCTCTATACCTTGAGAATAATTGCGAGCATCTTGATAAAAAGTTGCTAAGTGCCGCAAAATCTCTACATTATCTGGTTCCAATCGTAAGTGCAATTCTAGCACAGATGCCGCTAGTAAAGGCTGCCGCAAAGTATGACCAAGTTGGATAGCAGCAGGAAGCAGTATACAGAAGCATTGATGAGTATCACAGAAATAAGGAAGACTAGCTTCTATTAAGTTTAGATTAATTGGATGTAAAGGAACGGTATTTAAAAATTCTTTTAAAACTTGGATTAATAATTCGGCATTAATTTCTATATTTTCTTTGGCGTTTAAACTTTCAATTAAACCCCACTCATTCAAATCATCAATCTCTTCCAATTTGTCTAATTTGATAGAAAGGAGGATAATTTCAAGCAAATTATTTATATCACTAGGATTAATTTCTCGTATATGCTGACGAATTAACCAAGCTAAAGAATATTCCGCTAGTCTTTCACGCCTTTGTGCTTCTATTTGCAAAATTTGAAGTAGTTCATTTGTCCAAGCTTGTAGCTGTTCTTCATCTGCCTCTGTCATTGGCAGCATCCAAGTCATTTGAGCTTCTGCTTCTTGCCCTTGTAATAGCAATAGTAACCCTAAGTGCCAATAATAAGAAATAGCATTTGGTTCTATTTCTATTGCTTGTTCATATAACTGTGCTGCTTGTGAATATTTTTCTTGAATGAAGTATTGTTCAGCTTGATTTTGCCAATTATATATATCAATAATCATTGTAATTCTCTAAGAAAATTTTATAAGGAATATAGTTGTGAACGACTTCAATAGAAATAAAGTGGATAGACGCATCTACCCACTTTGGAGAATATCTGATTGAGAAACAATTTATATACTGTTTGTCCCTGGTTGCTTACTTAGCCAAAGAGACGTAGCTGCTGGGACAAGTAGGTGCTCCAGCGGTAGTGCCAATTGTAATGGTACTTGCATTTGCACCACCGTTAACCATAGCGTTGTTAGATTCACACAAAACAGCTACGGTAGTAGCTTCACTGGTAGCTTGTTGGGTTGTCACCTCTACAGCACCAACATAGGCTTTGAGAGGCGCACTGGCATTTATTACTGTCGCTCGGTTGTTTATTGAACTAGCATCTCCACCACTAACAGCCGTATATGTGTAATTTATGGTTTGTGTTGCAATACCAAGACCTAAAGCACCAATTGAAGTTGTAAATGTATTCTGTTCTAAGTAATAAGCTTGCTGCGCGCGGTTCATCGAACCTGTATAAGTTTTAGCTTCTGACTGCTTGGCTTTGTTAGCTTGGTTCAAGAAAGAAGGCAGAGCGATCGCAGACAAAATACCGATGATAATAATTACTACTAGTAATTCAATGAGTGTAAAACCCTCATTTTCGTTCTTTTTGTTGAGGATGTGTTGGAGAAATTTTGCTTTTAGTTCGGTTTTCATAAGTGTTTTCCCTGGGGTAGGAAGTGCTTGGGTGTTCTAGATATAACTTACCCAACTGCGATCGCTTTCCTATCACCTTCAGAAAAAAAGTTTGGCGATATCCGGTTACACAATCCAAAATCCTTGTATCCCAATTAACACAGATATAACTAAGCCCCTAGTGTTCATCAAGGGCTAGATTTTCAATTTCATTTGTGAGAGTGCTTTATTCAAACTCAGGTGGCCATAAAGTCGCGCTTGGTTTTTTTCAATCGATCGGCGCGAACAAAAGACACATCAGGCGATCGCAGGTTTCTTTTTTCTAAGTTGTCTTCTTCTATATTTGGCAAGATAAATCCGGCGCTAGAACCAGTCACTCTCCCTAGCTTGCGAGACATTACCCAGTTATTTAAGAATGTATTTTATAAGTTTCCCAATCTTTCTTTAGAGGAAATTGAAGCTATGCTTGATTTAGATGCATTCAAAAATACTCGATTGTACGAGAGTATCTTGGCAAAGACAAAGCCAAAAACAGAACTAGAAACAAAATTGAAATTAGTCCCAAAATGTGTTGAAAAAGGTATGAGTATTCAATAAACAGCAGAATTTTGAGAACTAGATGTTGAAATTATCAGGAAATATCTGTAAGAGGATGTTTTAAAAGTCCTCTGGTTAGTAGCAAAAAGTTTTAGATCCCCCTAAATCCCCCTTAAAAAGGGGGACTTTGATTCCGGTTCCCCCCTTTTTAAGGGGGGTTAGGGGGGATCAACAAGTGCCTAAAATTACAGCCAATCACTTTTAAAACATCCTCTAAGAAGAGTCTTAGCGGTTAATCAGGATGTTTGGCAAGTGTTGAGCGCGTAGTACTGTAGGCGTTTTGCCAGCGCTTCCCATCTTCCCTAGCCAATCATAATTTATTATGCTATATTAAACGTAGTCGTTATGAGTTCGTATATTTTCATGACTAACCCCACAGTAGAAAACTTAGTAATTATCGGTTCTGGCCCAGCAGGGTACACAGCCGCCATTTATGCCGGACGCGCTAACCTGAAACCTGTTGTATTTGAAGGTTTCCAAGCCGGGGGTTTACCTGGTGGGCAATTAATGACAACGACAGAAGTCGAGAACTTTCCAGGGTTTCCCCAAGGGATTACGGGGCCGGAACTGATGGATCGGATGAAAGCACAGGCAGAGCGCTGGGGGGCTGAACTATATACTGAAGATGTTATATCAGTTGATTTGAGTCAGCGTCCATTTACAGTGCGATCGCAAGATAGGGAAATTAAAACCAACACCATCGTCATTGCTACGGGTGCGACAGCAAAGCGTTTGGGTTTACCTAGCGAACATGAATTTTGGAGTCGCGGTATTTCCGCTTGTGCAATTTGCGATGGTGCAACACCAATTTTTCACGGTGCAGAATTAGCTGTAATTGGTGCTGGCGACTCGGCGGCGGAAGAGTCTATTTACCTCACCAAATACGGTTCTAAGGTAAATATGTTGGTACGCACCGATAAGATGCGGGCTTCTAAAGCCATGCAAGACAGGGTTTTGAGTAACCCGAAAATCCAGGTGCATTGGAATACAGAAGCCGTGGATATCTTTGGTAATGGTCACATGGAAGGGGTGAAAGTCCGCAATACTAAAACTGGTGAAGAAAGCCAACTGCACGCTAAGGGTTTATTCTACGCTGTTGGTCATACTCCCAATACCTCTTTATTTAAGGGGCAGCTAGAACTGGATGAGGTGGGTTACGTTGTCACCAAACACGGTACTGTAGAAACCAGTGTAGAAGGCGTTTTTGCGGCTGGCGACGTGCAAGATCATGAATTTCGCCAAGCAATTACGGCTGCGGGTACTGGCTGTATGGCGGCGATGTTAGCAGAACGTTGGTTGTCATCGAGTGGGTTAATTCAAGAATTCCATCAACAGCCAGAAGCAGCAGATAATGAATTAGAACATCAGCCAGCCAAAAAGACTGAAGCCGAGGAAGAAGCTGGGTTTAACTTGGATGGAACGCGCCATGCGGGAGGTTATGCCTTACGGAAATTGTTCCATGAAAGCGATCGCTTACTCCTGGTTAAATACGTCTCTCCTGGTTGCGGCCCTTGCCATACCCTGAAGCCAATTTTAAATAAAGTGGTGGATGAATTTGAAAGCATTATTCACTTTGTAGAAATTGACATCGACAAAGACCGAGATATTGCTGAAAATGCTGGTGTGACAGGAACGCCAACGGTTCAATTGTTCAAAAATAAGGAACTGGTGAAGGAAGTTAAAGGTGTGAAGCAAAAGAGCGAATATCGTCAGTTGATTGAAAGCAATCTGTAATTACAGTTAGGAGTTTATGGTGTATACACAAGTCGAAAAAAGCTTGATTTCCCGATTTTTTAACTCCTAAAAAGGCACAGAGTCAACAGCCGAGGCTCTGCTCCAATAATATATGTGAGTCAGAGCCTCAATTAATGCATTTCTATGAGGAGTATGGGAACAAGGATAGGACTAGCCCTTTCAAGGTGGGTAAAAATTTTGGTCAATAAATTCCTATTTCCGCTCTTTTCTCTGTGTTCTCTGCGACTCTGTGGTTAGATAAATTACTTTTCAACCGCAGAGACAATAGAGTTGCCAGTGCGCCCTTGCGGTTAAGAGACTTGTAGCAACTGGCGCGACGCAGAGAGAAAAAAGAGATTTTACAAGTCACCTTGAAAGGGCTAGTCCTGAAGCAAAGCTTACTAATGGTTCAATGGAATTACCAACCTATGGCAACTGATTTCATCCCTAGTTTTATCAACACGCTGGTTTTATAATTGCTCAAGACATTTAAAAGGATATTACAGAGAATGAGACCAAATCCTATCCCGCCAGAACCCGGTCAAGAATCAGTTTGGAATTATCCCCGTCCGGCTCGTTTAGAAGATAGCAACAAATCAATTCGGATAATTGTTAATAATATTGTTTTAGCAGAAACAAGTAAAGCGAAAAGAGTCGTAGAAACTAGCCATCCTCCTTCTTATTACATTCCTTCAGAAGATATTAAGCTAGAATATCTGATAGAAACACCTAAAAAAACTTGGTGTGAATGGAAAGGTAAATGTCTATATTATGATATCAGTATTGGTGATAAATATATAAATAACGCTGCTTGGCGATATTTTGAACCCACACCTGATTTTGTAACAATTCAAGAATATTATGCTTTTTATCCTAGTTTAATGGATGCTTGCTATGTAAATGATGAGCTAGTTATGTCTCAACCTGGTGATTTTTATGGGGGATGGATTACTGCTGATATTGTCGGGCCATTTAAAGGTAGCCCTGGAACAATGGGGTGGTAATAATTAGAGCCGCGCAAATAATTAAAGGTTCGTAGTGTTAGCGCAGCGTCTCGCAGAGAGGGCTGAAGCCCTCACTAAAAACTAATCTCAAGATTTTTTACATTACTTAATCTAGTTTGATTTATTCTCGCCGACTTACTTCCCAACTAATTTCAAAATCATTGTAGAGAGACGTTGCAATGCAACGCCTCTACATTCTTAAGCTTTTTTCAACCAGCTAAACATAGCGCGTAAATCTTTACCAACTTCTTCAATTTTATGTTCAGCTTCTTTACGACGCAAGGCGGTAAATCCTGGTTTACCAGCTTGGTTTTCTAGAACAAATTCTCGTGCAAATTGTCCAGATTGAATTTCGCTGAGAATCTTCTGCATTTCAAGCTTGGTTTGTTCGGTAACAATCCGTGGGCCACGGGTATAATCGCCATATTCAGCTGTGTTTGAAATGCTGTCGCGCATTTTGGCTAAACCGCCTTCTACAACCAAGTCAACAATCAGCTTGACTTCATGCAGACATTCAAAATAAGCCAATTCTGGTTGATAACCAGCTTCTACCAAAGTTTCAAATCCGGCTTTGATTAAAGCGCTCAAACCACCGCACAATACGGCTTGTTCGCCAAATAAATCAGTTTCAGTTTCTTCGCGGAAAGTTGTTTCCAGCACACCAGCGCGAGTCCCACCGATACCTTTAGCATAAGACATAGCGCGATCGCGTGCTTGACCACTGGCATCTTGATAAACTGCAAATAGCGCTGGTACACCTTCCCCACTTTCATAAGTCCGCCGTACCAAATGCCCCGGCCCTTTGGGTGCTACCATCACCACATCTACATTAGCCGGTGGTACAACTTGCCCAAAGTGAATATTGAACCCGTGAGCAAAAGCTAACACATTCCCTTCTTCTAGATTGGGTTCAATCTCGTTTTTGTAAATCGTTTTTTGGACTTCATCAGGTAACAAAATCATGATGAAATCAGCAGCATTGGCCGCATCTGCGACATTTTTCACAGTTAACCCAGCTGCTTCAGCTTTTGCAACTGACTTACTACCCGGATATAGTCCCACAATCACATTCAAACCACTATCTTTGAGATTGAGAGCATGGGCATGACCTTGAGAACCATAGCCGATAATAGCAATAGTTTTTCCAGCCAAAAGGTCTAAATTGGCATCTTCGTCATAATACATCCGGGCCATAGAAGCATCTCCTGTCAGCAAGCATCGTCATAAATTGGCAGACTTTTGATTGTACCCCAAATTGAGTAACCACAGATGAATTATCAATCATTCAATTTATCCGTTTTAACCCCGCCACAGGGGGCGGAGGGTCAAAAAATAATTATACCCAATGCCCAATGACTAACCCTGTTACATAAATCGCAACAATACAGGCTTTGAGTTTTACATCAGCAATACTGGGTTTAACTTCATCCATCTAAGGGTAGATTATGTACGCTTCGACTAAATTACCGCGCACATCTGCTTTATTTATCAGTGCATTATTGGGAGGATTGATTTTTACCAGTTGTGCCTCTTCCACTCAGTCAGCAAATAAGGCTTTACCTCCAAGCGCACCCGATGGTGCGGTAAATTCAGCAGCTGCACCTGCAAGTGAAAGGAGTAGTTCTCTAAAGACGGAAGCGGAAGCTGCACCAATAGCCCGTTCACGTCCCCAACTTATTAAAAAGGCAGCAATCTCCTTAACTGTCAACTCTGTAGATCGGGCTATTGAGGCTGTTTCGCAAATTATCAATCAACAGCAAGGGGATTTGATCGGGTTGAAACAACAACAACCCAAAAGTGACAACCCGCGTTACACAGCAACAATCCAATTGCGGATACCAGAAAATCGTCTAGAACCTACCCTGGAAGAACTAGCTAAATTAGGCACTGTTGAAAGTCGTAATATCACTGCCGAAGATGTGGGCGATCGCTTGGTAGATTTTCAAGCTAGATTAACCAATCTACAAAAAACTGAAGCCAATTTGCAAAAAATTATGGATCGGGCAGGTTCTATTAGAGATGTGCTTAGTGTTGCTCAAGAATTAAGTAATGTTAGAGAAAGCATAGAACAAATTAATGCCCAACTCAAAAACCTCCAAAATCAAGTTGCATATTCTACAATTACGCTCAACCTCGAAGCAGCAGTTTCTAGCACCAGTCCCCAACCTGCCTTGGGTTTGCAAGTTCAAGAAACTTGGAATAATTCTACCCACTCTTTGAGTGCATTTTCCGTTGGCTTACTCAAGTTGGGTATTTGGTTAATTGTTTACAGTCCCTATTTGTTAATTTTTGCTGCTCTGATCTATGGTTTTAGCCGTTGGCGACGAAATAATTCACCACGTTTGATACAAACACCAGAATCAACTCGTTCTGAATGAACTTGTATAAATCCTACATCTACCGTTGATAAATTTACATAAGCAAAGAGCATATTAAATATTGCCAAATCTTATTGTCTGAGCCTCTATCTTTAAACGTTCTATCTATCCTGTAGTTTTGATTACTTTAATCATTCTTCAAATGTAAACAGCAATACAAAATATCTGATGACAATTTTGATACAAATTTGTTAAGAATAGTTACAATAGTCGGAATACAGGATAATATTTCTTATGCTAAATTCGCTTGACAACAATCCACCCCATCAAGTAGTTATTGTTGGCGGTGGTTTTGGTGGATTATATGCAGCCAAAACACTTGCCAAGGCAGCAGTAAAGGTTACTCTGATCGATAAACGTAACTTTCATCTATTTCAACCCCTGCTATATCAAGTCGCCACAGGTGCGCTATCTCCTGCTGATATTTCCTCACCGTTGCGTTCTGTCCTCAGCAAGAGTAAGAATACGAAAGTGCTGCTGGGAGAGGTGAATAATATCGATCCAGAAGCAAAACAAGTGACTGTAGGCAACGAAGCAATAGCTTACGACACATTGATTGTTGCCACAGGTGCGAAGCATTCCTACTTTGGCAAAGATAACTGGGAAGAATTCGCCCCAGGCTTGAAAACTGTAGAAGATGCCATAGAAATGCGTAGCCGGATTTTTTCGGCCTTTGAAGCCGCAGAGAAAGAAACCGATCCAGAAAAACGCCGGGCTTGGTTAACTTTTGTAATTGTGGGTGGCGGCCCAACCGGTGTAGAGTTAGCGGGTGCGATCGCAGAATTGGCAAATCAAACTCTCAAAGACGATTTCCGCAACATCGACACATCAGAAGCCAAGATTTTGCTATTAGAAGGGCTGGATCGGATTCTGCCACCCTTTGCACCAGAGTTATCACAAGAAGCGGAAGCATCTCTGACGCGGTTGGGGGTAATTGTCCAGACAAAAACACTGGTAACGAATATTGAAAATGATACAGTTACCCTCAAACAAGGCGATGAAGTTAAAGAAATTGCCTCAAAAACGGTATTATGGGCAGCAGGTGTAAAAGCTTCAGCAATGGGAAAAGTGCTAGCAGAACGCACAGGTGCTGAGTGCGATCGCGCTGGACGCATTATTGTTGAACCTGACTTGAGTATTAAAGGACATCCCAATATTTTTGTAATTGGCGACTTAGCAAATTTTTCTCATCAAAATGGTAAGCCGCTACCTGGTGTTGCACCTGTAGCGAAACAGCAAGGTGAATATGTAGCAACATTAGTCCAAAAGCGGCTTTTAGGTAACAATTTGCCACCTTTTGCTTATACCGATCATGGTAGTTTAGCGATGATTGGGCACAATTCTGCTGTGGTAGATTTGGGCTTTATGAAACTGAAAGGTTTCTTTGCATGGCTGTTTTGGCTAGTGATTCACATCTACTTCTTAATTGAATTCAACAACAAATTAGTAGTGATGATTCAGTGGGCATGGAACTATTTCACCCGTAATCGTGGAGCAAGATTAATTACAGGTAAAGAATCAATCACGGAGTTTGTAATTGCCGATAATAAACAGCCTGTAAATGTCTAATTAGTCATTAGTCATTAGTTATTCTCACCTTGCCCCCTGCCTCTCCACTCCCCACTCCCCGCCCTCATAAATTAGCAGTAAGCTATTTGAGGGCGTTTTTCATAATCTAGATAATGGCAACTATTAACGACAACTACCTGAAACTGAAAGCGGGTTATCTGTTTCCAGAAATTGCTCGGCGGGTGAATGCCTTTGCTGAAGCCAATCCTAATGCTAAAATTATCCGACTGGGCATTGGCGATGTTACCGAACCTCTGCCGGAGGCTTGCCGCACAGCGATGATTAAAGCTGTGGAAGAAATGGGCGATCGCAATACCTTCAAAGGTTACGGCCCAGAGCAAGGTTATGCTTGGTTACGGGAAAAAATTGCTACTCACGATTTTCAAGCACGGGGAGCCGAAATTGATGCCTCCGAAATCTTTATCTCCGATGGTTCCAAGTGCGACACCGGCAATATTCTAGAAATCTTTGGTCATGACAACATCATCGCCGTTACTGACCCAGTTTATCCCGTATACGTAGATACTAACGTTATGGTGGGAAATACGGGAGATGCTAACGATAAAGGCGAATTTGAAGGTTTAGTTTATCTACCAATTACGGCTAATAACAACTTCACCGCCGAAATTCCCTCCAAGAAAGTAGATTTAATTTATCTCTGCTTTCCCAATAACCCCACAGGCGCAACTGCTACCAAGGAATATCTCAAAGCATGGGTGGACTATGCCAAAGCTAATAACTCGATTATTTTCTTTGATGCAGCCTACGAAGCTTACATTACCGATCCATCACTTCCTCACTCAATTTATGAAATTGAAGGTGCAAGAGAAGTTGCGATCGAATTTCGTTCTTTCTCCAAGAACGCAGGTTTTACAGGAACTCGTTGTGCGTTAACTGTGGTACCGAAGACACTCAATGGAAAAGCCGCCGATGGTTCCGATGTAGAACTATGGAAACTCTGGAATCGTCGCCAGTCTACCAAATTTAACGGCGTTTCTTACATCGTCCAACGGGGAGCCGAAGCGGTTTATTCTGAAGAAGGACAGGCACAAATCAAAGGATTAGTTAGCTTCTATCTAGAAAACGCCAAAATTATCCGCGAAAAACTCACAGCCGCCGGATTATCAGTTTATGGTGGCGTGAATGCACCTTACGTTTGGGTGAAAACGCCTAATGGTTTATCCAGTTGGGAATTCTTTGATAAGCTGCTGCAAACTGTCAACGTTGTAGGAACACCCGGTTCAGGCTTTGGTGCTGCGGGAGAAGGTTACTTCCGCATTTCAGCGTTTAACAGCCGGGAAAATGTCGAAGAGGCGATGAAACGGATTACGGAAAAGTTTAAAGTGTAGAGCGATCGCTTTTGTTAAACTCAATCTATTAGTCTAAAGGTTACGGTGGGCTATATTATCCACCGTAACCTGATAGATAATTAATTTAACTCAGCTTACTCATATTCTGATTATGACTGCTGCTATCCCCATTTTCAAACCTGTTAGCCAGATGAAGTTAGCACCTGGTAGCACGGTGACTATTCCTGATGTTAGCTGGGAAGAATTTGAATCTATTTTAGAAGAATTGGGACAAAAAAGAACTACCAGAATTGCCTACAGCCAGGGTACTTTAGAAATTATGGCTCCTTTACCAGAACATGAAATACCTAAAGATTTAATTTCTGATATTGTCAAAATATTGCTGAAGGCTAAGAATATCAGGTATCAACCTTTTGGTTCTACCACTTTTAAACGACAAGGTGTAGCAGGAGTTGAACCTGATGCTTGCTTTTATATTCAGAATTATCAACAGATGATTGGTCATCGTCGCTTGCAATCTAACGATCCACCACCAGATTTAGCGATTGAGACTGATGTCACATCAAAAACTACTCTCGATGCTTATGAAGCCATTGGAGTCCCAGAACTATGGATTTATGACAGTGCAAACCTTTCTATTTATTTGCTGAGAGAGGGGAAATACATAAAATCTAACACCAGTCCTAATTTTGAAGATATAGCGATTACTCAAATTATTCCTACCACTGTGGAACGTAGTTGGCAAGTAGGAAGTTTTCAAGCTTTGGAAGAATTGGAAGCGATGATTTAGTAAATGATCAATTAGGCATCGCTCATTGTGAGTTACTGCCAAATGTGGAGATTGCTATAATTGCAATATATGCAGTAGCAACAAATATGCTGGAATTTGCGATCCTATTTAGTAAAATAGTGAAATAAATGGCGAGTTAAACAGTTCAGCAAATTACGGAAAAGTTTAAGGTGTAGGTTTGTTGTGCATCAGTTTTGGATATCTTAAAGGTTATAGTTAAAGTTACCTAACGATCGATACTTAGAGGATTAATATTAGCAAATGCCAAATAATCATTTACCAAAGACAAGATACGAAATAGCAGACAAACCTCAACTCAGACCCTATGGCTCAAAGGTTGATATTATTCTTGGTGGCAACAATCAGTTTGGTTTTGATGGAGAAAGTTGTCTCATTTTGGGTAATGAGCTGATAGTTCGTCTCATTCCTCGGCAAAACAAGAAGTTTGAGTTTCAGAAATTTACAGCCTATTTAGAAGGTTTTGCTACTGCTAGCGAAGCAGAGGAGGCTGGTTTAAAGTTTGCGATGTAAGTTTTGTGGGCAGCAGTCTCATTAGGATGTCCACTACGGTTAGAATATCACACTCCGCTGCCATGTGTAGTATACGATCGGACTCCACAGGAAGGGATGCTGATGGGGGTAGAATTTCGTGGTATGTTAACCAGTGGAGCAAGTCTAGTTGTTGAGGTATTGGAGCAAACTTTCACTTCTAATGTCCCAATTAATAATAAACAGCTACTTGTTTCAATGGAGCTTTTTGCCGCAGCTCGTTTAGAGGTAACAGAACGTGCAAGATTTGTTGGGCTGATATCGGCACTTGAGCCATTAGCTGAACAGAAAAAATTTGAATACCCAGACTTAAAAAAGATTGTCAAAGAGACCTTAAACAAGGTGCAAGATTCAGTGGATTTACCTGATGATATAAAGCGATCGCTCGAAGGGAGTATCAGGAATCTAACACGCGAATCTGTATCACACGCTATTAAACGCCTTATTACAACTCATTTATCTGAGGACAAAATGGCATTAGAAATTCTGCAAGAAGCTTATACAATCCGCAGCAAGATTCTACATGAAGGGGCTTTCTATCCAGATTTACGCGATAAAAGTTATAAAATTGAAGATGTTATACGCCGTCTCTACTCTGCCATAGTCGGATACGAACTTCGCTCCCCAGCAGTCACATATACAAATAATGATTAGCCTTGAGATGAACAGTTAAATTCAAGGTTCGATTTTACAGGTTAGACAAAGCGCGATCGCTTCATGTTGTGCTTGTCAACTTAGAATTTCGGGTAAGTTTGGCAGAATGACTTTC
Source organism: Nostoc sp. KVJ3 (assembly GCF_026127265.1). Lineage (GTDB taxonomy): Bacteria > Cyanobacteriota > Cyanobacteriia > Cyanobacteriales > Nostocaceae > Nostoc. The sequence goes on from NZ_WWFG01000001.1 coordinate 3,282,842, forward strand.
TGGCTCTGAATACATAGCAAATAACTCACTAAAAACCTCTTCCCCATTAATCTCTCCACTACTAACAAATCGTTCTACCTCAACCGAACCATCCTCAAAAAATTCCACTTCCCATCGTTCACCAGCCACCGCTACATTGACCATAATGGTTTCATCCCGATGATGAGCTAAGGTGTAACTAATTTTCTCTTGTTCCAATTGATTTAGAAAGGTAACTAGTTTGCCAAATCCATGATTCTTCATTTGTCAAACCTCTTATCACTTAATAACTTGCGAACAAATTTAAAACCTGATTGATTTATTTCTGCTCCCGCTTCAATCTCTTCCCATAGCATTTCACAAAACTCATCCCAACTGGGCGATTCTTCTGGGAGTGGAGCCTGTTTTATACTACCCTTCTTGTACTTCAGGATTTCAGACACCTTTTGCCCAGCAAATTTATGTACGATTTCCCCCTCTCCTTTTGATTGAGTAGCTACTTTCCTTTATACGATAGCGACGATCGCCCATACATGACTACTCTGATGATGCGATGCCTACGGCGGTAAACTACGCACTTTCCTAATTATCCATAAATTGCATCCAGAAATTATTCTTGAGAATTGTTTTCTCTTTCTTTGCTATTATCGGCTAAATCAATTTTTGGTTGCCCATAATTAGCCAAAGTCACCCCTTCTTCTAAATATACAGCAGAGTATTTACTCAAACCAATACGCTGTGCTGAGTAAATTCCAGAATGACCTGAAAATAGATAGCTCACTACACAGCCAATAGCAATAAATACTCCCGATTCCAAACCAAATAATTCAATTCCCATTAAGGTTGATGCTATCGGTGTATTGGCTGCACCTGCAAACACACCCACAAATCCCATTCCTGCTAACAATGGTGTAGGTAATGCTAAAAGCAACGACAAAGCATTACCTAAAGTTGCACCAATAAAAAACAAAGGTGTTACTTCACCTCCTTTAAAACCTGCTCCTAAAGTTAGAGCAGTCATTCCCAATTTTGCGGCAAAATCCCAAGGAGGTAGTTGAGTGAAAAAAGAATCGACGATAGTAGGGATACCAAGCCCTATGTACTTAGTTGTTCCAGTTAACCCAACAATTACTGCTATCATCGCACCGCCGATTAAAGGACGCATTGGAGGATAAGATATTTTTGTTTTAAATAAGTGATTAATTTGGTGAGTTACTTTAGCAAAGAATCTCGCTACTATTCCAAAAATTGCACCTGCAATAATGGCAGAAATTAGCCCCCAAATTGTCAGCGTCGGTATAGACGGAGCGTGTAGGTATGCGGTATGATGCAAACCTAATAACAAGGTGACTTGATTTCCAACGATCGCAGCAATCAAAGAAGGGAAAAGAGCGTCATAATGAATCTTCCCAATTGCTAAAACTTCTAGACCAAATACAGTCCCAGCTAGGGGAGTACCGAAAACTGAAGCGAATCCTCCACTGATACCCGCCGTTAATAAAATTCGCCGATTGGCTCCTTGAAAATGTAATATTTTAGTTAACTGATCTGCTAAAGAAGCACCCATTTGTAATGCTGTACCTTCACGACCTGCTGAACCTCCAAATAAATGTGTAAGGTTTGTTCCTAGCAAAACAAGAGGAGCCATACGGAAGGGAATAACACTTTTGGGGTTATGGATTTCTTCTAGTAAAAGGTTATTTCCGGCTTCCACAGTGCGACCAAATTGATGATATATCCAACCACTTAAGAAGCCACCAAGGGGCAGCAAGGCAATAATCCAGCGATGGGATTCTCGCCAATCGGTTGCCCATTCTAATGATGCCAAAAGAGCCGCAGAAGCCGTTCCAGCAAGAATGCCAACCACAATGGAAATAGGCAACCACTTAATTAGGTGTGGTAATGCAATAAACGGTTCAAATTGACGAAACTGTTTTATGAATACTCTGGCGAACATCCCATGACTCCTTGCGGGGCGATTTGTAGACTTACACTTTCTACAGGGGAGTCAGGTGATGCATTTAGCCAAGCCCTACTCTCCCGCAGTTAGCGGAGAAAGTAGGAGCCATCAGCCTTTCAATCATGATTTTTAGGACTGAAAAGGCGGTTTTGGCGAGCTCCATCGCCATTGATTTAAGAATACCATTTTTGCTTTTGATGGAATTAATATTTATTTTTTTGAGTGATTAATAATAATACAGCTACCAATGCAAACAAACTCCCAGCGATAAATGTCGCCTCTGATCCCAATGTTTGCCACAACCCACCAGCTAGCAAACTCGCAGGTAAAAGCGCTAATCCTACAGCCAAGTTGAGAAATCCAAAAGCTGTGCCGCGCAGATTCGCAGGTATATTATTTGCCACTAGCGCTAACAGCAATCCTTGACTCATGCCCAAATGCAAACCATAAAGGGCAAACAATCCCCAAGCTTGCCAAGGTGCTTGTACGAAGGCGAAACCCAGATACACTAAAGCGTATAAGAGCAATCCACCTACGAGTAGCCCAAATCGACCCAAGCGATCGGAAAGTATTCCTATTGGGTAGGCACTGAATGAGTAGGCGATGTTCATCACCACTAATGTCAACGGGATGAGTGGGGTTGAAATCCCTATTTGCTCGGCTCGTAGCAACAAAAAGGCATCGCTAGAGTTTCCTAAATTGAATAGCAGCGCCACTGCTACGAGTACCCAATATTTTTGACCCAAACTGCGTAAAGCTTCCCATTGCAGAGGGTTGCTTCGGCTGACTTGAGTTTGTTTTGCTCTTGGTTCGCGCACTCCCACTGTTAATAAAGCCACCGCCAAGAAACCAGGGATGAGTGCTAGCCAAAAAACGAGGCGGAAGTTGTTTTTAGAAGCACTCATTAAGGCAAATGCTGCCAAAGGCCCCAAGAATGCCCCAATAGTATCGAGAGATTGACGCAATCCGTAGGCAGCACCGCGCACCTCTGGATTAGTGGAATCGGCAACTAAGGCATCACGGGGTGCTACCCGGATACCTTTGCCAATGCGAGCCTCCTAACAGAGGAGCTTCGCTAACGCCAAATCTAGCTATTAACACCCCAGTGGAACTGGTAGCTACAGCAAATAGTGGTTTCACAAAGGTAGATAAGCCGTACCCAAACACCGCTAATCCCTTGCGATGTCCCAGATAATCACTCAATACTCCCGAAAAAACTTTCAAAACTGAAGCTGTTGCTTCTGCAATACCTTCGATGATGCCCACAGTCAACACATTCGCCCCTAAAACGGACACCAGAAACAAGGGCAATACAGAATGAATCATCTCAGAGCTAATATCTGTCAGCAGACTGACAAATCCCAATACCCAAACAGTGCGGGGAATTGTCTGGAAAAATTTATTTTTTAGCTGCATATTGTCTGTTTCTGATACATCAATTGCGAGATATGTAAACCCCTACAGCCAAAAAATTGGCTGTAGAGATTTGTGAAATATAGTATTACTACATCAGTTCTATAATTCTGGAGAACCAATAAGTAATTTCTGCATCACTAAAGGTAGTTAATCGGGCAATTTCTCTCGCTAATTGGTAGGCTTTCTCGCCTTGAGGATGTTGAACCAAACCAACATGATTCAGTAAAACAGTTTTTAAATCCCCTGGATATGTAGGTAAGTGACAATTCCCATGAGTTTCCATCCTTTGGATGATGGGACTCCAGTCAATACTGCCGACTTTATAGTTTAGATTCATAACTTTTTATAAATGCAACAGATGTTTCATAAATCTAGATAGTAATAAATTAAATTGAATGCAACACTTGTTACAATACCTCTATGGATAGAGAATCTTGGAATCTATTGGTGTACAAAGTACCTGCACAGCCTTCGACGCAACGGGTATATGTTTGGCGTAAACTCAAGGGTTGGGGCGCACTTTACCTACAGCAGTCGGTGTGCTTGCTACCACAGAGGAAAGACTTGCAGAGCCATTTGGCCGAATTGAAAGCAGATATTACAGCAGGTGGTGGTGAGGCAGATTTATTTACCATTTGGATTGATGAACCTGAGCAAAACGCTATGTTGATAGAGCGTTTTCAACAGCAGGTAAATCAAGAATATCAAGAGTTTTTGGGGCAATGTCGAGATTTGCATAGCGAATTGAGCGAGGAGCGGAAAATAGGTAATCTTACTTTCGCAGAATTGGAAGAGAACGAAGCGGAATTAACTAAACTGCGTTCTTGGTTGCCTAAAATCCGCGATCGCGATTTGTTTGATGCACAAGGATACTCACAAGCCATTGAAGCTTTGAAGGCGTGCGAATTAGATTTTCAGCTATTTAGCGAACAGGTGTATGAAGCAGAAGGTATAAACTCTTAACAATTAAAAATTGAACTTACAGCTATTTACCTGAAAATAGCTGTAAGTGGGAAAACCGTACTTCTGTGATAGGTTTTCTGTACCATATATCTAAGTTTAGATAGATAGAATCAAGACGTGGCTTATATTAATGCTGTTTTCGAGAAAATTTATACAGCATTAGCAGGAGAGCGAAAATATGACAAATCAATTGAAAACGGCTGCAATGCTCGCTGCATTAAGTGGACTTTTGATCGCCATTAGTTATTGGGTAATTGGCGGTACTAGTGGCTTAATTATCGGAGTTGGCTTGGCAGCAGTAACAAACCTATTTTCCTGGTATCAATCAGATAAAATTGCGCTGGCAGTATATCAAGCCCAGCCTGTGAGCGAAAGGGAAGCACCAGGACTTTATCGGATGGTGCAGAGATTAAGCGATCGCGCTAACATTCCCATCCCTAGAGTTTACATTGTTCCAAGTCAAGGTGCTAATGCCTTCGCTACAGGGCGCGACCCAGAACACGCGGCTGTGGCTGTAACTGAAGGGATTTTAAATATATTACCAGAGGATGAACTCGAAGGCGTTATTGCCCACGAACTTACGCACATTATTAATCGCGATACCCTCACACAAGCCGTTGCTGCTACTGTTGCTGGTGCTATCTCATTCCTAGCCCAAATGGTGAGTTACAGTTTATGGTTTGGTGGTAGTTCACGAGATGACAACAGAGGTGGTAATCCAATAGGAGTTTTATTAACAGTAATGCTTGCGCCAATAGCAGCAACAATTATTCAGCTAGCAATTTCGCGCACCCGAGAATTTTCTGCTGATGCAGGTTCGGCTAGATTAACTGGTAATCCTCGTGCATTAGCTAGAGCCTTGCAACGCTTAGAAGCATCAGCAAAGCAGATGCCTTTGAATGCCAATCCAGCTTATGAGCCGTTATTAATTATCAATTCTATCTCTGGACAGTTTTTAGGTAACTTATTCTCTAGTCACCCTGCTACAGAGATGCGAGTTGCAGCATTATTGAAATTAGAGCAACAACTGCCAACAAAAGCTTATTAATTTGTCATTTATTTCAAACCTGTCTTTCTCCGGCTCGGAGAAGGACAGGTTTCGTTTAGGCTGTTGACTCTGTGCCTTTTTAGGAGTTAAAAATCATACAAAATATATGTCACAAAAATAGCATTAACCAAAAAAACCAAATTCCATCAAAACCAACAGCCTAGTTTTTGCGTAGTAAAACCAGGGAGAGGTCTTTTTATATATATAGATTTTCCGTCGCGGATAAGATAAAGAAGTAACGTAGCTTCTCACACAAGTAGCAATGACTTCAACCCTACGGAAATTTACTCGTCTTCATAGCCCAACCCTGCATCAGTTACCTAATGGTTTGACAATCATCGCGGAACAAATGCCTGTTGAAGCTGTAAACCTCAACTTATGGATTAAAGTTGGTTCAGCCGTAGAATCTGATGCAATTAACGGTATGGCTCACTTTTTAGAGCACATGATTTTTAAAGGAACAGAAAGACTGGCTAGCGGCGAGTTTGAACGGCGAATTGAAGAACGGGGTGCTGTCACCAATGCCGCTACTAGCCAAGACTATACTCATTACTATATAACCACTGCCCCCAAAGACTTTGCCCAGCTTGCTCCACTACAAATAGATGTAGTATCAAATGCTAGTATTCCTGATGATGCTTTTGAACGTGAGCGATTAGTAGTTTTAGAAGAAATTAGGCGTTCAGAGGATAATCCCCAACGGCGGACATTTCGCCGGGCAATGGAAACAGCATATACTGAGCTACCTTACCGCCGTGCAGTATTGGGGCCAGAATCGGTAATTTCTCAACTTAAACCCCAGCAGATGCGGGATTTTCATCATAGTTGGTATCAACCCCAGTCAATTACTGCTGTAGCTGTGGGCAACTTGCCTGTGGAAGAATTAATTGCGATCGTTGCGGAAGGATTTACAAAAACACTCAGCACAGACGCGATTCATCGCGTCTCTACTAACTCCCCATTAAATCCTGAGTCACCATTTACAGAAATTGTCCGTCGAGAATTTAGAGATGAAAGTCTCCAGCAAGCAAGGTTAGTGATGGTTTGGCGGGTTCCAGGAATGGCGCAGTTAGATCGCACCTATGGATTGGATGTTTTAGCAGGAGTTTTGGGACATGGAAGGACATCTAGACTGGTAAGGGATTTACGAGAAGAACGGGGATTAGTTTCTTCAATTTCTGTGAGCAATATGAGCAATCAGCTGCAAGGGACATTTTATATTTCAGCTAAATGTGCAGTAGAAAATTTAGCACAAGTAGAGGATGCGATCGCTCAAAATATTCGCAAAGTCCAAACTGAGTTAGTCACAGAGTCAGAAATTGCCCGTGTGCGGCGGCGAGTAGCGAACAGATTTATTTTTGGCAACGAAACACCAAGCGATCGCACTGGATTATATGGTTATTATCATTCCTTGGTAGGAGATTTAGAACCAGCCTTGAATTACCCAGACTATATTCAGAGTCAAGATTCAACTGACTTAATGCAAGCAGCCAAAGAATATCTTTCTCCAGATGCTTATGGTGTAGTTGTCGTTAAACCGTAAATTAGAAATGGGGCATGGGACATTGGGCATTGGGTATTAATCAATAGTTCTTCTTCCCCCGCCCTTCCTGCCCCCTCATCCCCAATTCAATCATGTGGACTCAAATCAATGCTCATATTAGCCAGGTGACTGGCGAAAAATTCCAGAGTCAGCAACGGCGATCGGTTGGTGGCGGATGCATCAACCAAGGTTATGCTGTTTCCAACGGTGCGATCGCCTACTTTGTCAAGCTAAACCAAGCCTCTCAAGTTGCGATGTTTGAGGCTGAGGCATTGGGTTTAAAGGAAATGCTAGCAACAGCTAGTATTCGCATCCCAAAACCTATTTGCTGGGGTGTAGCTGAGAATTCTAGCTACATTGTGCTGGAATGGTTAGAACTTGGTAATGGTGACAGCAATTCGTGGGAAGAGATGGGGCGCAAGTTAGCGGCGATGCATCAAGCTAGCAGTAGTCAAGGTTTTGGTTGGAAAATTAACAATACCATTGGTTCAACGCCCCAAATCAATACTTGGACAGCAGACTGGACAGAATTTTATATTAAACATCGCCTGGGTTATCAATTTCAGTTGGCAAGACGACGAGGAGCAAGTTTCCCGCAGCAAGAAAAATTATTAGTAGCTATCCCTGAACTATTGGCGAATCGCCAGGTGCAACCTTCTTTAGTACATGGCGATTTATGGGGCGGAAATGCCGGGTGTACTACGTCAGGAGAACCCGTGATTTTTGATCCAGCAACTTATTTTGGCGATCGCGAAGTTGATATTGCCATGACAGAATTGTTTGGTGGGTTCCCCGCAGCTTTTTACAAAGGTTATAACGAGGTTTTTCCTTTAGATGCAGACTATGAGCAAAGAAAAACTCTCTATAACCTGTATCACATTTTGAATCACTTCAATTTATTTGGCGGTGGTTATGCTTCTCAGGCGAACCAGATGATTGAGCAGATTTTGCGGTGAACTAAAGGATTTCATTAATTTGTAGTAAATTAAATTTTGCATCGTCTTGCATTGTGAATGCATCACCTTGCATTGTCAATGCATACTTTTAGAGGTGGATATTGCTTAGAGATTGATACTACCTTAAAGCCACCATTTGATTTACCATCACCACCAATGCCACAATACCCAAAATAGTCATTAATCCCGCCGGCATAAACTTGCGTGTTTTAGCCAGTCGAAATGCAAACACTACCACTAAAACACCAGTAACTAAGACTGCCAAAATTGAACCCCAGGTTTGTCCTTGAAGCTGAAAGTAAGCGGCAAGTATTAGCAATAAACCGCTAATACTACCACTTAACAGTGAAACCCTACTTCTAGCTTGAATATAGCCAATAATGCCACCAGCGATCGCTAATATGCCGTAGGCAAAAGCAGCAATTATACTTAAATTCATTGTTAATACATCTGTAGATTTTGACTTTACTGCCAAGGTCAGCAGACAATTTACCATAGCTCAATAGCTAGACCACACAGTTGATTGATGGATAATTAAGCGATGCCAATAGCAAGTACTTCTTCATATACAAAAGTTCAACATCTCCAGCGTCAAGCGGCCTCACTTTTACTGTACCAGTCTGTCCTCCAAGGCGAAGTGGGGATGGCATTTCTAGAACTGTTGCAAGCTATACGTTACACTGATTCTGATGCACGGGGTTGTCTTCAAGCCTACGGCACATACTTTCATGCTTTGGCTGCTAAAAATCAAAACTGGGAAGACTATTTAATTACTCAAATTCTTTTCTCTAAGAATCCTTTTACAAAGCTGGCCCAAGTCCGAGAATTTGGAGAATTCCCCCCAGCTTTAGTAGCAGCAGTTCAGCATGATTTACAAATATTGCAAAGCCTCTATGAATGTAGCAGCGCTTCTTTGAGTGAGTGGATACAAAGTGTAGCTCATATGCCCATTTCGCCAGTAGTGTGGTATAAAGAGCAAGAATTAGTAGGAGTAGAGACAAAGTTTGCTACATATCTACAAGAATTAGATAATTGGGGTGATGCTGTAGAAGAATTAGCGGCTTATTATCGGCAATGTGGCTCTGGTTTATTTGCAGAATATCGCGCTTTGCGTTGGCAAGCTGGGCAGTTTATCGGTATCCGATATCCAGATCCGGTTAAGCTGAGTGCGCTTGTAGGTTATGAGTCTCAAAAAGATGCTTTGCTGAAAAATACAGAGTTTTTATTATCAGGAGAGATGGCACTCCATGTATTACTTTATGGTAGTCGGGGTTCTGGCAAATCTTCTCTAGTGAAATCTTTGTTGAATGAATACAGTAATCGCAGTCTCCGCTTATTGGAAGTGACAAAATCTGATTTAAAAGACTTACCAGAAATTGTGGAACATTTACGAGGAGTGTCACAAAAATTTATCATCTTTGTCGACGATCTTTCCTTTGAAGAAGATGATGATGCCTTTAAATCGCTCAAGGTAGTTTTAGAAGGTAATTTAACCGCGCGGCCGCAAAATGTAGTTGTGTATGCTACTTCCAATCGCCGCCACCTGATTCGGGAATTTTTTGTGGATAGACCTACCCCCAAGGATAACGAGGAAATCCATGCTTGGGATACGATGCAGGAGAAACTTTCGTTTAGCGATCGCTTTGGTTTAACCTTGACCTTTGAACCAGCCGATCAGAAAACTTATTTGAAGATTGTACAACATCTAGTGGCACAAACTGAAATTAATATTACCCAAGAAGATTTGGAATATCAAGCATTACAATGGGCAACTCGTCACAACGGTCGTTCTGGAAGGACAGCACGGCAGTTTGTTGATTTTTTAAAAGCAGATTTAAGACTCTTTAATATAAATAAGGACACATCCAACACTTCTGATTAAAATTAGTACATTCATGATTAGAATTTTTTCTTACTTACAAGAAAATGTTATGCGCCAGTTCTGAGGAGCAATCTATTAATTGCCCCTACAGAAAGTTAAAGCTTTAACTTTCTTTTTGCATAAGTCCTAAAAACTTCTTATTTAACCAAACAGAACAACGGATAAAAAGCATTTTTTATGAAGTATTGTTTTCTGCATATTCTAGTTACGAATTACGTTAGCGAAGCAAGACGTTGACATAGCGTCTCGGAGAGAAGTCCATTACGAATTACGAATTAATATGAGAGTTTCTTATTCTGATAATTTCATCAATACGCTAAAAACCAGCAATATGCAATCAGTAATGATCAGCAATCGATTTATACTAGGGATAGTTGCCTTTAGTGTGAGTTTTGGACTTAGCCTCGTCCCAAACTGGGATTTTAACAAAGCCTTTCTCACAGGTTTAATTACTGCCGTTACTATCTATGCAGCCGCATTATTTGTAGATAAGCGACGGAGAAATTATGAAATGTTTATTTTAGGATCTCTCCGCAAGCGAATTAAAGAAATGGAGGGATTGAAGGCTCGTGTTGTTAGAGAAATTAATCAAATCGAAGAACATCATAATTTATTATATGCTGAATCACAACAATTACAAAATCAAGTAACAGAAAGCCGTAACCAAAGGGATAGTTTGCATCGAGAATTAAGAACAATTGCCGGACAGAAAAAGCAATTAGAAACTGAAATAAATAATCTGCAAATTGAAATCAATAACTTGCAGAAAAATCAAATAGAATTAAACAATGCTTTTTCTGTCCTCACAGCAGAAAAGCGCCGTCTAGAGTCGAATTGTAATGTATCTCGTGCTGAAATCACCCAATTGCAAAGTAAAATTTCGGAACTCCAGCACGATAAACAAGAAGTTGAAAGTAATTTAACTCTTTTGGGTAGACTCAAACCCCAATTAGAAGAAAAACTATATGAGCTAAGAATTGCAATCCAAGAGCTAGAAGTTGAGACAACCCAAAAAAATCAATTGCTCATAGCTACAAAAACCGAAAGAGAAAATATCCAAGCTATCCTCAACTCTTCACAAACCCAACTAGCAGAACACAAAGCAGAATTACAGCAATTGCAAGGACAAATTTCATTATTGCAAGAAGAACGAGATTCATTGCAAAATCAAGTATGGGAATTACTTCAACAAATAGAAACATTTAATCCAGAACCTTTAGTTGATAATTTTCAAGAAGAGGATACTGAGTTGTTTCCTTTTTCTGAGATAATTGAAACTTCAGCAATCATAGATACTTCGCAACTTGAGGTATCAGATAATATATCTGAAGAATGGACTGATTTTCTCGAAAATCTCCCAGGATACGAACTACAAGTATTAAAAGCTATAGTCGAACAAGATAATCCTAATGCTGCTATTAAAAAAATTGCCGAAGCAAATATCACTATGCCGAATCTCTTAATTGATTCTATAAATGAACGGGCAAATGATACTATTGGTGAATTAATAATTAACTCAGCTTCGGAAAGTCCAGAAGTTTATCCTGAGCATATCACTCATGTCAAAAAAATGATTGCAATGCATAAAAGCCTCATGGCTAGACATAGTTCGTCAAATTAAATTATTATTGCTCTCGTCAGATTAGTAGTAAGGTAAATATGTAACTTACTTACTGCTTATGCGTTTAGAATAAAGTGAAGTGTAATACATGGCAAAGCTCAAAATCTCGAAAAAGATATCCACTGCTTTAATTAATTCCCTTGGTGCGGGAGTAGTACCAAGAATGGGAGTTGAATATATAGCAGTAGGTCGAGAACAAGAACTAAAAAGCCTATTACAAAATCTCGATGATATTGGCGAAGGCATAGCAGCATTTCGCTTCATAATTGGTAACTACGGTTCCGGGAAAAGTTTTTTACTGCAACTAATTCGTAACCGTGCTATGGAGCAAGGTTTTGTAGTCGCTGATGCTGATTTATCCCCTGAACGGCGATTAGCTGGAAGCAATAATGAAGGTGTTGCTACCTATCGAGAATTAATGAGCCACCTAGCTACAAAAACTCGTCCTGATGGTGGTGCTTTAGTCTCGATTTTAGAAGGATGGATTAATAAAATTCAACAAGAAGTAGTTAAAGAAACTGAAATGCGTCCTAATGACGATGGTTTTGATGACAAAGTTGAATCAAAAATTAGGGAAGTAGTTCAGTATATCGAAGACTTAGTTCATGGTTTTGATTTTGGTAGCGTGATTATCGCTTATTGGCGTGGCTATAGAATGGATGATGATAATTTAAAAAATGCTGCAATGCGCTGGTTGCGTGGAGAATTTACGACTAAAGTTGAAGCAAAAGCAGCTTTAGGAGTGCGCGTCATTATTGACGATGATAGTTGGTATGATTATATAAAATTGTTTGCTAAATTTGTTGCTGAAATTGGCTATAAAGGACTGTTGATTATATTTGATGAAGCTGTACATTTATATCAAATATCTACTACGGTCACGCGGGAAAAGAATTATAATCGACTCCTGGCAATGTTTAACGATACCATGCAATGTAAAGCTGAACATCTTGGTATTGTTGTTGGTGGAACAACTAAATTTTTAGAAGACCCCAAACGGGGACTTTTTGCAGACCAGGCTTGGCAAAGACGCACAAAAGAAAGTCGTTTTGTTGCACAATCTGGCGTTCAGGAACATTTAGGGCCAGTGATTCGTTTGAACCCGTTAAGTGAAGCAGAAATATTGACACTTCTGCAACGTTTAGCTGAGATTCATGCACTCAATTTTGGGTATGAGCAGACTTTGACAAATCGTGAGTTAAAGGAATTTGTGCAAGAAATTATTAATCGCTTGGGTGCAGAAGCATTACTGACACCAGGGGAAATTGTGCGAGATTTTATGAGTGTCCTGAATATTCTTCACCAAAATCCAGGAATTGCATTTGCTAAATTAATTCATGGTTCTAAATTTAAACCTACTGCTATGGGTAAGGATACAGATGTGGATGAAGATGGCGCAGCAGAATTTAGTTTGTGAGTAATGTGAATCACAGAGAAAGGTACATAAGTGCGTATGCAAAAATGTTTAGCTCCGCGTAGCAAGTCCCCTACGGGGCAATACAGTTCAGTTAAGCTTTTTTCTCTCCCCTTGCTTCCCCTGCCTCCCCTGCTCCCCCTGCCTACCTTAACAGATAAATTTGCTTAACTGAACCGTGTTTCCCTACGGGGTACGCTCTAATCGCAATGACAATGTATATTTAATTTTGCATAACTACATACTATAAGAATCATATTTGATTCTTAAAAAAATATAAGTATCTGTAGGGTGTGTTAGACGGAACGTCGTAACGCGCCATTCCTAGTTAAATAAGAATTGCACGTTATTAAATTTGCCTTTCTAAGTAGTTTAAGTACTCTTGACTCAATGCGAATCATTAGGAGATGGAAGCAGTTTTTGTACAACTTTATCCAGCAGTGTAAATACCGTAAATTTACGGCATCTCATAAGTATGCTAATTTTGATGAAGTTATCTCCCCAGAATTTGACCTGATAAATCTTGCCAGCAAATATTAACTAAATCTTAAGATAGATATTTTGTTACTAAATATACAGTAATTTATTGGTTTTAATTTTTGAATACAAGAACAGCTTTTTTGCATTCGTCTGAAATGACTATAAACAAGGCTCTCTCAAGGCATTCATGATAGGGATCAGTAAATCTCTAAGCAGGATTTAATTAAAAAATAATTTATGTATCTAAAGTAGGAGGGTAAGATCGCTTAAATTCTAGGATAATATACAAAGATATCGAAAATGTTTCAAACCTGAAATTTTGTTTAAAATAATCAGCCAATATTAAGGTCGTTTGTTAGGTTGGGTCAAACCAAAATTATTTCTACTTTAACTGGCAGTTTTCTCAAATAAAAAATAGTTACAACCAGGGGTTTTAAAATGCAGACAGTACAAAAGATTTACTGCCCAAATTGCGGCTGCCAAGCCGAACGCTATTACATTTCTGATAGTCAATTGACTCGGACACAATGCTCTAGTTGTGACTACTTGATGATTAGTTGTACTCGCACTGGGAAAGTGATTGAGGCTTATGCACCAGGGATTTATGCACAGCGCTAGCTAGATATAAAAATTAAAAATTGGAGAATGTCTTCTCTAATTTTTAATTATAAAATTATCTACCACAAATTTTCAGCATTTTAGAGGCTGTTCTTCTGTTGTCTGAGTTGTTGTTGTCGGATCTGTTCTTGTAATCTCTCTTGTTCCTGTTGTCTAATTTCTTGATCTTGTCTAAGTTGTTGATTTTGCAGTATTTTTTGTTGCTGTCGTGTAAATTCTTGCTGCTGTTGCGTTATTTCTTCTTGTTGTAGTCTAAATTGTTGCTGGCGGAGCATTTCTTGCCGTTGTCGTGTAAATTCTTGTTGTTGTATTCTCTGTTGTTGTTGTAGTTGTGGTTCTTGAAGGTTTTGCCTTAGCCATGTTTCCTTCATTTGTTCTTGTGTTTGCTGATTTTGCTCTTCTTGTTGTTGTCTGATTCTTTCTTGAAACGAATCTTGCGTCTGGGGATTAATCCGAATTATTTGTGCAGATACAGGAGAATTAATCGATAGAGCTTTTGCAAGCACAATCAAGAGTAGCCATCCTTTAACCAGCGATAAGCGATTCAACATAAAGTTATTCCTCAATTGTTGTGGTTGGATTTAGCGATCGCTAAATCCTTAAAATTTCACCAAAATTACTCTATACATAGATGCAGAGGCTTGAAATAGTTAACTAAAGCTAATGTTTATTCACCGTTATGAGCTTGTGCGGTGCTTCTGGTGGGATAGAGCAAAATCAAGGTTATATCTAGTGCAGGATCTTGATTTTGCATAAAAATCTGACTTTTTAGATATTCATCATAATTAAATTATACATTCAAATTTTTTACATGGTTTGCCGGATTTCCGTAATCCATCTAAGTAAGTCGATACAAATAAACCTAACTATGTAACAGAATGTAAAATCGACAAGACCTTTGCGTTCGCGAAGTATGTCCCAAGGACTTATGCTTCATTCCACTTCATTCCACCATACATTGAAATTTGCACGCCGACTTACTTGCGCGAGGTAAGTTAATAAAGGATTTCAGACGATTTTACTCCATAGATAAACAGAGATTATTTCTTAGGATATATCTGTGTTTATCTGCGGTTATATATTTGTTTAATTCTTGCTTGCTCTTAATTGTCCGCAAGCAGCATCAGCCTCTAAACCACGAGAATAACGCACACTAACAGCAGTATTTTGCTGCTTAAGGACGTTGACAAATGCTTCAATGCGATCGCGGTTGGGGCGTTTGTAATCTACTTCTTGAATTGGGTTGTAAGGAATCAAATTCACATGGCATTGAAATCCTCGCATACATTTTGAAAGTTCTAATGCGTGTTCTGGTAAATCGTTGACACCAGCCAGGAGAACATATTCAAAGGTAACGCGCCGTCCAGTGATTTCTACATATTCTCGACATTCAGCCAACAAATCTTCTAGAGGATAGGCGCGGGCGCTGGGGATGAGTTTTTCTCGTAGGGCTTGGTTGGGTGCGTGGAGACTGACAGCAAGAGTGATTTGCAAGTTATTTTGCGCAAACTCACGAATGCGATCGCGAATACCAACTGTAGAAACTGTAAGCGATCGCTGTCCGATACCGATATCTTGATTTAGAGATTTCAGGGCTGCTAGGACATTCTCAGTATTCAACAACGGTTCACCTAGTCCCATGAACACCACATTGCTAACCCGTTGCTGAAAATCTTCTTGCACAGTCAACACTTGATCGATAATTTCATGCCGTGCTAAATTGCGCTTGTAACCTCCCTTACCAGTAGCGCAGAAATCACACGCCATTGGGCAACCCACCTGAGTAGAGACGCAAACTGTCAGACGGGCTTTTGGGCCTTCTCCCCTTTCTGCGAAGGTGGGAATACCAACAGTTTCAATAATTTGGCCATCTGTTAATTGTAAAAGATATTTGACAGTGCCATCGGGAGCCACAGAGCGGTAATGTAAAGTTGAGCGCCCAATGGGAACTTCTGCTACTTCCGCACGCCATTGCTTAGAGAAGACAGAAATATCAGCTAGCGATCGCACTCCCTTATCATAGATCCATTCATGCAGTTGCTTTCCTCTGTAAGCAGGTTGTCCTTGTTGCTGCACCCAAGTGCTTAACTCCGCCAGAGAAGCACCGAGAAGGGGAGGCATTAATTCTGATTTTTCTGAGTTGAAGTCAACCTGAGATACAAGAGGCGTAGCAGACATAAAAAATCACGAGTTGATGTAGGATCTCTATCCTACACCTGCCAGATAAAGTTGGTCTTGACCAAAGAAGACGGGGAATTAACCAAAGGTTGTGCCGTTCCAGCCCCACATTGCACCCTTAGCATCTGCAAACTCAATGTAAATACGATTTTTCGGTACACCTAGAGTTTGGTTAATTTGCTGGCAAAAGTCCTGACTCATCGCTGCGGTTTGGTCTGGCTTCATCGCGCCAATGCTCTTAATTTCAATGTAGCAAACCGGGTCTGTATTCCCCGCAAAAGTCATAGGGATTTCTGGCTCAAAAGCAGTCATTACATAGGATTCTGGTTTTCCTAAATGTTTTGCTAACTTGGCTGATAGATTTAAAAGCATTGATTCAATTTCAGCTTTTTGAGGAGCAGATGCAGAAGTTTGCACTTTAATTAATGGCATATTACTGAATTAGAAATTATTCACACTGTTTAAGTTTACCGAACCGCAGACCAGACAAGGGGCAGTTTTCCCAATTCCCACTTTTCAGTGATGAGATGAGCGAAACAGATGATTATGTTCGGGATGATATAAACGCGATCGCCCTTTTGCTGTTGAGAGGGCTGGACTGATTATATAAAGTGTAGTACGAATTAGTTTTTCTTTATCAGTACATTCCGCCATTTCATTCAGGGGGACAACCTTAATTTTTTCATCGGGCCAGCCGATGCGAAAGCAAATTGCAATGGGGGTTTCGGCTGGATAGTGTTCGAGTAGTTTAGCTTGGGCATTTTCGACGTGACGCGCACTGAGATATAGGCAGAGGCTAGCCTGATGTGCTGCAAGAGTAGCTAATTCTTCGGTAGCGGGGACTTCTGTACGTCCACTGATGCGGGTCAAAATTATAGTTTGGACTAAACCTGGGACAGTCAGTTCTACTTTGAGTTTGGCAGCAGCAGCTTGAAAAGCGCTGATACCAGGTATGACTTCAAAAGGAATATTTGCCTCTCTTAGGAGGTGCATTTGCTCGTGGATGGCGCTGTAGAGACTAGGATCGCCAGAATGGAGACGGACGACAGATTTTTGCTGCGATCGCACCCTATCGATCATAATCGGCAAAATCTCTTCTAAAGTCTGATTCGCAGTCCTAATTATCTCCGCATCTTTTCGGCAAAGTTCTAAAATCTGTTCGGGTATTAAAGAATCAGCAAATAAAATCACATCAGCAACAGCCAGTAGTTTCTGCGCCTTCACCGTCAATAAATCAGGATCTCCAGGGCCTGCACCAACAATATACACAGATGGTTCTATGGCATATAGCGTTTTTTTATAACTCAGGTTTTCTGTATATTCACTTTTAAAAGAACCCACGACAATCCCTCAAAAAACTTTTTTGATATTTTCTCAGTATCTTTCCGGATTCACTCTCTTTCGCTGGTAGAGAGTAATGGTAGATGCACCCTGGTTAAGCCCTAGAAAATATTCTGGGGCATTTTTTATTTTTAGGAATTGGGAATTGGGCATTAGTTATTCTTCTCACCCTGCCTCCCCTGCCTCCCCTGCCCCCCCTGCTCCCCCTGCCCCCTCATCCCCTCATCTCCCCATTCCCCTTGGGAGTAGGCACTACATCGGGTAAAGGGCGTTTGAGTAAGTAAAGCCAAGCTAATCCAATTAATCCTAATAAAATTCCTAGACTACTGACTACTTGTGCCATTCGTAATGGCCCCAGCATCAAGCTATCAGTACGGAAACCTTCAATCCACAAGCGTCCTAAGCTATAGGCTGGCCAATAAACTAGAAATAGCGTGCCTACCTTCAAACGCGGCTTACCGGATAAAGACCGGAAAAACAACGTTATTAGTAGCGTAAAAACCATTAAATCCCACAGAGATTCATACAAAAAGGTGGGATGGAAGTAATCGAAACTAGCATATTCTAAAGGACGATGGTCTGGTGGAATATACAACTTCCAGGGTAAAGTCGTAGGATCGCCAAAAGCCTCAGAATTAAAGAAATTACCCCAACGTCCGATCGCTTGCCCTAAAATCAGCGAAGGCGCTACTAAATCTGCCAGTTGCCAAAAAGATACCTGCTTGATTTTGGCAAAGATTAATGCAGCCAAAACGCCACCAAGAATTGCTCCATGAATGGCAATGCCTCCTTCCCAGATAGCAAAGATTTTTCCGGGAGTCGGGGCATATTTTGACCACTCAAAGAAAACGTAATATAGCCGTGCGCCAGGAATTGCCCCAATCAACAACCAAAAGAACAAATCGCCTAGCAACTCAGGATTAACATTACGACGCTTTGCCAACTCCTGAGAGAGGATTACGCCAATTAAGACTGCTGTGGCAATCAATAAGCCATACCAACGGATACTTAGTGGCCCTAATTTCACTAGAATGGGCCCTGGAGAAGTAAATTGAAACGCCAAGAGCAAGGTAGAAAAATCCAGTGCCATGAGAAATTACCTAGAAAAGTTCGTTAACTACCCGCGCACTTTGCTGAGTACGGAGTTTCTTACATCTTGAATACTGGAACTACACTTAAAATCCAGCATCCATATTTAGGAGTCTAATTCCTAACGCCTAGTTGAGCATAATTTGTACCACTAAAACAATTGAGTTTACCATTCTTGCTCAGAGCGCAAGATGGTAGATTTGAGTAAGTTACACAAAAGAGTTTCGATATAATCACCTAAACAACTTTGATATATCTAAAATTGTGATTGCTATTTATCCTGGTAGCTTCGACCCCATCACCTTGGGACACCTTGACCTCATCGGGCGCGGTTGTCGGCTGTTTGAGCGGGTAATTGTCGCTGTACTGCGGAACCCAAACAAAACGCCACTTTTTAGCGTGCAGCAACGGCTAGAGCAGATCCGTCTTTCTACACAACATCTACCTAATGTAGAAGTAGACAGCTTTGATGGTCTTACCGTCAACTATGCCCAAATACAAAAAGCACAAGTTTTGCTTCGGGGTTTACGGGCTGTGTCAGATTTTGAAGTGGAACTGCAAATGGCTCACACTAATAAAACTCTTTCTACCCAAATAGAAACAGTTTTTCTAGCAACCTCAAATGAGTATAGTTTTTTAAGTAGTAGTGTGGTGAGAGAGATTGCAAGGTTTGGCGGCTCTATCGATCATCTCGTTCCCCCACACATTGCCCTAGATATATACCAATGCTACAATCACAACTCTCCAATGTTGAACCCAATTTCAACGGAAGCAACCCCCCCTCTGAAGAATATGTCAGTGGAGAGGGAAGCGTAGATATTCAGCAGGAACTCAACCGCCTAGAGGAAATAGTTCTCTCTAGTCTCAGGATTCCTCTGACGGGACGCACTCTTATAGATGAAGAAAAGCTGTTAGAACAGCTTGATTACATCCGGCTGGCTTTACCATCACTTTTTCAAGAAGCAGCAGCCATCCTTGAGCAAAAGGATGAAATTCTGCTAGAAGCGGAAGAGTATGGACAGCAGGTTGTTGAGGCCGCGCAAGCAAAAAGAGCGCAAATTTTAGCTGAAAGCGATATTATTCAACACGCAGAACAAGAAGCTGAACAACTGCGGCGACAAGTGCAACAAGAGTGTGAGGGAATAATGCAAGAAACCCTCGCGGAGATTGAGCGCAAGCGGTATGCTTGTCAGCAAGAGTTAGAACTTATGCGACAAACTGCGATCGCTCAAGCTCAAGAAATTGAAGATGGTGCCGATCAATATGCTGATGGCATTTTGGGCAATATCGAGCAGGATCTCAAAGATATGTTGCGAATTGTCACCAACGGACGGCAACAATTGCAAATTGATAACCTCACCCAGCGCAATTCACCTCCTGGCAAAAAAAGATAAACTGTAGTCCTAGCATTTACCAGTTTGGGTTGACGGATTTGTAGAAAGATGGTTTGATACATTTTTCTCATCGAGACGCAATGTACACATCCCGTTTTTACAAAAGATGCTTCGCCAGAGGCGCAACAGATGATTGAGCTAGTTGCGAGTGTCAGGATATAACTAGGTTTTATCCAACGAGACTTAAAATTTATTCAGGTTGTACAGTCAAACCAGAAGAAGGAGGTCTACTCTGTTTGTGAGCCACGTCTGCTTGGCACATTTGCAATGTTTTCTGCCAACAGAGGAATATTATGCTAACTAGGTTGAAAGTTTCTGGTTTTAAGAACCTCGTCGATGTTGATGTCCGATTCGGCCCATTCACCTGTGTAGCCGGCGCTAATGGGGTCGGTAAATCCAACTTATTTGATGCTATTAGATTTTTGAGTGCGACTGCGGATATTCAACTAATTGAAGCTGCTTTATCTGTGCGAGATGAAGGAGGTCGAACAGCTGATGTACGTAGTTTGTTTCACCGGGTTGGTGACAAATATGCAGATGAAATGTCCTTTGATGCTGAGATGATTGTACCAGAAGAGGGTGTGGACGATCTAGGGCAAAAGGCAGAAGCTAGTATTACTTTTCTTCGCTACTCTATCATCCTCGCTTATAGATCAGATGATGGCTTGCGGTCTTTAGGTTCCCTAGAAATCATTAAAGAGGAGTTAGTTCACATCAATCTTGGTGATGCCAAGAAAAACTTATTGTTTCCTCACAGTGTTGAATGGCGTAAATCAGCAGTTAAGGGGCGACGAACTTCACCATTTATTTCAACCGAGGACGACAAAGGAAAGACAGTAATTAAGCTACATCAAGACGGGAGAAATGGAAAACCCTTGTCTCGATTAGCCATGAATCTTCCCCGAACCGTGCTGTCTGTGGCTAATGCGGCGGAAAGTCCAACGGTACTGCTGGCGCGAAGAGAAATGCAATCCTGGCGGCTACTTCAGTTAGAACCTTCAGCACTAAGGCAGCCAGACGAATTTACATCGCCCACAAAATTAGACATGGATGGTTCTCACTTAGCTGCAACACTCTATCATTTGGCACGGTTCAACAAAAACCATTCAACAATTGGACTGTCAGATGATGAGGCGGAAGCACAGGTTTACAGCCAAGTTGCGAATCGACTGGCAGAACTGATTGACGATGTGGGTGAAGTAGGAATTGACCGTGATGAACGGCGGGAAATTCTAACGCTAATAGTCACTGGCAAAGACAGCACATCACATCCAGCAAGGGCACTATCAGATGGAACCCTGCGCTTTTTGGCATTAGCAGTTCTAGAATTAGACCCTCAAGCACAAGGTCTTTTGTGTTTAGAAGAACCGGAAAACGGTATTCATCCAGAGCGTATTCCCAAAATACTCAAACTACTTCAAGACATTGCTACCGATGTTGATGAACCTATTGGGATAGATAACCCTCTTCGTCAAGTAATCATCAACACTCACTCACCTTCAGTAGTTATGCAAGTACCTGACGACAGCCTATTAGTTGCTGAATTAAAGGAAACGGTAGATTCAGGGAAGCGATTTAAGCGAGTGTCCTTTGCTTGTCTACCTGACACTTGGCGACAGAAAGACCCAGAAGGCATGAATGATGTACCTAAAAATAAATTACTTGCTTACTTGAATCCGGTAGTACTTGGTGAATCACAGCCTGATAGTAATGGAAAAGTAGGAAATCTTCAGCAATCAAAACCAATACAACCCAAAAAACGTCGAGTTGTGGATAGGACTGACCTTCAGCCACTAATTCCCGGTTTTCCGACTGACTCGGTATGAAAGAACTTTGCTACACTTTGCTGTCAGACGGCAGTTCAGATAAAGCATTAATGCCTATCCTTACCTGGTTATTACGGGCGCATCAGGTTGAGTGTGCTATCCAGTCTAATTGGGCGGATTTGCGACGCTTACCCAAACCACCGAAAAAGTTATTACCACGCATCATCAACAGCTTAGAACTATATCCTTGTGATCTCTTGTTTATCCATCGAGATGCAGAAAGAGAACCACGCGAAAAACGTATAACGGAAATCCTAGAAGTGCTAGAAGAAGCAATTAAAAAATCAGTAGCAGTACCACCTCATGTTTGTGTGATTCCGGTACGTATGCAGGAGGCATGGCTATTATTTGACGAAGTAGCGCTACGAAAAGCGGCAGGAAATCCTCGTGGACATCAACCATTACAGCTGCCAGATATCCGTAAAATTGAACAACTACCCGATCCAAAAGATATTCTCTATGGACTTCTGTGCGAAGCTAGTGAGTTGACAGGTCGGCGGCTAAAGCAATTCTCAGTTAACGAACGTGTACACCGATTAGCTGAACTCATTGATGACTTTTCACCACTAAGAGCTTTGTCTGCTTTTCAATTACTGGAAACTGAAATTCAACAAGTTATAAAAACACAAAGTTGGTGTTCCTAGTAGATATGTAAAATTTTGCATTTCCAAGAGAATATTTGCATAAACTCATTACAAAGTATATGTAAAATCTTCCACCAACATACCGGGAACTAAACTACCTCCAAGTTGGCGACTTTCATAAGTGCCTACTTCGGGGATGAATTCTTGAAAATCGGTCAAATCTACTAGGTTTTCTCCCCAGAAGCGATACAGACTTTCATCAAAACGTAAGTTTTCAATGGGGGCGATAATTTCTCCATTTTCTACCCAAAAGCAAGCATAGCGGGTCATACCTGTGATTCTACCAGTGTGGCGATCGCTCCAATTCAAGTAATGCAAATTTGATAGATACAATCCTGTATCCAATTTCGGAAGAATCTGCTCAAATACTAAATTTCCAGGACTAACTTCTGGCGCACGTAGAGTCTCTGAACCATTAGCACCGTTGGCAATTTTCTGATATTCCTTAGCAGTGCGAGAATTCACCAGAGTGTTTACCAAACGTCCTTTTTCAATTACAGGTAACTCCGGTGCTGCCATTTCTCCCAATTCATTAAATCGCGGTACTAATCCGCGCTGAAAGTTTTCTTTCAAACTAAATGCTGTCGAAAGTTGTTTTTCTTGACGCGATAAAGCCGCTAAAGCGCTATTTCCTTGTTGGATATCAGCTTCGCTTATAGCTCCCCAAGAAAGCATCAGTAATAAATCTGCAACAGCAGCAGGTGCAAAATAAGTTTTATATTGTCCCCGTGGTAATTCTTTAACTGGGCGAGCCAGCAATTCGAGTTGCTTTTTGGCTTCGCTGATTTTGGCTATATAAGCAGATTTATCCCAATCATTCCCTGCAAATGTCCCCTTAACTGCTTGTCCAGAGTTGGAAAATAGAGAATAATCTAAGGTAAAAGAATCATTAGCAAACCAGTGTTTTTGACCATTAGAATCACCATAAGCTTTAATTACTATTCCTCCAGCATATATACCAGTAAAATCTAATTCAGCAACTTGTTCTAATACACTTGGTACTACTGCTTTCTCTGCCAATAAATTCCCCGAATGTCCTTCCCGACTGGTATTAGTTCCTGATGGTAAAACTAGATATGAATCGATGGGTAATAGGATCAGTTCGTCGCGTAGTTCCTGCAAAGCAGGATATGCTAATTGCCAGTCTATCTCCCAATTTCCAGTAAAGGGAAACTGCCGAACACTACTGCGTTGCCCTGCCATCAGAGTTAGTTCGATCCAACCATCAGCAACGCAACCAGTTTGTCGCACTTTCGCATGATTAAAACGAGTGAATTGACTTCTTTCACTACTAAGTCTGACAGTAAATTGTTCATTTTCTGCTTTTTTTATTAGCAGAGTTTCAATCAGTCGATTAAAGCTGAGTTCTAACGCAGATAATTCCTCAATTTTCATGGATATTAAATATTAATAGGGAATAACGAGGAGTGAGGAGTGAGGAGTTAGGAGTGAGGAGTTATATCTTCGAGGTTTTTTTATTCAAAGCTCTTAACTAGCTAGGCGTAAATAAATTAAAGTTTGTAGTAAGGACTTTAGTCCTAATCATCCTGTTTTGAGCGATGAATCGCTCAAAACAAGCTAGGATTCTATTTGATTTTTAATTATGCCTACCTATTTAAGTAGCAACTATTCACTCCTAACTCCTAACTCCTAACTATTTCAACTTCCTCCACCAAAAACTTCGACATTAGCAAATACACAAACAGGGGAACCATGTCCGACCCAAATGGTCTGATTTGGTTCTCCTTTTCCACAATAAGGAGTACCATACATTTGCCAGTTTTCAGCATTTCCTACTTGGATTAAGCTATGCCAAAATTCTGGTGTTGTAGCGCGATAGTTGGGATTACGGAGGGTTTTAGTGAGTTTACCATTTTCAATTAATTTAGCGTATTCGCAACCAAATTGGAATTTGTAGCGGCGATCGTCAATTGACCAAGATCGGTTAGATTCCATGTAAACGCCGTGTTCTATGCCGCCAATAATGTCTTCAAAGGTTGCATTTAGAGGCTCTAAATTCAAGTTGCCCATGCGATCGATCGCAGGTCGATTCCATGAAGAAGCACGGGCACAGGCTACTCCTGGTACACCTGCTCTGGCTTGACTCTCTAGACTGCCTAAACCCCGTTGGAGTACTCCTTCCTTGACCAAATACTCCCGCGTTGCTACAGCACCAGTATCATCAAAACCATAGCTAGCAAATTCACCAGCCACGGTGGGATCAAAGGTAATGTTCATAAGTGGCGAACCGTATACTAGGTTGCCAAAATCACTTTTATTAACGAAGCTGCCTCCAGCATAGTTACGCTCATCTCCCAAAATTCGGTCGATTTCTAGGGGATGCCCGACACTTTCGTGGATTTGCAGCATCATTTGATCTGGAGCTAAAACTAAATTGGTGCGGGTGGTTGGGCATTCTTCTGCTGTCAAGAGTTCTACTGCTTGTTCGCCAATTTGCCGTACCCTATACCATAAGTTTTCTTGTTTTAATAGTTCTAGTCCGCCTTGGTAACAGTTGGCTTGTGAACCATTATTACTACGCTGCTGTACAACCTTTCCATCTTGGGCGGTAGCTCCATAATGAGTGCTTATAGATAGAATTTTTTGATAAACTTCTGAGCCATTGCTACTAACAAACCAAGACTCTCTCTCAATGGTGCTAGCACCAGCTATAGTTTGCACAATCTTGTCGTCAACTTTCAACGTTTGGCAAATACGAACCAGTAAATCGTTAATTTCTCCCGGACTTAAAGCATCTAATGGTTCAATGAATGGAGATTTATACTCACCAACGACTTTAGGACGCTCACTTTCTCGGAAGGTATGTATCCACCATTCACTGGCTGCTAATGCCTGATTATAGGCTGTTTGAGCAGCAGCTTGGAGGGAAGACAGTTCCAAGGAATTGGTTGCTGCATAACCCAGACAGCCATTAACTAAAACTTCCAGCATGGCTCCGATAGTAAAGGATTTGCCATTTACCTGGGGTAAGCCGTCACGGACTGAACGGGTAGTAGAAGTTTCCTTGACGGCTCTAATACCAATCCAATCAGCAGGAATATCGAAACTAGCGATCGCTTTTGTTAGAGTAATCAACATAAGAATTTAAAATTTAATTCCGGTGCCAGCGTGTACCATCACGGCTATCAATTAGCGTAATACCTTCTGCTTGGAGTTCGTCACGAATGCGATCGCTTTCGGCAAAATTCTTACCTTTACGTGCTTTTTCCCTTTGCTGAATTTTCGCCTCAATTTCCGCATCGCTTAAACCATCATTCTTGTCAGTTTTGGCTTCTGTCTCGGTTTCTAAACCCAAAACTCCAGCCAATGTAACAAGAGTTTGCCATTGACGCTGTAACTCATCAGGGGAAGTTTCGGTTTTCCCTTGATGCACAAGAATATTTCCCTCACGGCGCAGTTCTTTGGCTAATTCAAACAGCACTGTTAACCCACCAGGAAAATTAAAGTCGTTATTCACAGTTTCTTGGAAGCGTTCAACATCTGAATTTTGGATTTTAGGTCGCACCAAAGGTGCGCTTTCAGCGCAACTTGGATTTTGGATTTGGGAATTTTCCCCCTCTTCTAGTTCCCAGCCTAGTTTTTTGCCGTATTGGTAGCCGAAGAGTAAACCTTCTTGAATGGTGTGCCAACCGTTGGTTGCTGCGGCGATCGCTTCGTCGGTAAAATCTATGGGTGTCCGATATTGAGCAGTTAGCACGAATAATCGCACCGCCATCGGGTCAACTCCTCGATCCAGCAATTCTCTAATAGTGGTAAAGTTGCCCAAAGATTTGGACATTTTTTCACCATCTACCTTTACCATGCCGTTATGTAACCAGTAACGAGCTAGGGGTTTTCCTGTCACAGCCTCAGATTGGGCAATTTCGTTTTCGTGGTGGGGAAAAATTAAGTCAGCACCACCAGCATGAATATCTATGGTATCACCCAAGCGATCGCGCACCATTGCCGAGCATTCTATATGCCACCCCGGACGACCTGCGCCCCAAGGTGACTGCCAAGCTGGTTCTCCTGGTTTTGCTGCTTTCCACAAGGCAAAATCAAAGGGGTCTTTCTTTTTTTGGTACTCTGGATCGTCTACGTTGACGCGTAGGCGTAGCCCGCCGTAGGCATCGCTTTTCCCGGCTTGCATATCTTCTAACTTGCGTCCCGAAAGCTTGCCATACTCAGCAAACTGCCGCACTGCATAATACACATCGCCGTCAGCAGGGTAAGCAAAACCTTTATTTTCCAACTCATGAATTAACCGTTGAATGCCATTCATCGTGTGAGTAGCACGGGGATATTCATCAGCTTCTTTGATTCCTAATCGCCCCATATCCTCAAAATATGCTTTGATGAAGCGATCGGCTACAGCTTCCATTGAGGAATGTTCAACACGAGCGCGATTGAGAATCTTGTCATCAATATCGGTAAAATTTTGGATATATCGGACTTCATAGCCGATAAACTGGAGGTATCGGCGCACTACATCCCAAACGATGCAAGCTCTAGCATGACCCAAATGGCAGTAATCGTACACCGTCACGCCGCAGTAATACATCTTAACCTTGCCTGGTTCGACTGTTTCAAACGGTTCTTGACGACGGGTGAGGGTATTGTAGAGTGTTAGGGTCATAACAGAGTAATGCTGAAATAAGGAGATACGTATTGACACTCTCCGGTCTAAAAACACGGAGATTCTTGGTTCAACGAGTCCACTTAGATTAAACCCCTTGCGGTATCTAATCCAGAGGTGGTTCTCTCCCCAAGCTTTAACTTCCGGTATGCCCTACCGTAGTTGGATTACTCCAAAATTTGTTTTAGTTCAAAAGCTGTTTGTCTAGTTACCATAAAGATTTTACCTATTCCTGGGTAAGAACTAGAACTATGGAATATAACCTTATATCTTTAATTGTCAAGGTACAGCGTTAACCGTTTAGGTTGCTAGGGTTTTTAAACAGGTTGATTACCCCACCTGCTTTGCGTATCATAGCATCAATGCCAGGCTTGGGATAAATCCCCTTCTATGGTTTTCATCCCCGACTTAAAAGACGTTTAACTCTAAAAAATTTTTGGATTTTTAGGATTAAACTTCGGGGTTTTCAACCAACATTCTTATAATAGGGTAAAGCAGGTGGGATGACAGTCCAGCATCCCTATGCTAGTGTTTTCTGGACTATCTGCGCTACATTACTATTTTTTGACTATTTGATAACAGCGCTATGCAATCAGCAGTTACACCCGAATCTTCGGCAATGGATACGCCTAAACAAGGAATGCCAGTAACAATTATTACGGGCTTTCTCGGTAGTGGCAAGACGACTTTACTTAATCATATCCTCAACAACCAACAGGGTTTAAAAACCGCTGTTCTCGTAAATGAATTTGGTGAAATTGGCATCGACAACGAGCTAATTGTTTCCACTGGTGAGAACATGGTGGAACTAAATAATGGTTGTATCTGCTGCACTATTAATAATGATTTAGTAGATGCAGTTTACAAAGTTTTAGAACGCCAAGAAAATCTAGATTATCTAGTAGTGGAAACAACTGGCTTGGCAGATCCGCTACCAGTAGCTTTAACATTTCTGGGCACAGAATTGCGAGATTTAACTCGCTTAGATTCGATTATTACCGTGGTAGACGCGGCGAATTACAGCCTAGATTTATTTAACTCTGAGGCGGCATACAGCCAGATTGCTTATGGTGATGTAATTGTGCTGAACAAGGCTGATTTGGTTGATGAAGCCACTTTGAAGGAGTTAGAAGGAAAAATTAACGAAGTTAAGGAAGGAGCAAGAATTATCCGGTCTACGCGATCGCAAGTGCCACTTCCGTTAATTCTCAGTGTTGGCCTATTTGAGTCTGACAAATATTTTGACACAGTGGTGGATGAACACGACCATCACGACCATAACCATCACGATCATGACCACTCAACATGCGGTCACGATCATCACGACCATGACCACGATGACCATGACCACCATCATTCTGACCATTTAGAAAACGATGGTTTTACTTCCATCTCTTTCCAAAGTGACAAGCCTTTTTCTATTAAGAAGTTTCAGTATTTCTTAGATAACCAGCTACCCTCAAATATCTTCCGAGCAAAAGGGATTATGTGGTTTGATGAAAGTCCGAAGCGTCATATTTTCCACCTTTGCGGTAAACGCTTTACCTTGGATGATGATGATTGGAAAGGTCAACTAAAAAACCAACTTGTGCTGATTGGTCAAAATTTAGATCGTGAGGCTTTAATCACTCAACTCGAAAACTGCATTTGTCTACCTTCAACCTCTCGCGGTAAAGGGTTTGGGAAATAAAATAGAGCAGTGAGGAGACGCGATCAATCGCCTCTGTACAGGAGTTATGAGTTAAAGTTGTGTACTCGTTCCCAGGTATAGGAATCATATTTGATTTCTGAACAAAAATAGTTACTGTAGGGTGCGTTAGGATGAAATCCGTAACGCACCATTTGTAAGAATTTGGTGCGTTACGACGTTCCGTCTTAGAGGATGAATGAACAAGTCCTCTTCTTGGTAGCAAAACATTCTAG
Organism: Nostoc sp. KVJ3; assembly: GCF_026127265.1. Lineage (GTDB taxonomy): Bacteria > Cyanobacteriota > Cyanobacteriia > Cyanobacteriales > Nostocaceae > Nostoc. The sequence continues at coordinate 3,311,753 of NZ_WWFG01000001.1, forward strand.
ATCCCCCTAAATCCCCCGATAAATTGGGGGACTTTGACTCCGGTTCCCCCTTTTTTAAGGGGAGCCAGCGCGGTCTTGGGGTCTCCCCAAGTGGAGCGACTGGCGTGGGTTAGGGGGGATCTAAAAGTGTCTAAAGTCACAGTAAAATACTTGTTCATTCAACCTCTAACACACCCTACAAACACTTAGATTTTTTCAGAAATCAAATAGTAATCCTAATAGAACCTGGGAATTGATTTTTAATGGCTCCGTTATCTATTTTGAGCAATCGAAAATGAGAGAATAGCGAGTGTTTCACCAATAATTACGAATTACGTTAGCGACACGAGAAAGCGAGTCCGCGTTCGCAAAACAATAGCCCGGTGAATTTGATACTGGATAAAGAGCCAATTTAAGTATATACACTAAAAAAATAATAACAGGAGCTTATAGACAGTGGAGTTCTAATTGATGAGAGAATATTAAATTAACCATCACAAAAGTTTAAATTCATTCATCATGGCGAAAATCCAGTTTTCTAAAGGTCTTGACGAAGAGGTAATTCCAGAGGTGCGGCTGACGCGATCGCGTACTGGTGACAGTGGTACAGCCACATTTATTTTTACAAATCCGAAAATTTTAGATCAAGGTAGCACCGAAGATATTACTGGGATGTACTTGAGTGACGAAGAAGGAGAGATAGTTACTCGTGAAGTTAAGGCGAAATTTATCAACGGGAAACCGGAAGCATTAGAAGCACTTTACGTAATGAAATCTGCCCAAGAATGGGAGCGCTTTATGCGTTTCATGGAACGGTATGCTGAAGAAAACGATCTTGGACTCAGCAAAGCTGAAAAATAGGGCATAGGGCATAGGGCATAGGGCATGGGTAATTTTTTCATGTCCAATGAGGGGCATTCTTCGTGCCCAATTGCCCATTATCAAAAATTAAAGCTTAACCTATGACACAACAACCACATCCAGATTCACCTGGGATTACGATAACTTGTGCTGTGGTTACTGTCAGCGATACACGCACATCCAAAACAGACAAAAGTGGACAGCTAATTCAGCAGTTACTTCTTGGTGCTAACTATGTTGTCGGAGCCTACACGATTATCAAAGATGAACCAACACAAATTCAAGGGCAGATAGAATATCTGGGTAAAAGCTCAAATTTGGATGCTGTAATTTTTAATGGTGGTACCGGTATTGCGCCAAGAGATACCACTTATGATGCTATTGAGAAGTTACTGGAGAAAACTTTGCCGGGATTTGGTGAGTTATTTCGTTTTTTAAGTTATCAAGAAATTGGTTCGCGGGCGATCGCTTCTCGCGCTGTTGCTGGTGTGTATCAAAATAAATTAATCTTCTCGCTTCCTGGTTCCAGTAATGCTGTGCGGCTGGCGATGGAAAAATTGATTTTGCCCGAACTCACTCACCTGGTAAGTCAGCTTTGTCAGGGATTTTCAGCCTCTCCCTGATAAAACTAAGGCATGAGGCACTAAAATCATCCCTTATGTACTTACATTTTGAGGCTACAAGAATTATAGTAAGCCGGTGTTTAATATCAGATCGGCAATGGAGCCTATTCACTGGAATTGCACAATTGCTCACGGCATCACTGCATTTTCATACTTTGGCATACCCATACTAATAGGGGTTTTCTTTGCTAAAACTAAGGCAACTATCCCTTCTAAGTTTTGGCTAGCCTTTTTCTTATCAGGTGGATTCGTACTATTTTGCGGATTTCATCACCTTTTGGCAGTTTTTGATACACATTCGGCAGTGTCGCTGTTGCACTTAGTCGTGCTTGATTTAATGGCGTTTGTCTCATTATGTGCCTTACTAAGCCTCATGCCAACTGCGTATCAAATTGTAGAGGCGATCGCTAAATATCAAGAAGATACCCGCGAACTTCAACGCAGTCAGCAGATGCAACGGCTATTTTTAAATCAGGGCCCCTTTGGAGCTTATATCAAAGATAAGCAATCTAGAGTGCTTTACTACAACCAGGAGCTACAGTCTAGATTTTCGGTAGATTCACAAGAATGGTTAGGGAAAACGGATAGTGAATTCTTGCCAGATCCAGAAGAGGGGCGGCGGATAATGGAAAACGATCAAGTCGTTTTGAAGACTCAACGCCCTTTGAAACTGATTGAAGAGGTAAAGGTAGCTGGTAATAATCAACCATGCTACTGGCTATCATTTAAGTTTCCCTTTAGCGATGGCGCAACAGGCGATCGCCGCATCGGTGGGATCAGTATCGATATTACAGAATCTATAGAAGCACAGCGATCGCTCACCGATCTAAATCGGCAGCTAGAAGAAAAAACACTAAAATTAGAGGCAAAAAAACGAGAACTTATACATCTCTCAGATATGGCAGATATGCTTTATTGCTGCGAGTCTGAAGATGAGGTGTATAAAGTAGTCGCTTTAACTTGTTCCAAGCTATTTCCTTGTATGAGTGGTTGTATATATATAATTGCTAATTCTAAGAATTATGTTCAGATGAATAGTTTTTGGGGAGATAAAAGAACCAGTAAAGAAGTATTTTCACTATCTGAATGTTGGGCATTGCGGAGAGGGAAATTCAACCTTTTATCGTCTGGTAACTCAGGACTGATATGCAACCATTTAATACCGCCTATTAGCGGTATACATTTGTGTGTTCCATTGTTTGGACAAAGCGAATTAGTTGGGATTTTACACATCTATGCCCTTGAAGAAATCAGTCCAGAGGAGCAACAAATTACTGAGATTATTGCTAGAACTTTAGGTTTTGCACTAAATAATTTATCGATCAAAAAACGTCTAACTCATGATAACTTACGGGATGGTATGACCCAACTATTCAATCAGAGCTATACGGAAACTATAATGGAACAAAGGTTAGCGGAAGCTGAACGGTCGGGAGAACCTCTTAGTGTTATTTTTCTTGATATTGATAACTTCAAATCTTACAACTCGCGCTATGGGCACGTGACAGCAAATATTGTTATTCAGGGATTAGCAAAACTGCTATTAAAATCTATTCGCTCTTTTGATATTCCTTGCAGATGGGGTGGTGAAGAATTTGTGATTGTCATGCCTAATATGTCACTAGAAACGCTCAGAAAACGAGTAGAACAACTAAGGCTAGATGTTGAACAAATGCAATTGAGGGATGGCGATCAAATCCTCCAAGGCATCACTGCTTCTTTTGGAATAGCTGTATCAGAACCAGGAATTACAGTTAAGGATTTTTTGAATCGGGCAAATCAAGCGATGCTTGAGGCGAAGCGAACAGGGAAAAATCGGGTGATGGAGTATGTAAATAGGTACAATTAAAATAATTCGTAATTCGTAATACTGTAAGCGGTGGAATAAAAAGGAGTCAGGAGTCAGAATACAGGAGTCAGAATACTCCACCCATGAAGGGATGGAGTTTAAATGAGGAAAAAGTTTCAGCCAAGTTTGCCCACGTTAGCGTAGCGGCATGAAGTGCGGGGCGAGGTTTTCACCAATATTCATCAACCACTCGTACAGAATTCATGGCTTTTTTCTGACTCCTGACTTCTGAATTCTTCTTATAAAATTTAGAGATGTGTTGTTAGCGTAGTGGGGCGAAGTCCGGTGCAATTTTGTGTTTCTACGAGGGTTTTGGATCTATCATTTTCCCATATAAAAAACAACTCCCTGAAGATGTGGGAGTTGTTTTTTATCTTCGACTATTTTCTCAAAAGATGATTCAGAATGGAGCGATACCTGTGGTGGGCTGCGCCTACGCCAAGCAGATGGCAGCCAGAATAGCCGCGATGACATAAAATACTCCAACCACTTGCAATTCTGACCAACCAGTGAGTTCTAAATGATGGTGTAAGGGGGCCATTTTGAAGAGACGTTTGCCTTTGCCATCGGGGCCCTTGGTGGCTTTGTAATAGCTTACTTGTGCCATCACGGAAAGAGTTTCTACGAAGAAGATACCACTGAGAATAAATAATGCTACTAAGGTGTTTGTCAATAACGCTACAGCAGCTAATGCTCCTCCCAGTGCCAGGGAACCAGTATCTCCCATGAAAACGCGGGCTGGGTTACGATTATGAGCTAAGAAACCTAAGCAACCACCACTTAAAGCTGCACAGAAAACCATCAATCCTGGTGCTGTAGGTGCGATTAAAGCACCTAATGCTAAAAGTGCGATCGCTACTGTTCCTGCTGCCAAGCCATCAATACCATCTGTTAAATTAGTCGCATTACTTTCTGCAACTAACACAAAACCTGCTAGAGGCCAAAATAGAAATCCTAATGGTAGTGTGAAGCTCACCCAAGGTAAAGCAATATTTGTAATATTAGAAGGTTGATTAAACATCAGCCAGAGACAAAACACTGCCGCAAAACCTACTTGCAAAGCTAGTTTTGTTCGGGGAGATATGCCTTTATTTGATTTCCGGCGCAGAATTTGCCAATCGTCCAGCCAGCCAATTAATCCGTAGCTGATTGTCAAAGCCGAAACTGCAAGGACATCTGTAGCGAAGTTAGACAAGATGCAAGCAATTATCACACCTACAGGGATAAAAAATATACCCCCCATTGTCGGCGTACCTGCCTTTTTTAGATGGGCTTGGGGGCCATCTTCGCGGATTATTTGTCCAGTTTTGAGTGCTTGAAGTAAAGGTATTACCCAAAAGCCAACTACACCTGAACCCATAGCACACAACAGCAGTGGCAGGGTTAAGGACATACTTTGCCAGGGGAGCCTGTTGGCTATCGAATCTAAGAAAAATGCTGTTGTACCTAGACCAACGGCTAATAAAGAAGCTAGCGCGATTCCAGAAATATTTAGTCCTTGCTCAGGAGATAATTTAGCGTCCACAGAAGTTTTCCTTCACTCCACACTTATTAAAATTGAATATCCACTAGCTAGGGATACAACCAAGTCCCTAGCCTGAAAAGGCTAATCCTCGGCGATTCCTATATCGTCATCATCAAGGTCGTAGCCAATTCCATCTTCTACACCCATTAGAGAGTCTATTTCTTCTTCGCCATCTTGAAAATCCGGGTCGTGAACGTCACGTGTTATAATCCGACCCTTATTTTCCAACCAATCCAATAAAGAGGACTCTGGCTTTAGGGGGATGACATGGGCTCGTTGGTTACGGGGTTCTTCACGTAATGGAGAGTTCAACATATCAAAGAAGACAAGAAAAGGTTTACGTAAGTTGACATTTAGAGTCTATCACTTGACACGGATTAATTTAGTTATCTTTTCAACCCTTTGGTGAATAAATCCGCATTCAGATAGAAATTTTTTATTTAATAGGCATAAGGCTTAAGTCCAGTGATTCTTAGTAATTTTTATGGCTCTCCATATATGTGATGAATATCTTGTTTATGCTGATGGAAAGTGACTGATTTTAGAGGTGACAGGCGATGATGGGAAAAGCGGCTCTCATGGATGCGATCGCTGGTACTAATCGCGGTCTACTGGCGACTGAAGCCCAGAAACAGGCTATCTTAGCAGCGATCGCCAATTTAGAAGACTTTAATCCTACACCCCGTCCGGTAGAAGCTAGCAATTTGCTAGATGGCAATTGGCGATTACTATACACCAATAGCAAGGCTCTTTTAAATTTAGATCGTCTACCTTTTTGCAAACTTGGTCAAATCTATCAGTGTATCCGGGTAGAGACTACCAGTGTTTACAACATAGCTGAGATTTATGGCTTACCTTATTTGTCAGGATTAGTCAGCGTTGCTGCTAAATTTGAGCCAGTTTCAGATCGGCGTGTCCAAGTAAAATTTGAGCGGTCTATTATCGGCTTACAACGTTTAATAGAATACAATTCTCCGGTAACTTTTATCCAACAAATTGAAGAAGGTAGAAAATTTCCGGCGATTGATTTTCCAATCAAGAGCGATAAACAGCAAGGCTGGTTAGATATCACCTATATAGATAACGATCTGCGAATCGGCAGAGGTAACGAGGGCAGCGTGTTCATATTGAGTAAAACATAAAGTTTGTACAAAAATACTGTTTGCGAATGAAGGTACGCTATAACGTGTACCTTGTCAAGTAGAGTCTGATACCTTTTTAAATCTTGGATGTGGTGTGGGGGGATGAGGGAGAAAGAATAACTAATATTCAATGCCCAATGCCCAATGTCCCATACCAAATTCAGACAAATAACTTAACAAAGACTCTTGCAGCGACCTTCAGGTTGTAGAGTGAAATCAATTAGCCCTCTAGATTGGCGATTGATAACTAAAAGGGAAAATAATCATGGTTCAACGTGGTTCTAAAGTACGTATTCTCCGCCCTGAATCCTACTGGTTTCAGGATTTAGGAACTGTGGCTTCCATTGACCAAAGCGGCATCAAATACCCTGTAATTGTCCGTTTTGAAAAAGTCAATTACTCTGGTATAAATACCAACAACTTTGCCCAAGATGAATTAGTCGAGGTTGAAGCACCAAAGGCTAAACCAGCTAAAAAATAGCAGCAAAGCTATAAGGGGGTTGTTTGATGCGATGATGAAGGGTAGTCTTAAGTCTGAAGTATGAAGTCTGAAAATTTCAGTTCATTCATTCTTCACCCTAGCCTACCCTAATCTCCGAGAGCCGCCCTGCGGGTATTTACGGTTTCTTTTGGGTAATAATACGAGCCATCTACGGATGTTTAAGTTACTATCCCATCTCTTCTTTATTGAACCCCCAAGTACATCAAAATTGTCTGCTTAATCAGCTTGAATGCCTGAACTGCCTGAAGTTGAAACAGTCCGAAAGGGTCTAAATCAGTTGACCCTTAACCAAGAAATTACGGGTGGAGATGTGTTGCTCAATCGCACCATCGCCTACCCGTTTTCTGTTGATGAGTTTATTGATGGAATTAAAAAGAGTGCGATCGCTACTTGGCATCGTCGTGGTAAATATCTCCTCGCTGAACTTTCTTCCCCTTCCTCAACCAGTTGGCTAGGGGTTCATCTGCGAATGACCGGTCAACTACTATGGGTGCATCGAGATGAACCATTACATAAGCACACACGGGTTAGATTATTCTTTGGGGATCAGCAGGAATTGCGTTTTGTCGATCAACGTACCTTCGGTAAAATTTGGTGGGTTCCGCCTGGTGTTGCTGTAGAAAGTATTATGACTGGTTTGGCAAAACTGGCAGCAGATCCATTTTCACCGGAATTCACTGTTGAATATCTAGCAAGCAAACTCAAAAACCGTCGCCGTCCGATTAAGACTGCGCTACTAGATCAATCGGTGGTGGCGGGATTAGGTAACATTTATGCCGATGAAGCCTTGTTTAAGAGTGGAATTTTACCTGAAACTTTGTGTATAGATTTACAGCTAAAGCAAATTGAGCTTTTACGAACAGCCATAATTCAAGTTTTAGAAACCAGCATTCAGGCTGGGGGTACAACTTTTAGTAATTTCTTAAGTGTTCAGGGTGTCAACGGCAATTATGGTGGTGTTGCCTGGGTTTATAATCGCGCTGGAGAACCCTGTCGAGTTTGTGGTATGCCAATTCAACGGATTAGGCTAGCTGGGCGATCTAGTCATTTTTGCCTACAGTGTCAAACGTTAGGGGGAGTTAGGAGACGCGATTAATCGCTTCTGTACAAGAATTTTTATTTCTAATTCGGAAGTCCCCTAAAATGCAGATAAAACAATCTAGAAATTTGAGAGGGGAATTCATGGCAGTTAAAAAGGGAGATATGGTTCGCGCCATCCGCGAGAAACTGGAAAACAGTCTAGAAGCAAAAGCTAGTGATACTCGCTTTCCTTCTTATTTGTTTGAAACCAAGGGCGAAATTGTCGATGTCAAAGGTGATTACGCCCTGATTAAGTTTGGGAAAGTGCCAACACCAAACGTTTGGTTACGTGTAGATCAACTGGAAGAGTTTAAATAATCCAGCAAAAATAAAAGGCAGTAGGTTCAAATCCCACTGCCTTATTGTTATTCCAAAATTCATTACCCCATAAAAACCAACATCACAAGATTGGTTTGGCGTTAGCGGCGGGAATCTTGATCTGCGGGATCGCCATAGGGATCTTCGCTAGCTGGGCGGACGTCACCAAACTCCCCTGTGTCTGCGGGGTCGCCGTAAGGGTCTTCGCTAGCTGGGCGAACATTGCCGTAAGACGCGATATCTGCGGGATCGCCGTAGGGGTCTTCACTGGCTGGGCTGACATTGCCGTAAGATGCTGGATCTGCGGGATCGCCATAAGGATCTTCGCTGGCTGGACGTACATTGCGATCGCCTCCGCCAGGGCGTAGCCCATCGCGCAATTTGGCATCTTCTTCAGCTTGATCGCTGTTCGATCCCAAAAGCAAATCTTTCGCCTTTCGGAAAAATTCATCTACCATAATCTATCTCCTGATTTAAGTTCGTGTTTCCGACGTGCGCGATCGGCGTTATCCTCCGGGAAACCCGCTTTCTTATTTACACACGCTTGGCTGATCTAGAGTGCCGGAGCCGCCTCTGAAGTTATACCAGTGAGATCGCGACCTGTAGTACTCCGGTTATAGCCTTGAAATTGCCGATATTTTTGGGCTTCCGATTCGGGGACTCGAATTCCTTCTGATGGTGGCGTTACCCAGTGGGCGCGATGTTCTGCATCACGGTAGTATACACGCCCGTTCTTGGAAAGATAGTACTTACCTTGCGCTCCTTCTTGGGAAGCATTTTTATGCTGATTGTAGAGGTAATAAAGTCCCGCAGCACCTGCCAAAATTGCTACTTTCTGCCCTGTAGATAAGCCTTTCTTGGCTTCGGGTTGGTTTGTGGTGCGATCGCTCACTGTTCTACCAACACTATCATCAACAGGTGGTGGAACTGAAGCATTTCGAGAACCGCCTCCACAGCTACTCAGTAAGGGTACCATTAGCAATCCTGAAAGCAGCACTGCGAATAGACGCGAAACTATTTTACGTTCTTTATATATTGTAATCATCGGATTTCTTCATCACCTGTATTTGCTAAAAGCCTTGCTGTTGCAAAAATCAAGTTGGAATTTATGTTATTTCACCTGGGATTGAAAAAACATATACCACTCAATTTGTAACTGCACTAGCTACAGCGTTTAACTGTCATGATGATCGATTTTCTCAAGTATTCCATCCTGCCTTTGAGAGAAACTGCATTCATCCCAAGGAAATATATTATTGATTTTTGATTAACGGGACTTAAATATTTTTGAGGCAGAAATAAACCTCAAACTCATGCAGGGTAAGCGAAACACACCAAACGCTCAAAAATAGCTAAAACCCTGATAGATTAATAAACATTAATTAAATTGTTTCTGGGTCTATATTTAACTCTCGCAATTTTGCTGCCAAACGTTCAGCTTTTTGAGCTTCCTGTTGTGCCTTTTGTTCTGCCTGTTGTGCTTTTTGTTCTGCCTGTTGTGCCTTTTGTTCTGCCTGTTGTGCCTTTTGTTCTGCCTGTTGTGCCGTTTCTTCAGGTGTAGGGACTATTTGATCGTCTGGTGTAAAAAATCGCAATACTCCCTGATAAATTCCTAGATATAATCCTAGCTGTTTACTCCACAAATATCCTTGCTCTGAAGCTTGTAAAGGTTGATACTCTCCATCTACTAAATGAAATCCTGCAAATTCTAATGTATATGGGTCAAACCAAAAATAATCGGGTGTGCGGAAGGTATTTTGATAAATTTCTTTCTTTAAACCTTTGTCAGTATTAACTGTGGAGTTAGATAAAATTTCGAGAATGACATTTGGATATTTGCCATCTTCTTCCCACACTACCCAACTTTTACGGGTTTTACGTTCAGTTCCCAGCACTACAAAAAAGTCTGGCCCTCTAAACTTTTCTGATTTGCGTTGGTGTGGACTGTAGTAGATAGTCAGGTTTCCCGCCGAGTAAAAATCATTTCTATCTCGCCACAACCATTCTAGACATTGCAAAAGTAAGATTATTTGTCGTAAATGCAGTTCAGTTTCCAAGGGAGGTTCATCACTTAATAAATCACCAGGAGGAAAGATAACATCTTCGCAGATGCCTGTTTCGGAATCTAATTCTTGGGCAATCGTCATAGAATTGATAGGGCATCAAGTAGTTAATACTAATGTACCACGGGGCGACAGGGGCGGGGCGATCGCAGTATTCATTATCTCTAACAATTCTTCCTCTGCCTCATGAACTGACTTGCAAAATTTAAAATATATATCATCCAAATCATTTACAGAGTTTGTTAATTCCGCAATACTTTCTTTCTCAACAAACCTTGTCAAAGCTGGTAGTTGTGCCAAGATGAATTTGAGGACTTAGGCAGTGACACAATGTTAGGACAATTATTAGATGGACGTTACCAAGTCCTTCAAGTCTTAGGTGGAGGTGGATTTGGTCAAACTTATATAGCCCAAGATACCCATCGGCCAGGTTTTCCGAAATGCGTTGTCAAACATCTTTTGCCCGTCACTCGTAGCCCTGAATTTCTCGAAACTGCGAGACGGCTATTTAGCAGTGAAGCAGAAACACTAGAACAATTGGGCAACCATGACCAAATCCCTCGGCTATTAGCCTATTTTGAAGATAACCAAGAGTTCTTCTTAGTGCAAGAATTCGTTGAAGGGCATACTCTGAAAGCGGAACTCTTACCCAATCAACCTTGGACAGAATATCAAGTAATTCAACTCCTCCAACAGATGTTGGGTATTCTGCAATTTATTCACAATCACAACGTTATCCATCGAGATATCAAGCCGGATAATATCATTAGGCGGCAACAAGACGGTAAGCTAGTGCTGATTGATTTTGGTGCAGTTAAACAAGTTCAAACTCAACTGCTTACAGTTCCAGGGCGCACGGGGGCTACTATTATTATTGGCACTCCAGGATATATGTCTACAGAACAGGGGCAAGGTAAGCCCCGTCTTAATAGCGATATTTATTCTTTGGGTATTATTGGCATCCAATCACTGACGGGGTTACATCCGATAAACTTTGAGGAAGATCCAGATACAGGAGAAATTTCTTGGCAGCATCACGCTAATGTCAGTTCTGAGTTAGCATCTGTCCTATCTAAGATGGTGCTACACCACTTTAAACAGCGCTATCAGTCTGCGGCTGAAGTTCTACAGGTACTTAAGCATCTTGACACTAAAGTAGAACCGCCATTATCTAAATCATCATCTTTTACACAACCACCTCAACCGTCACTTTCTCCACAAAACTCAATTGGATATCCGCCTGTTTCTATCTTGTCTGCGGAAAATTACAGCCGCTTAGAAACAATTCTTTTGGAATTTGTCGGCCCTGTTGCTTCAAGATTACTACGACAAGTTGCCGTCTCAGTACCTAACTGCGAAGAATTAATTAGTCAACTAGCCCTTCATCTTCGAGGAAATCAACAAATTGATTTTAAGAAGAAAACAATGTTTCTACTAGAGAAACCTACTCTTCTACAGGAACTTACTGTTATATCTGAAATTCAGACAAATAATGTACCAACCCAAGAACTTCAAGTAATCAACGACAGCTTTGTGCATCAGTGCGAACGCGATCTAGCTGATTTAATTGGCCCAATAGCTAAGTTCTTAGTCCAAAAAGCTGTTAAATCTTCTGGGCAAATTTCCCGTACAGAATTTGTCAAAATTTTAGCATCACAAATTCCCGAACCTCAAAAAGCTTTGCAATTTCAGCAACGCTTGCTTTCTTGATATTTTAAATATTGCGTTTTTTCTGCGTTAACTACAAATCAACAATTACTAGCTCTGGTTATTCAGCATCTCCAGAGCTATTTTTAAACTAGCTTTCATCCGATTAAATGCTTCTGCTAACCCACCAATCTCATCATTAGAGCTTTCTTCAAAATCAGCACTCATATCACCAACACTAACTTTTTGGGCTATTTTTTCAATCCTTCTGAGCCTCTGAATTACATATTTTTTGATTAAGAAGTTAATTAAGAAAACTACGATCGCAAAGATCGTAATTAAAAGTCCCATGAGTAACGTCCAAGATCGTTGGGCATTGGCAAAAATATCTTGAGAAGGAACAGAGATGATTTGAGCAGAAACAATCTGATTGAGTTGCCAGCCAAAACCATTTTCTGAACCATAATTTACCAATTGACTTTTCGGAGCCTGATCTGGTGTAGAATGACATCGCAGACATTTCTGTTGTGTAATCTTTAGTGGTTGAGCAATATAAAATACTTCGCCTTCTGACAATTTACGAAAGCCTGTAATTTCTTGAAGTTTGGAGTCGTTACGAAACCTTTCTACAAGTTGAGTTTCAAAAATATCAGCTTTATCTGCTAAATTAGTTGGATTAATTGTTGCATCTTTATGAAAAAAGTTTTCAAATTCGGGCTTTTTACGAAAATTCTCAAAAACTTCTTTAGAGGAAAAAGTTGGTACAACTTCCGGCATGAACGTTGGGTTGGTGTCTAGTTTCGGCTCTAATAGGGATCTATCCGATTTTGTGTATAATCTCTAACTGCGTTCACCATTTGGATGAGAATCTGCGCTTGAGAAGTTACTTCATTTTGCGCTCTCCCCTGAAGTACACTGGATAAGGCAACGCCACTTCCCACAATACTGATTATGAAAACTAATATTAAAAGTAAGTTAAATTTAGCACCTATTTTTAAGTTTTTTAACGTAATGTTGTTTAACATAACCTAACTAACGAAGGTGGTGTCTGAGTTTGTCTAATATTTATTTATACTTGTTAGAAAGCATCTCAACAATATTTAAATAAATATTAATTTTTTTCTGCAACATAACCTACTTAGGCAGCAGTAAAGCCGATCTAAATTAGTCCTGAAAACCAAGTTATTTACTTAAGCATAATTAGTGATGTTTTTGCGATTTCCCCGACGTTTATTTCTGTTTCATCTGCTAGGTTTTACATTTGCTGCTTGCAAAACACAAGACGGGGTTGAAGGTACGTTAACTATTGGCGTAATAAACTATGGTGGAGGCGAACAGATAATTAATCAATATGCTAAATTTAATAGTTATTTGGGTGAAAAAACAAACTCATATATTCAACTAGAGCCTGTTTTTAATGAAAATAGAGCAGTTGAACGCCTTCAGGCTCGTGCTTGGTCATTGGTATTTGCTCCACCGGGTTTAGCGGCGATCGCGATCGCCCGTCACCAATATATTCCTCTATTTCCTTTAATCGGTATTAGCAATTTACGCTCAATCTTCGTTGTTCGTAAAGACAATCCGATCGCTGATTTGAAACAACTCCAAGGTAAAACAGTGGCTTTAGGTCAGCTAGGTTCTGCCACCGGATATTATTTTCCTCTTTACAATCTTTACGGTACAACACTAGCTGAGATCCTATTTGCACCCACACCTAAAGCTGCACTAGAATCGGTAGCCCAAGGAAAAGCGATCGCTTGTGCTGTCTCTGAGGCAGAATTGGCTCTCTATGCTTCACAGTTAAGATCGACCGAATTTCGCATCCTATTTAAAGACCCTCACTATGTACCATTAGGCGTAGTCTTGATTGGGCCTAACGTAGAAAGTAACCGCCAAGAGTTCATCCGCAAAGTGATGAGTGATTCGCCTTCTGGTTTAGCTCAAGAAGTGGGGTATGTACCCAATGGACAAGTACCAGATTACAAATACATGATTTCTGTAGTTGATCGGGTTAGTTCTATTACTTCTAAGCTACAAAATAAGCCGGTTCGATTGTTTTAATTGACATCATAGTGATTGCTCAAAAAAATAATTTAAATCGTGCTAGCTGGTTTTGAATAGTTTCTGTCAGGATTTTATTTAGTTCTGTGGTGTCTTGGAATTGCAAAATTTGCTGTGTAGGTAAGTCGAAGGGGAATTGTCCTTCAATGTCTGGACGTTGCATTTGTGCTAGTACAATCTGTTCAGATCGCTTACTTTGGATGGCATAGCCAATCTCAATACACACATTGGGACTGGGAATTAATTGGGGGGTTTCTTTACCGTCAATACTCGCGATGGGCGTGGTGTCAGCGATAAATAACAAACTCTTACGGATTTTTCGCATGATCGTGCGGTTAATCCTGACAGTAGCACCACTAGGGCGAGAGGATTCTACTAATGTTAGAGGAAGGCGCGATCGCAAGTTTAGACTATCTAAACTTTTTCGTAGTTCTTCTCTGAGAGCATTAGTCGCTGCAACATATTCAGTTTGATAGGATAAAAAAATCGTTGGTTCTAACTGAGCTAACAGTGCTTGTTTAGTAAAATAGATTTCATGACTAATTAAGTCAATGTTGGCAACGCAATAGCCACCACTACCTTCAATATAAAATTCAATATTTTCCCCTTCTAGATAGCGCCCAAACCAAATTGATTTCTTAACTTCGTCGCTTTCTTCCAAAAAGTCTGCTCGCAATGCCGATCTCAGCAAGCTTTTTTTGCTTAAGCGAATGTCTGGGGGACGTTTTTCTAGTTCTGGAATCGGTTCGTAATCCTGTAGATACCACGCTCTGAGCGCAATAATTGACATAAGGCGCTATTTAAACTGTTTTTCAATCTTTAGCTTAGTATAATCTTACACCAAGATTAGTCCATATCTGAGACTTCTTTATAAACACAACAACACCCAAACTTCTACTCGCTGAATCATCTCCTCTCCTTATTTATCATAGTTAGGGATGTAATAACTCTCATCGCTTGTCTTAAACAAGTTATAAAAATCAGTTACAGCGCCCCCTAATCTTCCACATTTGAGGAAATAGCAGTTTTCGCGTTGGGTGTTGCTGTGTTTCGACGAGACAGATGTAAGTTAAACAGCGTCTTCATACCTCTTAATTACGATTCCAAATGCAGCTGTTATATCTGCCAAGGAAGCTTACTTATTAGCTTCATTTATTAGATTATCACCTCTGGATAGGAGCGATTTTTTTTGCAACTAAACTTTACTTTTGACGGATTTTGAAGTTTTGAAATTAAAATTTTGTAATATTATGAAAATAAGTTGAAACATTGATTTATTTCTTGACCTTTAGTGGTCTATTTTAGCTGGAGGTTTTACGGGGATTTCAATCCAGAACTCTGTGCCTTTACCAGGTTCTGAAATGCACTCCATTATTCCACCATGTTTTTCGACAATAATCTGATAGCTGATTGCTAATCCCAAACCTGTACCCTTCCCCACAGGTTTTGTAGTATAAAACGGGTCAAAAATTCGCTTTTTAACTTCTAGAGTCATTCCAGGCCCATTATCACTAATCCGAATTAATAAACGAGAGTTATCTGCCGAGACTCTAGTGGAAATGTGGATAGTAGGCATTGGGTATTTAGCATTCTGTTTCTCTGCCTTATTCCCCATTCCCCATTCTCCATTCCTCATACTTTGGCTGCCCTTAGTATAAGTTACCCATTTCCCATTCCCCATTTCCAGGGCATCTATAGCATTACTGAAAATATTCATAAATACCTGATTCATTTGACCGGCATAGCATTCTACCAATGGGATATTGCCATAGTCCTTGATTACCTCAATACCAGGAAATTCACCACTTTCTTTCAGCTGATGTTGTAAAATTAATAAGGTGCTGTCAATGCCTTCATGCAAATCAACGCGCTTGTTTTCAGCCTCATCTAAGCGAGAAAAATTGCGTAACGACAACACTATTGAACGGATGCGATCGCTTCCTACTTGCATTGAGGTGATGATTTTGGGGAGGTCTTCTATCAAAAACTCAAAATCGATGGCTTTGATCGCAGCGCTAATTTCACTATGAGGATCGGGATAATATAGCTGGTAGAGGCGTAAAATTTCTAGCAGTTGTTCAATATAGTCACTCGCGTGGCACAAATTACCGTAGATAAAGTTAACGGGGTTATTGATTTCGTGGGCGATACCCGCTACCAACTGTCCTAAGCCGGACATTTTTTCGGTTTGAATCAATCTTGTCTGTGTTTCTTGGAGTTCGTGTAGAGTCTGCCCTAACTGTACAGCTTTAGTTCTGGCTTCAGTTTCGGCATTACAGGTTTGTTCGTAGAGTTGTGCTTGTTGAATAGCGATCGCAGCCTGATCTCCTAGCTGTTGCAATAAATCAATTTCTGCATCCTGCCAATCTCTGGGAGCATTACATTCATGGGCAATTAGTAAGCCCCATAGTTCCATACCTATATTAATTGGAACTATTAAGTTTGCTTGAACTTGCAGACTTTGCAAAAACTCTCGATGACAATCACTTAAAGAATCCGTTGAAACGTTGTTAATTGTCCGTACTCTCCCCTGAGAGTATAAATACATATGATCGTCAGGAAAGCATTTCAGTGGTGCATTCAATCCCAAAACTGACTGCCAATCACCATTAATCTCTTCCACAATCACCGATTTACTCTTCAGTTGCATTATCACCACCCGATCTGAATTTAGCAGTGAGCGAACTTCGCGAACGATAGTTTGCAAGGTTGTCTGCAAGTCTAATGTTCTGCGGATCTGCTCTGTTACTTGCTTGATTACCTTAGTGATTAGTAATGATTTTTCGAGTTCAGCAGTTTGTTCTTGCACCCGCAGTTCGAGGTTGGCATTCAGGTCTTGTACCTCTTTATACATTTGCTTTTGCTGAATTGCCATTGAAAAATGATCGTACAAGGCTTGCGCCAATGTTATGTCTTCCTGTTTCCACTCAGGTGCTTGCCCCTTTTTTTGCTCTCGCCAAACCTCAAAGGAAAGTTGGGGTAAAAGTTGTCGCCGATTTTGTTCGCATTGTCCTGCCCACAAAATTTCTGTTTCAAATTCAGCGCGGAAAATGCTTAATACACCGATAAATTTTTCTCGGAAATGTAGGGGAATCACCATCAGTCCGCGAATTTGAGTAGAACGGAACGCTAAAGCCAAAACTCGCAAATGTGGTTCTTTATAGAGGTCAGAGGTTGCCAAAATACTACCTGGTTTACACTCGGACATCCAACTTTGCCAAATGGGATGCTGTTCGATAATACTGTTATCTAATTCGTAGGGGAGTGTCGGTTGGTCGCCCCAGGTGTATAGTTCCCGACTCTGTTCAATGTAAAGCCTACCACCTACTCCACTGAATGCGGTAATAACTTCTTCAAGTGCCCCCTGTAATTGGATTGTTGGTAGTTTATGCAATAGTGTGGTGATTTGGTTAACAGTAGCTTCTCGCTTTTGCTGGCTAAGAGCTTCAGTGAGTAAATTACTTTGAGCGATCGCGATCGTCACCTGATCGACTACTTGCTGCAATACTTTCAGTTCCGGCTTTAAAATCTTTCGCGGTTCGGTATGGTGAGATACCAACAATCCCCACAATTTAGGCTTTGCCAATTGTTCTTGGGGATCGCGATCTAAAATTGGCACTACTAAAGAAGATTGCACACCCATCGCCTGTAAGTATTGAATATGGCACGGGTCTACTTGGCGATAGTGGATATTAGTTTGTAGGCGTTTGCCAGTTTCTTTTGATTGTAGAGGCGCTAGCCCGATCTTCCCGTTTGCCACATCAATAATCGAACGTTGCTGTACTAACAAAAACATCTCTCTGGCTGCTTCGGGAATATCATGAACTGGGAAGCGCAACCCCAACAAGGATGGCAAACGCTCGTTATCAATAGATTCAGCAATGACTTCACCACTATCATCAGCATCAAACCGATATACCTTGACTCGATCTGCACGTAAAAATGACCGTACTTCAGTAACGGTACTTGTTAATATTTCTTGAAGATCGAGCGATCGCCTGATCTGCTCGATCATCCGGTTCAGTAAACTTTCTTGGTTTAAGCTTTGCTGTAACCCGTTTGGTTGCTCGATAGATGTCATTGCTTATATACACCAGAACTTAAGTATAGTTTTTCTTATAATTGTCCCTAATCAGAATTTTCAACTTCCAATGCCTTGATTTTCATTCTATTTCCATAAATTTATGCTACAAAGACCTTGCGTGGGGCGTACATCTGTTGCAAAGATTTTTGGAAATAGATCGATTAGAGGATGTTTGAAAAGGATTAGATATTTTGCTTGCTCTCCGTAACCCAGCCAAATTTGATTTAGGAAGATATCAAAGCACTTGGTGCATCATTAGGGACTTTTCAAATATCCTCTCAAGTCTCAAGTAAAGAAAATTTTAATTATTGACACTAAATAGATTTTATATTCTCAATCATTAAATTATTTCAGTATTTATACTTAAAAAATATCTTTGTTATTGCCTTAAATTAAAAATATTTTCCCCCTTTTTGCCCTGAAATATCCTCCCAAGACCGCACTGACTACCCTGAAAAAGCTATCCATTGCCGGGATATTTCTTAAGATTTGCAAGAGCGATCGTTATTGCAAATCTTAAGCTTTCAATTTCCATTATCTATTCTCAATAACAATGATTTTTTATCGATAAAAATGGCTATTTAATCAATCTAGCAAAAGAATCCAAGCATTATAAGTCTTAGAAAAAATTCTTTTAAAATTGTTCAAGATGTAATCCTTTTTCACAAAAATCTTGATAAATATAGATTTATCGTAAGAATATAGTATTGTGCGTATTTATATCATTATTAAAGTTAAATAGGATATCTAATAGATTAAATTGTCTTTAATTCACTGTTTATTAAGTAGGGTTAGTAAGGTTCAAGCTTTAACTGAGTGGTATTGAATTATTGGCGAATTTTTCAAGATATTTGGCTGGAAAATGTTCCTCTTCTCCGTCTAATTTGCTGATTTTATCTAAAATTTAGCTATTTTGATGAAATTATTCGTAAGTTCCCGTTAAAGATAGTAAATTACGGATTTCTTCACGCACGCTCATGAGAGTTTTACCGAGATAGTTTTGACCGGCTTTATTAGCACCACAGCCCCAAAAAGAATCGGTTGGGGAATTTTCAACCAAAAGCTCATCACCTGTTTTCAGCAGAACTTCTCTAATATCAGCATGAGTGAGAAACTTTTTGAGTACAGCTTCTCGCATAATTTGAGTTTTGACCAAATCCCAGTCTCGACGGAGTTGGCGAGTGCTACATCTTCCAAAAGCGGCAGCTTCTTCTGGGGTAGCAGCGGCATGGATAAGGGGGATAATTGCCGCATCTGTGCTGCCAACAAACTTTTGCGCTTGATAATAATGCTCAACCGTTGCCCAGTAAGTGCCCTGGATATGGATTTCGTGGAGAGAAAAGTTAGAAAAACAGCCATAAGGCTGCCAAACCTTATAAAAGTAAATGGTCATTTGAAAATTGCTCTTTTATATATAGCAGTCCTAAATCATTTGTGAAAATTATATATCTCTTTCTTCTTTCTTCCCTTTGCGTACTTGGCGTACTTGGCGGTTCGTTTCCTTCTCTATATTTTTCATAAATCCAATAGGACTGCTATATAGCAATCCTATTGGATTTGTGAGAATTGCAACCCAAAACCGAACTAAATCCTATCACTTCATCAAAGAAGGTAGTTGTTGCAGAGGTCAGTTTTCCTTTTGCCTCCTACCTCCTACCTCCTTTGTCGGTAAAGTGAGCGTAAACGCTGTTTGACCAGAAGATGTTGAACTAAGGGTGAGGTCGCCATGATGTGCCCTGGCAATTTCACGGGCTAAGCTGAGTCCCAGTCCAATGCCTTCTATCTTGAGGGTTCGAGCCGGATCGCCACGATAGAAGCGGTCAAAAATGTGTAGGCTTTCCCTGACTGGAATATCTTTGGATGCATTAGCAATGGTGACGTGGAGAGTTGTTTGAGTTTGATGAGCGCGAATTTTTATCCAGCCGTTGGTGAGATTGTATTTTATAGCATTACTAAACAGGTTTTGCAAAACTTGAATCAGAAGATCGCGATCGCCCTTTATCCACAATCCATCAGTAAAATCAGTTTGCACAATCAAGTGGGGAGCCAGCATTTCCATATCTTCTAGCATCTCCATCAGCAACTCAGACATATCAACTTTAACCAAATACAAGCTCATTTTTCCCGCATCTGCCAGAGATAGCAACAAGAGTTTCCGCATAATTCCACTTAAGCGGCGCACCTCATCCAACAGGTTGCTTAAGCGCTGTTGCACTTCACTTCCAGGATCAACCTGTTGCAGCGTTCGTTCTAGTTCGCCTTGCAAAATAGTTAGTGGAGTTTTTAGTTCATGAGCCGCGTCACCACTAAAGCGGGAAGCTTGGGTAAAGCTGCGTTCCAAGCGTTCTAGCATCAGGTTAAATACCTGAATCAGTTCTACAAATTCCATATCAGTTGTCCCAATAGGAATCCGTTGATCTAGCCCTTTGACAGTTACCTGTTGAATAACACCCGTTAATTGCCAGATGGGACGCAAAGCACCACCAGAAACGAACCATGCACCCATCGCAACTAGCAAAAGCGCTCCCGGAATTGAAACCAGGAAAATATTCTGAATGGTAGCCATTTCTTGATCGACAGCTTGCAAATTAACGGCAATGGCAACCTGAGCATTGGGAAATTTAGTTGCTCCAATCCGCCAAACTGCTTTTGCTGTCTGCGTAGTAACAAATTGAGTTGGCCGTGGACGAAGAAAGGGTGGCCGCCCAATGGATGGATTTCTATTGGAGGGTGGCGATGGTTCCCTCTGCGGAGGTGGTGGTAAGGGTATCAACTGAAGACGCTCAAGCAGCAGATGATTTACTTCAACGTCGGCAGGTAAGGAGTTAGATTGATAAAGGATGTTGCCGTTTGGATCGAGTACTAATAGAGCAATAGGGGTCTTTGGATTGGTTCCGAAGGCATAAGATAATGAGTCTTCGTCAAACTGCCATCGCGAGCGATCGGGTGACGGTTGGTTTCTTTTGTCCAAAAATTCGGGAGGTTCCCCCGTGGTGGCAAGTTCGGAGTTGCCC